>JBDRGC010000489.1:0-3291 GCA_043818215.1 Chloroflexota bacterium | reverse complement strand
AAGCAAGTTGTGGTGAGCAAGTTCGTCCACGGTGTTGACAATCAAAGCGATTACACCTAAATGCGGTCGGCTAAGAGTGTTTTCCAGGCGTGTTTCAAGATCATGGGATTCTGAATCTATGGAGCTTTTACCTAAATTTCGGATGTAACCAATGCTGTCTGGATGAATACCCATCGCTTCCCAAAATGTTCGCCAGTGCTTCTCTTCATGCTGTGTAGTCAACCAACTTTGGGCAAAATGGCGAGGTAATTTTCCCGATAACAACGCCTGCCGCGAAACAGATGTAAGCGTTGGCACAAGTGCGAGAATGGCGCTTTCTTCCATTTGCCATGATATTCCAGCTTCCTCCCAGGCATCTCGGATAATTAACCAATCTTCATAGGCCATACCATCAACGACTACAAGGGCGAGCGGTTGTTTAGGGGATGGTTGGTAACTTGTGGCCAGGAAGCGTAAAGCCTGATGCACTGTTGTGGGATAGGGTAAGTAGGGTTGCTGCAATAGACTGGCGTAGTGAGATAGTAACCAGTCCGCAAATTGCTGATGGATTTGCGCCTGGATAGTGCGCTGGCTGGCCTGAGTAGACGCCAACGGGGTGGCTTGTCGAAAGTAGGTTACCCGCCAGCGAGCCCACTCCTGTGCAAAAGTAGTCCAGGTTTCGAAATTAGCGGCTTCACCCGGCATATTTTCTCCAAGACGCGCCAATTGGTCTTCGAGAGCCATTGTTTCGTCAACGTAATAGTGAACACTTGAGCGCATCCATACAGGGGGCGTTGCTTCAGAGGAAATAACGGCTGGTTTGAGTACATTTTCGAACAGCAACCCTGTAATTTTATTCTGGCTAATTGGATTGTTTGCCAGATGTGCAAGAAAGGGAACAACATCCACTGCCAGGGTTTCGGCGACCTGCGCTGGTACTTCCTGAGTGGCGTATTCTGTATATGTACTCCATACCTTTTGCAAATAGGCTCGTGCTTCCGAAGGGTGAGATAGTAAGCGGGATAATGGCAAAAAAGAGGCATCAATATCTGGTGAAATCAAGTATTTCTGGATGATAGAGGGTATCTTGAGATTGCGCAACACGACTTCAGAGAGTAATGCAAACAACTCGCCCACGCTTGTTATCTTACGATGTTCCAAACCTAAACAATGCTGTATCACGAATTTCGCGGTCTCCGCATCGCTCATCTCGTCGGAAGTTTTCTGCAGACACAATTGGTTTTGGTGAAGTACCGGCCACCAATCAGGAGGCAAATAACGTAAAACACGATAGCTGAGGGTTGGAAAAAATTGTCGTAACGACAGATTTATGGCAGATGCTTGCTTCTGAATATCGTAGGGGACAGTATCGATGGGAAAACTTGGGACGAACAAAATGGATGCAAATTCCTGTCTCGAATTCGGATGTCCACGAAAGCGCACTTCGTATTCAAAACGCAGCACCATTGGGCTGGAAACATTCACTATTTCCACACCCTGCTTCGCAAGTTCCAACAAGACATCCCCAAACAAAATATTATCAGGGTCATCTGCTAACCCAATGGTATCTTGTAGCGCAGCTAGAATCCAATGGGTGACGGATTCTTCCCAAGTAAGTGACGTATTGTTACTCAATTCCTACTCCCAACAAAGTCCTCAGGTTGCGCAGGGCGGAACCGCGCTGCAAGTCATCATGAAAATACTGGTTGCGATAATTGCGCAAGCAATTGTAACAACTGGTTTCCTCACCACACTCACATCGATCAAGACGTTCGTAGGCGGCTTCGAAGGTTGAACGCAAGTTTTCATAAATTCGCAAGACATGCCCTGCCCCGCCGGGCACATTGTCAAACAACACCAGTGCCGGAGGTTGCTCATGGCCTCTTGGGAAAATTGTGCCATCAATATCGTTTCGGCTGATGCCCAGGGCTTCGCTGGCGCCATCCAACAGTGCATACAACAGAGAGTAAGTATGCGTATTCCCAAAAGATGGTAAAGTTGTGCGCAGCTCCAATACATCCGTCATAAAACGGTGCCCCAGATGATAGGTAACAAACTTTCCATTGCAACTTTCGCTACTGAGCGGATTATTGTGGGTGGTTTTCACGCGCGTTGAAGTTAACGGAACCGGTTCTGCGTACCCGCAAAAACTACAAATGCGAAAACCGCGGCCCCAACCATTGTTTACCACCGCCAGCCATCCGTGACGAGAATATCGTTTATATACTTGAGCACGACTGGATGACACAACCTGATCTATCTCTTCAGGTGTATCAATGAGTTTATCGGATTCAGGCAGGCGATAATCAGCAAAAAAGACCCGGCTGGCATAAATACGTTGGGGCGGGGTTTCACCTGGGGAGCGCGTTTGGTTGCCTGCAATAAAACCTTGCTCTGGGACAATGAACTTCCCGTGCATTTCAGGGTGATCGGATAGGGTATTGCCACAGCCCCGGCACAGCATGGGCAGTTCGTTGACGGCATAGTGGAAGCGATGACATTCACCGCACACTATGTATTTGAAAGGCTCCCAGGTCCGGTTGGGTAGTTTTCGTATCCCCTGGCTGCGCCAGACCACTTTGGCAGCCACCACCTCGCTGCCCGGTGCAAATTCGGAAATTGCCATGCGTAAATCTCGATCCAGTTCGATTCGGTTAGCATTCCTGATTGTGAGATGATTGGTTTTCAGTTCGACAACATCGGTCGGGAAACCATACTTTGGCAAAACGTTGTAGGTGGCAAGGAAGCCTATTAGATTACGCTTTCGGATCTGGTTTTGAACGCTGACAAAATATCCAGCCTGCTTGTATTTTCGTTCTACCGCAGCTTTGTCTTCCAGCTTGGCAAAGTCTTCCAATTCTGTGGTTACGCTCAACCGAGCCTTGTCCAGCGTTCCCTTTTCTTCCGCGTTGATTAATTCAGACGTCCACGCCCATTCATCTGGGCCGAAAGATTGATGCAGCCCCTTTGGCAGCACTCGCTGGATAGCTTGCTGCACGGCTTCGGGCTTTGTCTCGAGATACTGGGCAAGAAGTTCCGTCCCAGGCATTTCATTTTCAGGGGCAAAAAACTCACCAGTAGTTTTATATATTTGTCCGTGTTTCTCCGAGGCCCATCGGAAGAAAGCCCCAAACACGATTGAGTGAAGGTGGCGACGCACGATTTTTTCATTGGTGAGTACCGTGACGGGCGGCTTGATTTCTCCCTTCACCATGCTTTTAGGACGATTGTAATAGTTCAAGTCATGGGAGCGACGTTGAGCAAAGGTCAGCGCAAAAGCAGCCGAATCTGTGCGACGCCCTGCACGTCCGG
>JBDRGC010000488.1:0-4058 GCA_043818215.1 Chloroflexota bacterium | reverse complement strand
CGCACTAACAGGTGGGTGGGTTCGCGATGGGATGGATTACAATTGGGCCTGAGTTGGAGTATTCGCAATGGGGGAGGAGTTGGCTCTAAATCCCAGGGAGTGTCCAGCACTTCGATGGATTGAATCCCCCCGTCCTCATTGGCAGCAATCCGGCATCGGGCCAGGGGGAAGATCCCAAAGACAGCCGCGTAGCGCAACGCCAAGGGTATATCAGCATCGTAGTAGGTCAGGTCAGGGAAGCGTTGGGCCACCTGGCGAAAAAGCGAGTGTTGGTCGATAGAGTCTTGCACTTGCACAGCCAGCACGGTGAGGGGTGAGGCCTGAAATAACTCTCGCCGCTGAGTGCGGGTGAGTTCAACCTGCACGGGTTGTGATTTCAGGTGTTTCCACAAAGCCCTTAGTTGAACCGGTGAGCCAGCCGCGTAAAAAGTAACTGGAAATGTACTCGTAAATCGATAGCGGATTCCATCTTCCCCCAAGAGCCACAGCACTACCCCCTCGTCAGAGCGGGCGTACAAGTCCAGCAGCCAGCCTGCCCTCACTCATCCATCTCCTTTTTGCAACTCTTCGAATTGGCAGCGAAGGCGGATTATTTCTTTGTGTTCCTCCAGGAGCATGGACAGCAGGAAGGTCTCGAATGGCAGGGCGTGGGAGGCATAGGAAGATGCAGACAGATGCTTCTGAGCATTAGCGAATAGGTCATCCAGAACCAGTTGATCTTCACGCCGCAGCGCGCGGCGAAAGCGGGTGAAGGCGGCCCGCTCTGCGATGAAAGCCTGGGTGATGGATGCAATGGTACGGCCCATAGTTGATTCCTAAAACAGTCTTGGCTGTACAGGGATGGACTCGGCTTCGAAACGCCAAACCCGGTCTACGTTTGCTTCCAGATGAGTGATAATCTCATCGTCAGATTGTGGAAGCGGTGCACTGATAATCACCGCAGATTGTTGTGCCAGAATTCGAATGCGCTTCAGTGCATGACCAAATAAGCGGCGACGCTCAGGGAAGGGAACGCTCTCATCATAGAAGGTAGCCAACAGGTCGAGGATCACCATTGGCATAGACAGGGGTGCGATCTCTTTGAGCATGGCAGCCATTTGGTAGCAGGTAAAAGCTCTGGAAATCTGTACCCGCTTCAATGGGATGTAGAAGTTCCTCCCTCGCCTGCGTAGTTCACGGCTCAGGCCGCAGGCATCGAAGCGGTTGCCGCCATCTAGCACCTCCACAGGGCCAGCCGGACGATTAGGTGAGTCATCAGCTCCCGGCGCAGAGATCGAGGGGCCATGACGGCATGTACTTGATTCTTGGAGAAGTCGGTTGGGATTATCGGCAGCATCGGATGGAGACAAGCAGCACAAGGAAGAACGTCTGTTCTATTATACTCAAATATAACCCTGTGTGCAAGTGGGGAAATAGTCCCACCTACATGTTGGATGGTGCAGAAAGAGGTAGTGGTAGCATGTTGACTGATGCTTCTCCAAATGATACATCTTTTCCCAAAATCAAACAGGAGAATTTTTGAATCCTTGCTTTCCCCCTGAACTGATCGCTTTTAGCGCCATTTTGCTGGACGCTGGAGCGTAACCCCGTCTTTGATAACCTGATCTGGAAATATGCTCTTTGACAACTCGTTCCGGCCAATATGCAAAACCCCGTTCGAAACCTGCTTGATGGCGTATGACGAACGCTTTGGCGGAAAGATGCTAATGACCTTTTTGCCTGGGAACGATCTTTGTACGGCGGATATTGGGCCAACCAGATCGCTGTCAGCGGAGATCAGAAAGGCAAGATCGAATTGATCTTCGAAAGCGTCCTGCATGAGTTCCACAGCAATATTCACATCGGTCATCTTTTCGTGATAGGTGGTGTAGGTATGACCGCATTTCCGGCAAGTAATTGTATCGGCCAAAAAATGTCCATAGAAAATGTGGAAATTGGGTAACGTCTTTAACGATTCTAAAAACGCCTGTTGGCGGCGGCGTTTATCATCTGGATATTTGATGATTGTCGTAAAGTATTTTGTGGCGGTCAGTGTTTGTTGTGGTCTTAGAAACTGACTGGCGAGTTTCTGGATATTTAGCCAGTAATACTTTTTCCACCCTTTGGAGCGCAGGCCATAATATAAATTGTATCCGTCAATATATGCAATCACTCGTTTCATGGAAAACTTCCGATTTTAAGGGACAGCCCGCCGGTGAGGGCGGGCGTCGGCCCGAAGATACTATCTTCGGGGGGGTTGCTTTTATTTTACTGTGTATTTCATATGCTTGTCAAGCGGAATTTGAAAGAAGAAGCAATAAAGGTTAAGGCAGAACGGATCTGTTGACGTTCAAACATCAGGGCTGTGAGTTTTTCGAGTCTACTGAAGAGGATGAAACTGCTTGAATGTTCTTTTTCTACATCCGCTCCACCCTCTCCGCCAGATCATCGAAGGACGGCTCCGTGTAGATCATCACCGTGTTCAAATTTGTGTGTCCCAACAATGCGGCCAACCCGCGCAGGTCGTCAGGATTTCCCCGCAGGTAATTGTCGCTAAAAGTATGCCGCAGGACGTGGGGCCCAAAGTTGTCCATCTTGGCAGCGAAAGCATATTTATTCAACATTCGCAACACCGCGCTGCGATCCTTCAGCGGCCCCTGCTGTCCTATCCATAGATGAGCATTAGGGTCACCAGCATGGGGATGACCGGCCAGATAAGCCGCCAAAGCGGATCGCACCTCAGCTTTTAGGGGGACATCACGCTGGTTACTGCGCTTCCCCTTGCGCACCTTAACCCACCCAGAGCGCCCGTTG
Organism: Chloroflexota bacterium; assembly: GCA_043818215.1. GTDB lineage: Bacteria > Chloroflexota > Anaerolineae > Anaerolineales > UBA11858 > JBDRGC01. Next base: position 1,265 of record JBDRGC010000488.1, on the reverse strand, counting down.
ATCTCCAAATCCCCCACTTGCAAGGCAAGCAACTCGGCGACCCGCAATCCCGTACCGATCAGCATCTCCACAATAGCAATGTCGCGCAGATTCTCCCTCTGGTGGACAGCCCGCAGGAAGCAGCGTTGATCTTTCTGAGACAAGGCTTTGGGTTTACGCCGCGGCAATTCCAGGGTGTGGACGCTGGCCGTGGGATTAGTGCGTGCCATCTCCTGCTCTACCCCCCAATCGACGAAACCTGACAGCGCCACCAGGCGTTGGTTGATCGTGGACGGTGCGGCCTTCTCCACGGTTTGCTGGAAGGCTTTCCAATCGCGCACGTCACGGGGAATGACAGCGGAGGGATCGAAGTCACTGCCGTAGGTATCCCGGTTCCAGCGGATGTAATGAGCCAGTCCGCGGCGGTAAGCTGCGATAGTGTGGGTGCTTTTCCCCTGCTGGTCGAGATAGTCAAGCCATTGTTTAACGGTTTCAGGAATTTTCATTTTTAGTCCTTAGAATATTATGGTGCATGATTTTTGGGCCTTAGAGCCTGTTTTTAGGCCTTAATTGTACCCAAAAAGGGCATTTCGGGCAACATATACTGTATTAGGTTGCGGTATTATGATGCGTGTTTTTGGGCAAAAAAAGGGGGAAGCGTAGGCCAAAATATAAAAGCCCGGTCACCAGCATATTTGCTGGTGGCCGGGCAGTCTACTGTTTAGAAGAACGACATCTGATCTTCCGTAGCCACAGGTGTACGCCGTCGCCGCCGTACCCTGATCCTGCCATTGGAGATACCCTGAGATGCCATCCACTCGTCCAGAGTCATCGCAGGGATAACCCTCGGACTTGTCGCCGTGAGCGAACCCATCGGCGAGGCTGTGGTCGTGTTTTCCACCGAGAAGATGCTGTCAATCTTCTCAACCCGTTCGCCTTTCAAAACAGAGCGCACCAAGTCAGTGAGGAAGTCGCTCTCGTCTGCCTCGGTCAGGGCAGAAGCAACCTCGTCGCCATAGAACAGGGTGGCTGCTTTCATCTTCTGGCCGATCAGATTGATGGCGCGTTCCTCCAACGTACCTTCGTAGACCGGAAACAGGATGCGCACAGGCAAGGGTGAACCGGGGCGATAAACCCGCCGCATGGCCTGCCACAGGATGGCCAGCGACCATTCGATTTGTAGGGTAAGAACCGTGCGCCTGATTGCATTGCTGCAACAGGTTTCACTGAACTCCCCTCCGAACCGGACGTGCGCCTTTCAGCGCATCCGGCTCTCCAGTTTTCCC
>JBDRGC010000487.1:0-9642 GCA_043818215.1 Chloroflexota bacterium | reverse complement strand
AGTCACGAATAGCTGACCTACTGATCCCTGATCTACTGATGTACTGATCTACTGATTTACTGATCTACTGATCTACTGATCTACTGACCTACTGATGTACTGATCTACTGATTTACTGATCCCCGGAGACCCCATGAAACGCTTATTTAGACGCAAGCAAAAGCAAGTCATCACCATCGTCTCTGGCCTGCCCCGCTCAGGCACATCAATGTTGATGAAAATGCTGGAGGCTGGCGGTATTCCTCCGTTGACCGATGATATCCGCACCGCGGATAAGGATAACCCCAAAGGCTACTACGAATTCGAACGCGCTAAAAAACTCAAGGATGGCGACATTGCCTGGCTCCCTGAGGCTTGGGGCAAAGCTGTCAAGATCATCGCTGCTTTGCTTGTTCATCTGCCGCCGGATTACGAGTACCGCGTGTTGTTCATGCGCCGTAATATAGATGAGGTGCTGGCTTCGCAGGCCAAAATGCTCACCCATCGCGGCGAAGAATCCCGCGTTGATGATGCCGCTATGGCAGACTTGTTTCAGAAGCATGTCAAGCAGGTCAGAGCCTGGATGAACAGCCAGCCCAACCTGCAATACCTGGATGTGGATTACAACACCATGCTGAGAGATCCCATCCCCCACGTCAGGCAGATCAACCAATTCCTGGGAGGCCGTTTTGACGAGCAGAAAATGGCCGCAGTGGTTGACTCCAATCTGTACCGGCAGAGGAAGTAGTCAAACACTTGGCACAGAGATATAGATGTTAAGATAATGTTTTTGACTCCGCTTACCCAGATGTCATACCGCAAGGGTATCCCTAGACACCAGGGACAGGTGTACCCGTTGGTATTGCGAACCGACGCTTTTCGGTGAAGCAATCTACTTCTCGCCAAGGATGAGATTGCTCACCTGCACTGCACCAAACGCAGTGCGGTGCAAGTGTCAGCGGTAAAGCTGCTTCGCACACTTGTCCCTTTGGGAATGACAGGCGGAGTCAAAATCTTTTTCTGAAAGGCTATAGGAGAATAGTGAATAGGAGCCGACAAAATGGCTGTCACAGAAAAAGTAACCCTGACAATACCGAAATATCTAAGGGATACGGTTCGGGAGCTTTCCCCATCACGCGGATACAGCAAATTCATCGCCGAGGCCATCAAGGCTTATATCGAGGCCCAACACCGCTACGCGATCCGCGAGCGATTGATCGTAGGATATCAGGCTAACGCGGCCGAAGATGCCGAACACGCGGACGAATGGCAACCAGTCGAAGATGAAACCTGGTTGACTTATGTGCCTGCTTACTATGGTCAGGAAGCACAGTAAAGCACAGATTTACCCAAAGAGCACGTTGTCACGGATTGCAAAGACACCGTGCCGGTACGGCGTGAAAAAAAAGAAAAATCTGTGTAAATCTGTGTAATCTGTGGTTAAATAGGTTCGGAAAGACGCCCTCCCCCAACTTGTATACTCGCAACGGGCATAGAGTAACATTTTTTTGTACACGGATTCACACGGATTTTACGGATACAGCGAAATAATAAAGGGAAAAATCCGTGGTATCCGTGAAATCCGTGTACTATTATTAGATGTCGAATTGTTATTTACTAACCGTGTTCAGTATAAATGCGCCACTTCGGAGATAAAAAATGTGTGCTGAAATGCAAGAAACCATCATAGCCTATTGTGGTCTGGTATGCAGCAATTGCGGTATGTATCAAAAAGGGAAATGCCTCGGCTGCCATAGCGACAAACCCATGAATCAGAATTGCGCCATGAAAGCCTGCGCTATGGGCCGGGAATACATGACTTGCGCCCAATGCGAAGAGTTTGCGGACTTGAAGGAATGCAAGAAGCTGAACAATTTGATCTCGAATTTTTTTGGATTCATCTTCCGGTCAGATCGCCTCGGCAACCTGAAACGGATTCGAGAAATTGGTTTAGATTCGTTCAAGGAGGAAAAAGCGGCTGAAGGGGGCATTTGATCATCATGAAAACAAAAGACGCCATTCAACTTGGCGAGCAGATTTCGCCCCTCGTCCAGGCCGGAGAAATCGAGGCTGCTTACGCCTTGCTGGCCCCCGTGCTGGCTGGGAAGACTCCCTTTCCCATCCTGGAGCGCATCGGTAAAACCTTTGGCACCGGGCCTATCGAGACCACAAATCCCTTTTTGGGTCGCATCGCCGCAGACAAAACCATGGGCGGGTGGGTGGTCATCGGCGGCGCGCTGAACGCCCAATCGGAGCGTGATCTACCCGGAGCATTCGCCCGCTCCAGGGACTACATCATTGCCGCCGACGTGTGGTACGGGGCTGACATCTTCGGGGAGCGCATCCCAGGCCCGGGATTGGTGACCCACTTCGAGGATGCGCTGATCCTCCTGCAACCCTGGCGGGATGACTCCAACCGTTGGGTGCGCCGCACCGTGGGAGTCGCCGTCCACTTCTGGGCCAAGCGATCCCGCGGGGATGCAGCACACACGCCTCAAGCCAGCTCGCTGCTCGCCCTGCTGGAACCCATGTTCACCGAGTGGGAAATGGACGCTGTCAAAGGAGTCGGCTGGGGGCTAAAAACCCTGGGCCGATATTATCCTGATCTGATGGTGGCCTGGCTCCCCGGCCAAATTCAGCGCCATCACCGGGCCATCATGCGCAACAAAGCGATGAAGTTCCTCTCGGATGAGCTACATGCGCGGGTGGTACAGGAATGAGAAATAAGGAATACGTGATGAGTGAAGAAAAAAAGCACAACGTGAATGATAACCTGTCTGTTGAGAATGTAAACGAACAAGCTGAGGCTGCCAATCAATTCCCCTGGAAGGCGTTGATCGGCTTCGCCATCTACCTGCTTCTCGCCCCGGTAGTTCTCTTCATCAGCGCGGGTACGTGGCAATGGGAGTGGGCATGGGTATATTCAGGGATGACAATCATCCTGACCGTGGTCAGCCGGGTGCTCATGTTCCGCATGAACCCGGGTCTGGCCCAAGAGCGCGCCAGCTACCGGGATGCACAAGGTGTCAAACCCTGGGATCGGGTACTCGGCGTTGTAGCCTTTCTTTATGGCAATCTGGCGATTCTGATTGTGGCCGGGCTGGACAAACGCTTCGGATGGCCGCCGGAAATCTCGCTCACGGTTCCGCTCGTTGCACTGGTTATTGCATTGTTGGGCTTCTTCCTAGGCACCTGGGCGCTACTCGTGAATCGCTTTTTCTCGGCTGTGGTGCGCATCCAAACAGATCGTGGGCACACAGTCTGCACCACGGGGCCGTACCGCTTCGTGCGCCATCCCGGTTATGCGGGCGGGATATTATTTTGTCTGGCGACGCCGTTCATCCTGGAGACGGTATGGGCACTCGTTCCGGCTGTGTTGATGGCTGCGCTTATGATCGTCCGCACCGCGTTGGAAGATAAAACCTTGCAAGAAGAACTCGATGGCTATCGAAAATATGCCCGGAAGGTGCGCTACCGCCTGCTGCCGGGTGTTTGGTGATCAAGGATTCCACTACCCGACATCTTTTCTATTGGACGTGGGCGAGCGTCACGTTAATAGTGTCGGGGAATGAATAATTTGTCCAACAATTCAGAGAGGAGAATATAGATGAAAGCTCTAGGTATCGACATTGGCGGGTCGGGCATCAAAGGCGCTCCGGTAGACGTAAAAACAGGGGAATTGCTGGCCCCACGGTTGCGCATCCCCACACCCCAACCGGCGAAGCCGCGCCCCGTCGCAAAGACTGTAGCCCAAATCGCGAAACATTTCGAGTGGGATGGGCCTATCGGCTGCGGGTTCCCGGCTGTTGTGCAGCAAGGCATCACGCGAACGGCGGCCAATATTCACACAAGCTGGATTGGCACCGACGCGGCAGCCCTCTTTTCTAAAGTCACCGGCTGCCCGACGAGGGTGATCAACGATGCCGACGCGGCTGGTCTGGCCGAGATGAGTTTTGGGGCCGGGCGGGAGCGGCGGGGAGTCGTGCTGCTGGTGACCATCGGCACCGGTTTGGGCACCTCACTGTTCACCGACGGGGTATTGCTGCCTAACACAGAGTTGGGACATATCGAGATTGACTGCCAGGACGCCGAGTCGAATGCCTCCGATGCGGCCCGCACAAGGGATGATCTGTCGTGGAAACAATGGACAGTGCGTTTTGACGAATACCTGTGTGCTTTGGAGAAACTGGTGTGGCCCGATTTGATCATTCTCGGCGGGGGCGTGAGCAGGAAGCACGAGAAATTCATCCCCTGGCTGAGCGTGCAAGCAAAAGTCGTCCCGGCACAGATGCTCAACGAGGCAGGCATCATCGGGGCTGCGCTGGCGGCGAGAGAGTAAGCAGGGGGCAGGAAGCAAGAGGCAGGGGGCAGGCGACTTGGGAATTTGATCCCTAACTCCTAACTTCTACCCTCTGCCCTCTGCCCTCTACCCTCTGCTCTCTGCCCCACACAACCATGAATCCACCAGACTCCCGCCCCCCCATCCCGCCCCTGCTGGCAATTCCCTTCGGTATATTAGCCGTCTCGACAGCCTCGATATTCATCCGCTACGCGCAGGCTGAGGGCGTCTCGTCATTAGTGATAGCTGCTGGCCGGTTATTTATAGCTGCGCTGGTGCTGGCCCCCATCGTTCTCACCCGCCACCACGCCGAACTGCGTTCCATTGGCCGCCGCGAACTCGGCCTCGCCCTGCTCTCTGGCTTCTTCCTGGCTATCCACTTCGCAACCTGGATTTCATCTCTGGAATACACCAGCGTGGCTAGTTCCGTTGTCCTCGTGAGCACGGCTCCGCTGTGGGTCGCTATTTTGGCCCCGTTGACCATCAAAGAGCCTGTCACCCGCCCGGTTATCATCGGGATGGGGATGGCTTTGATGGGGGGAATCCTCGTGGGCTTGAGCGATTCCTGCGCCTGGAACGAGGCCGGCATCCTGTGTCCACCCTTCTCGGGTTTTGTGGCGGGGGAGGCGTTCTTGGGAGATTTGCTGGCCCTGACAGGTGCATTGGCCGGCGCGGGATACCTGCTCATTGGCCGCCGCCTGCGGGAGAAAACCTCCCTGATTCCTTATATATTTGTGGTCTATGGCATGGCCGCGGTGATTTTGGTCACCCTCATGTTCAGCGCGGGCGAGTCCCCGCTGGGATATTCGCCTAAGGTTTACCTGTGGCTCCTGTTGCTGGCACTGGTTCCGCAGCTACTGGGACACTCGACTTTCAACTGGGCTTTGCGCTATCTCTCCGCAGCCTACGTCTCGATCACACTGCTGGGCGAACCCATCGGTTCCGCAATTTTGGCATATTTTTTGCTGGCTGAGATACCTTCTGCTCTGATGCTGTTTGGGGCTGCACTTATCCTGGCTGGCATTTACGCGGCGTCGCAGAACGCGCACAAGCGGAAATAAGAAGTTGAGCAAAAGTCGGCAGGAGGCAGGAGGCAGGAGGCAAGAGGCATGATAAAATCCGCTCTCCGCTCTCCGCTCCACGGTGTTACGGGTAGAACACCACACTATACTCCACCAATTGCTTATTCGTGTACACGAACTTTCCAGAGAAGAAGTCGGAGCGGGCCAGCCAGGGGATGAAGATTTTATCCCCCTCCCACAAGTTGAGATCCAGCAATTCGGAATCCGGTATCCACTTCAGGTAGCCCTCGGTTGAATCGTCAAGTATTTGGCCCTCGAATTCTGAGACGACAAACACGAAGGCGTACCAGTCTTCGTCGTTGGCAAAGCCGGGAAAGGTGATGACGCCTCTCAGGATGGGATTCCGGGCCACCAGGCCGGATTCCTCTCGAATTTCTCGGATGACGCATTCCTCGGGGGTCTCGCCGGGTTCGAATTTGCCGCCCAGTCCGTTCCACTTGCCGGCGTGGATATCGTTCTCTTTTTTGATGCGGTGGATCATCAGGGTATGTCCATCCCGTTGAATGTAGCCCAAGGTTGCCAGTTTCATATTGTTTTTACCTTGCATTAACTCAAGGAACACTCTCGTATTCCACTACGAACTTCACTACAAACCTGTTGGCTCTAGTCGGCGCAGGCCGACTTTGTGCCCTCCGTTGCTGCGATTTCAATCGCCCCGGAGCGTCAGGCCGGGGGAAACCAAAAACAAACCCGGGGAAGCCCCGGGTTTGTTGGTCAGCGGAGAGGGTGGGATTCGAACCCACGGTAGCCTTGCGGCTACAGCGGTTTTCGAGACCGCCCCGATCGTCCACTCTGGCACCTCTCCGATTGCGCCAGGATTATACCAAAGAAAAGCGTTCGTTCAGTCAATTGATCGCTGAACGAACGCGCCTCTCATTACAATTTCGAGTTATTAATCTTAGTCCTCGTCTAATTCATCTTCTTCGTCGTAGTTGGCGTCAGAATAACCTTCGTCATCGTAAGGCCAATCCAACGCCAATGGATGCACCCTGATTACTTCCAGAACCGCATCACATGCCGGGCATTCTACATGCTGACCAAGCCAGGGCTTGGTATCGATCTTGACTTTCTCGCCGCATAGAGGACATTTGGCAATTGACATCTCGCTATTCCTTGATTAAAAATGAGTCTCTGGGAACTCCTGTGGAAGGAAGAAGAGGTGGGGAGGTTTTACGGGCCAGCCCGCAAAACCCCCCACCCCAAGGGTCTCATCACGCCATGTCCCAAAGAGACGTTTTTATTTTAGTCATCGTTATCGTCATCGTCATCGTCGTACTCATCATCGTCGAAGGGCCAATCCAATTCGATGGGGTCCAGCCACACTACTTCGAGTTGAGCATCGCACTTTGGGCATGTGACGAGTTGACCCATTTTGGGTTCTATCTGAAACGTGATTTTTTCTTCACAAGAAATACATTCGGCAGTTTCCATTATATACTCTCCTTGGTTCTTTATGAATCAATTCGTATCGTCTCGAAAAGAAGGGGCGGCGGGGTAGAAAGCAACGGAGGCGCAGTTCGAACCCACATGGCCCCCATTTAATAAGACGACACCTGGTATTCTCGACTAAACTTCAGTTTAGTTGAATGGAGTATAGCGATTTGATGTTATAAAGCCGTTCAAATTTTATACCAAAATTGTTCAAATTCCTTTATTCTTGCACTAGTTTCGTTGCATATTCTGCTAGATATTCAATTTGTAACCCACGCCAGAGATAGTCAGAATATACCGTGGAGCGTGTGGTTCCGGCTCTATTTTGGTCCGTAATCTTTTAACCAAACCCCGCACAAGATCACGGTCGCCGCTTCCGCTGTATCCCCAAACATTTTCTACCAATGTTTCTGTCAACATAGTCTGACCGCCATGTACCATCAATGTGTACAATAAACGGAACTCTAAACGCGTGAGATTCTTCGAAGGCTCATCCTTGATTTGCACTGTTCGAGTAGATGGATCCAGGGATAAATCCCCCAGCGTAAAGTTGGGCAAGTTCAAAACCGACACACCGGTAAACCGCCGCAGCAAGCATCGCAATTGGGCGATCAAAAGTCTGGCGCTGAAAGGCCGAAAAACAATCAGATCCACACCAGTTTCGAGCAATTCAACGTGCAAGTCTTCTCCAACAGGATTTGTGACCACTACAAAGGGGGCTTCAGTATAGGATCGTAATTCACGAATCTGTTCCAACGGTACTTGTTGGAGAAAAGAAAGTAGCACTAAATCCGAAGGCTGGGACTGCCATTCCTGAATGACAACTTTCAAGTCTGTACTAACACGTGCAGCAAAACCGGCTCGCTGCAGAGCCAGACGCAATACTGCGCTTTCATCCGCGTTGTGGGAAAGCAAAAGAGCATTCATTCCCCACCCTCCCGTAAACTAAAAACTAAATCTGGGTCTCTGGGACACTTCGTGCCCTGGCAAGAGGCAGGGGAATTCCCAGAGAGCCAAAAGTTCTAAACATCTATACCAGTATGCATCTCCGGGAAGTAAACCTCCGACATTCCGGCTTGGTCCAATTTCTCCATAAATGGTTTCGCCCCCCGCTCTTCGCCATGCACCAGGAATATCTTTTTCAACTGCCCTCGAGATGCCAGGGCATATTTCAGTAAAGCTGTCTGACCGGCGTGTGCAGACAAGCCGCCGATGGTGGCAATTTCAGCCTTGCGGTGGAAGACTTCGCCGAAGATTTTTACCCGCTTCTCCCGGTCTGCGAGACGACGTCCCAGAGTGTGAGGGGCCTGCCACGAGACAATCAAAATAACATTGCGTGGATCGGAGATATTGTTGCGCAGGTGGTGCAAAATGCGCCCGGTCTCGGCCATTCCTGAGGCCGAAATGATGATCGCTGGGCCTATGACTTTATTAATGGCTTTAGACTCCTCCACCGAGCGAGTATAACTTAACAGGTCGAAATCCAGGGCTGCATGGCGCTGATCATGCCGCATAAACTCCTGGGTTTCTTCGTCGAAGCATTCGGGGTGGGCACGGAAGATATCAGAGGCATTAATTGCCAGAGGGCTGTCTACGAATACCGGGATGCGGGGTATATCGCCGCTATCGATCATTTGATGCAAGCTGTAGACTAATTCTTGAGTGCGTCCCACCGCAAAGGATGGAATGATCACCTTGCCGCCGCGCGCCACCGTTCTCGAAACCACCTCCCGCAATTCATCGAAAGCAGCCATGGGGTCGCGGTGAGGTTTGTCGCCATAAGTGCATTCCATCATCAGGTAGTCGACACCATTGGGAAGCACGGGGTCACGCAGCAGGGGCAAATTGTAGCGCCCAATGTCGCCGGAAAACCACAGCCGAAATTTGCGTCCCTTTTCTTCGATATCCAGAACAACGGCCGCAGACCCCAAGATATGTCCGGCTTCGACCAGTCGGGCTTTCACCCCCGGGATAGGCTCGAAAGGTTGGTCGTAGTTTACAGCGGTGAAATGTTGGGCTACCCGAGCAGCGTCTATCTGGGTATAAAGCGGCTCGATGGGAAGCTCTCCGCGTCTGGCTCGTTTTTTATTCACATAAGCAGCATCCGATTCGTGGATATGCCCCGAATCGAGCAGCATGATATTGGCCAGGTGAGCAGTAGCAGAAGTGGCGAAGATAGGCCCTCGATAACCTTTTTTGACCAGATGGGGCAGGTTTCCACTATGATCGATATGAGCATGGGATAGAACCACGGCATCCACATCAGTGGGATCAAAATCAAAAGTACGGTTACGCTGGTAAGCTTCTCCCCGGCGTCCCTGGTACAGACCGCACTCCAACAGCAGCTTGTGGCCGTTGATCTCTAACAGATGTTGTGAGCCTGTGACTGTTTGCGCCGCTCCATGAAATTGTATCTTCATTTTTATCTCCTAACCCGGACGAGCCGGAACCAAAAGGAATTTCTCACCACCAAGGCACAAAGACACAAAGTTAAGAAATTAAAAGTTTTCCTTCGTGCCTTTGTGCCTTGGTGGTAAATGTTCTTGTTTTTTGTGCAAACTTTTCACTGCTAAGGTACTAACCCGGACGAGCCGGAACCACGGATTACACTGATTTTCACGGATTTTCTTTTTGTTTTTTCCGTGCAATCCGTGACAGCGTGCCCTTTGGGTAAATCTGTGGTTAATTTCCTTGTTTTTTGTGCAAGGAATCAACTACTAAGACCCTACCCCGGACAGGCCGTAAATAAAAAGAGGTAATTATTAACCCTCCTCTTCTCGTTCCCACGCTCCGGGGTGGGAACGTCTCCCC
>JBDRGC010000486.1:0-3950 GCA_043818215.1 Chloroflexota bacterium | reverse complement strand
TGGCATCCAATAGAGCATCAGGCATTTGGTTGTCATAAAAGTTCTGCGTAGTGGATGGCGATTGAATGGTAAAACCCACTTCACGGACAAAATGTCTGCACAAACCGTGGAAGTGCATGATGGAGAAACTCCCATCCACTTTCTGGTTCAAGTCTGATGCCAGAGCATGATTAAAGCAGGTCAGCAGTACGTTAAAACCCTGGCTTGCCAGATGTTCCGCCTTTCGTAGGGCCAGCATAGTTTTACCCGACCCTGCACATCCCTGAATAGCTGCCCGCCGATGGTAGCTCAAAAAGTCTAGTATCCCCATTTGCTGCTCAGTGAGTTCCACAAGGCGGGCATCTTCTTGGGCCAGTTCGACGCCGAGCGGTGTGTGTAACTCGAAAGATTGCGCCAACAGACCATCAACGAGTTCAAGACGGTCGCGGCCAAGCGATCCTCGATGATTTTCCTTGTCTGCATAATAATCGAATATATTGTGGGTCGTTTCAGCAATATGCTCCATTTCTTCCGCTGAAATAATAATCTCTGGAGGAAGGTCCAACTTTAACGATGTTGCCCCTACATAAACATCCGGGAAAGCAACGGCATGGCCGATGGTAAGCCAGCGATGGCCCCATCTGGGCAGGTCTTGAAATTTTCGTAAAAGGGTTTTTGCGCTGCGTAACGCTTGCTGCACCGGATCTTTGATTGCGTGTCGTTCATTATCCCGATCAGTGGAATACCATTGATCCAACCTGGCATCATAAGTTATGCGTCCGCCTTTTACTTCGAGTATCAACACCCCAAAGTCTGGATGGGCGATCACGAAATCAGCTTCTCCATCATAAACCCCTGTGTGTCTGTTGCGAGATTGCCAGGCCACACTGTAATAAATAGTGTATTTGTCGTCCAGTTCCCCTAACGTCTTATACATCCGACGTTCAGCGCTTCGCTTGGGGTCGTTATTCACACTCTCAGGCAAACGTTCTGGAAATCGATGTGCCAAATCTGCTTCGCCCCTTTCTGCTGGATGTGCTATCTGTGGATTCTATGCTGAAGTTACCAATGGATGTTCTGTATTATATTATACGATAGAATTTTCCGCCACTATTGCCTTAAAAACCACGCTTATACGATAGTTTTAGGGGCAAATCTTCGCATAATGAGCATTCTACGAAGACTTGCTCCCAGATTTATTCCGATAAGTGATGAAAATGGGGGCATAAGACCGAAAATTAGCGTCAGATAATTGCGTTCTCTCGCAGTCAGAGTAGCTTGACAATATCAACTTAGCCTAAATTTCGCACATTAATAAACGAATAAAACAAGACAAATCAGCCAACCTGGGTAGTGGCAGTCTCAAAAATGGTTCAAATACGGCGACAGATGCGTTTGGCAACGCACCCGCGGCCGCAAATTACGCCGTATCCTGCGCCATTTTGGAGGCCAGACACACTACACCTGTCTCCGCTATCAGGCATGCAGTTCTCATACGCTGGCCTCCCTCGGCAATAGCAAGGGCGGGATGGTCTCTATTTGTACTGTCGCCTCTGCCGGGATAACCCGCTGGGGGCGAATGTGTACAGGGCCTACAATTTGAAACAATACCCGCAGTAAATCGGTTTGTTCCTGGGTGACAGGCGTCAGGTGGAGCAGATAGGAACCATCCCAACAGTGGGTTTCAATGACCGCCAACTCGTCTAACTGTTCAATAATGCGGCGGGTTGTGATCATCAAACCGGTCTGTTTGACCTGTCGTTCCAGAATGGTGTAGGCCAATAAAGCGACCATGTTAATGAAGAGATACGCTTCAATGCGCTCGTCTTTATGCAGACGAATCGGCGAGACGTACAGGTCGCTCTTGCTGACCCGGTTGTCTTTTTCCACCCCGTCTTTGGCCCGATAGGTATCGAATATTTGCGAGATACTCATGTTTTTGTCGTTAGTAACAATCAAATAACGGCCGTCGCGTTGTTCGGCTTCTACCAATTTGAGCGCGTCTACCCACCAGGTCAACTTGATTTCGCCATCAAGGTCTCTGGCCGTGGCGGTCACAAACTGACCCACTTTGGAGTTGCGGCATTTGGTTGCCGCCCGCGCAGTGACATCCTTGGTCGATTTGTACCGCTTTTGCCCGATGTCCGCTTTGACCTGGATAGCACGGAAGGCCTGTTCTAAATCATCAAACTGCTTCTGGCGGCTCTGGCGCAATTGGTCACGCATCGGGCCGGAAATGACGGCCACGCCGCGGTGGGTGACGCTTTTCCCCCCGTGGGAGAAGGGAACGGAGACTGCTTTGAGCCAATATTGTTTGTCGCCGCTCTGGGTCTTGATGGTGTAGGGTACAAATTCACTCTCCTTTATGCCATACAGCAGTTTTTTATGCACGGTTTTCTGCGCTGACAATCCGGCCAGATAGCGCAACTTCTTTTTGTCGTACAGCAAGGCAATTTTGTCGTCCAGCATCGCCCTGTCGCCCACAACCAGCATATCTCTCGGCGAATATCCCTGTTTTTCCAGCAGAGCCAGCAGGCGTTTCATGTTTTCCTGCACAGTTGCTTTATCGGCCGTGTTCCCTTTCCATATCTGGTAGGCGTAGGGGATGTTACCGTCAGCGGCAGCCGCTAACGCTTCCTTGACTTTCTGCTTATTGCTGGGCGTATTATGGGCAAAGCCATAGCTTACCAGCTTGCTCTTTTTGTAGTCGCCATGTAATATGAAGGCTGTCAGGTCGTAGAAGATAACGCTCACATCAATTTGATACCGTTTGATGGCGGCGGTGACTATCTCCACCCATATCTCTTGCACATGGGGAGCCAGCGCGTCCAGGGTGCGACCGAGGCGGTCGTCGTTAAATTTGGATGCTGCAACGCTCATTTCTTCTTCCAAAACGGTGCGGGCTACCCAATCGCTGATTTTGTACATGGCGCGGGGCGCGACTAATCGGCTCAAGATGAGTACCATGGCCACTGTGCCATGCTTGACCTGATGACAACTGGGGAGGTGCTTGTTGATAATCTCTTCGACGTGCAATTCCTTGAGCAATGGATACAAGACGACAATCGCCCCTAATTGTCGCCGCCATTGCGCTTTGGTCAGAAAGTCAACCAGCGAAGCCATGGTGATGCTGCCTGTTTGGGCCAGACGAGCAATCTGACGCATCAGCCATAAGCGTCGGCGCATTTTACGGTAAGTTGCCTGCCAGCGACGGTAGCGGGTCAAGTCGTGTTTCTTCCAACGCCAACGCGGCAACCAGGGAAACAGGTCTTTCTGGGTTTCAGAGTCCAACACAACGACGGTTGCCTGTCCCAGATACAGCGTGGTGTTTTCGAATTGGCTGTCCATTGGCTGCGGTGGAGACATCCATATTACGGCCGCTATGAACAGCCATAGAATCCAACTGCTCCACCAATTTTGATGGTTTGCTTTCATTGTCGCGCTCCTTTGTGCTTCTGCGTGACCCTAGCATCCCTCTAAATGGCAGATTTGTCAACTCACTTGCTTATTCGGTTTTTAAGGTGCGAAATTTAGGCTTAGAGAGTGAATGTCACTCCTCTGGGGGGACTCCATTGGGTCGCATCCAGGTTTGTCCAGAGATTATCTTCGGCTGGCCCGCGAATCTGGCGGTTTTCGCTGACCAGCGAATGCCTGAGAAGTGTAAATAAAACCTTTCGTTATTTACACTTCAGGGCCAAAATATAAATAAGCGACGTTGATATTGACTCTTTAGCAAAAAAATATGAATCCAAAAGCATTTGCCAAATCTACACCGGGCCGCTTAGTACGCTCTCAAAGTGGCTATTGAGCCTTTGTGCCTGCACCGCTGCCCATCGAAGCGAATACTATCAACACTTGCTGGATGTCAGTCAAAAGGGAGACTGGGAAGGTTGGCTGCGCTTTTTCCTGATGGGTGTACGGGATCAATCCCACGAATCCAGGGAACGGGTGATGGCTCTGAATGCACTTCG
>JBDRGC010000485.1:0-9765 GCA_043818215.1 Chloroflexota bacterium | reverse complement strand
GGAAAAAGCGAATGCCGTCTTGTAACGAGGCGGATAGGGGTTGAGGTGCAACGGAAGTTGCGCCGACATCACCCCACTCGAAAGAGGGCAGACTTCCTATCCTGGTGTCTCGTCATATCATGCCCTTTGGGTACGAGAAAGCCTGACAAACCATCTTGACAAGGGAATAGCAGATGACGGCAGGCTTTGGCCTAGCTGGTGCATCCTTGAACGAAAGTTGGGTGGCAGCAGATGTGTATCGTGAAGGGGAAGCCAGATATAATCTGGTCGAACCGCGTCCCTCATGTCAGATGGGGCGTTTGAGATGCTTGAGCCGGATGAAGGGAAACTTTCACGTCCGGTTCTTAGGGGGGGGGAGGGCGTAGCAATACGCCCTCCCTACCCGGCAGCTCTGGTAAGCAGGGTTTTTTTTGCAATCTTTGGCTATAATCAAAGTTTGTCGGATTGAAAATCCTGCGAGCCAGTTACGCCAACGTTAGGTTGCTGGTTAGAATGTTTAAATTGAGATATTACCTATGAACGCAAATCCAAGAGACTTACAAAACTTTTTATCGAAAATATCATATGCAAGACATGGGGATACTTACGAACAAAAGTATGGCCATTATTTATCGAATAATTTCCCTAACTGTGAAGAATTTTGGAAGTTGTTTGTAGTACCAATTACCAAAAGATTGGATAGTTTTCCTGATAAACCACTCAAAAGTATTGACCTTCGAAAATCAATATCATCAGAAATTGAAGACATAGCAAATGCTCACTACTCAATGTTCTTAAATCTTATTTTTGCGCATGTGCATCTTGAAACGAAGATGCTTTCATCCCTAGAAAATATTTACGTCCATTTGGGATCGGTTTGTGATTTAGCAGAATCAGTATTAGAAAAATGGTATTTGTTGTTTCTACAGTGTAGATGTGAACAGTCGAAAGTATTACAGGGGCTTGGCAAAGATGAATTTCTTTGTAAGGCTGAAAATTGGTATCAAGAAAACTACTCCAAGGTTTATCAATATTATTTGAGTAAAGGAAATTTTTACCCAATTCGCGTTTGCTCAAGCACTGATTTATTAACTGAGTATTTGGGGAAAGCATCAAACGCCAGGAAGAAATTTAAGCATCAAGCCCAATTAATCCGTGAATTTAGAAATGTTATAGTCCACAATGTAAAGGTTGGAAGAATTGTTGTAGAAGGTGGACCAATCTTAATACCAAAACCGAATGTTATTCAAAAATACAAATCATGGAGAGAAATATCAGCAATTCTTAGTGACAAGGCGAAAGTCAAGAAAGATTTTGTAGAACAGTATTACCAGGCAGAAGAAGACATTATTAGTTTGGAGCAGGCGATAAATGAAGTATGGGAAAAACTGATTAATGATTTTATGGATGAGTTTTATTCACCGGATAAACCTTTCTTGCGTAGTTTGTATAATATTGAATTTATTCGTAGTACGCCTAAAGTTGTATTAGCCAGTGACGATAAATATGAACCATTCACGGGCTTTGTACAACCATCTGGTTCTCATAGCGGTGGAACCGCTGAATTACATTGGAAAGAAGATGATTGACAAGCCAACGCAACCTACCGATGAGTTGCAGTGTCAAGGGTGAATTAGAAATTGCTCAGAAAGCGAAAGAAAAACAAGGCCAGGAATAAAAGAAACGCCTATCCAAAGCAAAATACCGCCCTATAAAATACTCTATTAAAGAAGGTTTTAAAACCCCCACCGCCTGCCAGAACCATGGACTGGCAAGCGTGGGTTGATGCATATTTCAAGACAGAAGTTGCACTATCGCAGCAGCTTCAGGTCAGGCTTCAACGCCAAGACTTCCTCTGTCGGAGCGACACGCCTTGGCACACCGTTGCGAACATTGCGGGTGATATCATGACCGATGCCCAAGCGTAACAAACCATACTTGGCGAATTGCTGGCGAGTCATACCCTTGAGTGCCTTTTCATCCATGCGTTGCGACCAGGTGATCATCTTGTAAGCGATGGTTTCGACATCGAAGTGGGCGGCTTCAAATCTGAACCCGAACTGGAACGCCTGACCCAGATCATCCAGGCTTTCAACGAGATGTGGGGCAACGTCGACCGGAAAGACAAGGACAGCATTGTTCATTTGATCAGCGAAGAGATTCCCTCCAAAGTCGCTGCGGATCAGGCCTACCAGAACGCCATCAAAAACGCCGACCGCCAAAACGCCCGCATCGAACACGACCGCGCCCTGCAAAAAGTCCTGCTCGGCCTGCTCACCGACCAGACCGAACTCTACAAGCTCTTCAGTGATAATGACAGCTTCCGCAAATGGCTGACAGATACGGTCTTCTTTATGACGTATGAAGGGCAAGCAGGGGCTGCGGCAAGATGATGGTTATAAAAGAATTTATCTACACACTTTAGTTTCTTTATGAATTTTAAATATCACTTTTTTTAATTTCTATTCTTTATATTGCACTAGATTATTCTCATCTTTGTTTTGGAGAGAAATCCTTTGGCACATGGCATAGACGCTAGTACTCTTCGAGTTCTTGACTCCAACAGCCTTACGGTAGGGACAGGATTTCTTGTTGCGCCAAATCTTGTCGTAACCTGTGCCCATGTCGTTGGCTTAGTCGATGCTGTCACAGGAGATACCATTCAAGTGCAGTTTACGGGGCAATCTGAAAAAATTGCGGCCGTTGTCTTACCAGAATTTTGGAGTGAGCCGGACAAGCTCGATATTGCCATCCTGAAACTCGAAAAAGTTCCTGCCGGAATTCATCCGCTTTGGATGGAGCGCGCCACCACTTGCAGATTGAATGCATCGCTGTACACCTTCGGCTATGCTAGTGCTGCAGGCGAAGACAAGCTCAGCGGCTATGGGGGATTTAGGAATTTTCCAGAAGGCAGTAAAGTATTCCAATTCCGTATGCACGAAGCAGATCATGGGCACAGTGGTGCACCAGTGCTGGATGTCAGCCGTGGCGTTGTTATTGGAATGGTCCAAAAAGGGGAAAAGGAACCCGGGCGTAACGATGAAACAACCTTTGCAATCCCCACTGAGGCTATCTGGCAGGTTTGCCCCCAACTCAAGCCACCAACCCCCATCCTGCCCCGCCGCAACCCCATTGTTGAGGGTATCAACCTTCTCCCTTACGACTACAACCAACGTATCCAAAACTTTCTGAAAGAGTACCTTGGTGACGAAAAGAATCCCGTCCTCTTTGGTGGACGCGACAAGGCCCTGCATACACTCGACAACTGGCTGGACGGGACAACTCCCAACCTCCTGCTGGCCGCCCCGGCGGGACGGGGCAAATCCGCCCTGCTCGTCCGTTGGCTGGACAGCCTCTCGGCGCGCGAAGACCTGGCACTGGCTTTTGTGCCAGCCGAGCGTCTTCTTGGAGTGTCGGAACTTCGCCCACTGTTGGAGTTTGTGTATCGAGTGCAAGTCCATCCGGTCAAAGATAACTTTCGCCGAGCACGTCCGGTAGTAGCGTGTCCAGCCGCGGATGACGGGATTGAGTTCTTTGATGAGCGCGGCTTGCGAGCTACCCCGATACTGACGCACGATGTCTTTGACCTTCTTCGAGTGGCGTTGCTGCGCTTCTCGGCTGGGCTTGATGATAGTTTTGAAGCCCGGCTTTCCCCAGAAGGTGCGGGTGTGGTGCTTGCCCACACGGTCGGCTACGACCTGGCGCTGGACAATCTGACTGTGCTGCCCACAAATCCCGCTTCCGGTCAGCCGGTGACATTGACCGCCGTACTCCGCAACGCGGGCGATTTGACCTTCGCAGCTCCGCAGGTGGATTTCACCGAACAGGGTCTCCCTATCACCGATACCCTGACCCTGCCCAACCTCCGTTCAGGAGAGTCTTTCACGGCGACCATCCGTTGGACACTGCCCATCACCGCGGAGGTACGCACCTTCGGGGCAACCGCCGACCCTCTGGGAGGGGTGGCCGAAACGGAGGAGGGGAACAACCGCTTTGAGGTGGTCACCTCCCTCCCCGATTTAAGCATCCACGCGGCGAGCGCAGTGCTGAACGGGGAGCGCGCCGCATTCTCGGTCTGGCTGGCGAACGCCGGTGTGTTGGACGTGATCTCTGATTTCTCGCTGGCATTTTTGGCGGGAGACCCCATCACAGGAACGCTGGTCACCTCGCTGCCGTTGGATGTCACGGTTCCGGCGGGGGGGCGCATCCAAATCACCGGTGAAATCGATGATCTTTCGGCGTTCGTGGGCAGCGGCGGGACTTTGTGGGTCGTTGCAGATGCGGGAGACGCCGTTCTGGAAGCGGACGAGACCAACAACGCCGCCCCCACCGGGTTGCGACCACTCACCGATCTGACGATTTCGCCTTCAGATGTCCAGGTGCAAGGTTCGGCCATTGCGATCACCATCCATAACCGCGGGATCGTCACGGCGACAGATGTTTACATAGTGGCAACCGATGGCGCGCTGGACGGAACGGTGGTTTTCAGCGGTACACTCCCGTTGGTACCACCAGGAGGCAGTACCACGCGCGTGTTTTCGCCTGGATTGGGCGCGTACCACCTGTTTGTCAAGGTTGATCCGGATAACGCGTTGACCGAAACTAACGAAGGCAACAACCTGGCGATTCGCGAGGTTGTTCTGACCTCGAAAGTATTTTTGCCGATTGTCATGCGGTGATCAACCGTTTTTTTGGGATTGGAAGTGCGAGAATAGGTAGAAGATCAAAAAAAGGGACAGATCGGGAGTACCACCTCCGATCTGTCCCTTTTTTTATTGGTCCTGCGGGCTGAAATTATCGCCTCAACCGGCTTGAAATCTGCTTCCACTTCTCTTTCGCCCGTCCACCGACAAACTCATCGGCACCGATGTCAAAACCCCCGCCAAGTGGCCGGGCGTCGCCGTCGATATCCGTGGCGATCCCCGCGTCGCGGCCCTGGTCGATGGCGGGAGAGCCAACTTGCAGGTGATAATCCGTGGTGAAGAGCGGGTCGCCAAAGCGGTCGTTGGTATGGGGGATGCCAGTGGCAAGGTCGGTGGTGTTGGCCCACCACAAAGTGTAATCCAGGCTCAGTGTGCTGCTGGTGGGATAGGTCGCCGCAATGCCCATGTCATGTCCGCTGATGATGTTGTTTACCCCGTTCAGGACGACACCATAGGGGATCAGCACGCCTTGGTCTTCTACGGCGGCTTTCCCAAGCGTTTGGTTGGCATCGTTCTGCTCGATGATAAATGCCAGTTCGGCGTACCCGCTGCTGTCGGGGTCGGCAGCCAACTGGAGAAGGGGCAAAACCCCGCTGTCCCGTTCCGCACCCTGGATTGCGCTGGGGCTGGTGTTGTTGGAAATCGTATTGTGGAGCAGGGTAACGGTTGAGTTGTTGTCTACGTAACCAACCATGAAAATGCCGCCGCCCCCGCCAGAGGCCGCGTTTTTGACGATGTTGTTGTTGATCAACTTGATATCGGTGCTATTCAAAGAGATCCGAATTCCGCCGCCAACGCTGTTGGTGTCCGGGTTTGGGTTGAGCGTGGCGACATTCCCTTGTATATCATTCTCTCGGATGACAATATTTTCGGCTACCCACAATCCGATGCCGCCAGCACTGCCCAGGAAAACGTTATTGCCAGTATTATTATGGATGGTATTGTTGCTGACAATGCCATTGGTAACTTCGCTCAAGTAGATTCCACCTCCCAGACCATGATCGTCGACGCTGATTGAAGCGACGTTGCTGTCGAATTCGTTTCCTGAAATGGTCAGACCATTGACATACCATAAATCGATGCCCCCACCAGTTGCGTAGCGATTCGTGCCTGCGAGGTTTCCTTCGAATACGTTGTCCTTGAACGTTAGATTATCTGAGAATCGTGCGTGCAAGCCGCCCCCGGCTTCATTGGCAATATTGCCGTAAATGTGGTTGTTGGTCAGAACAGCGCCATTCGCATCATAGAACCGGATGCCACCCCCGCTGCCGCGCCCGTAGCCCGTGACTGCGGTGTTGCTGTAAATCGTGTTGCCGTCAATTAAAACATTGTCGCTATCATTTATCAGTACGCCGCCACCCCAGCCATAAGCTTGACCGCCTCCTTGATAAGCGGTATTGTGATGGACGATGTTGTCTTTCAAGACCGCCTGGTCCCGGTGTTGGATGGTGATCCCGCCCCCGTCGGCGTTGTAAGTGGTGGAACTCCGGTTGTAGGCCACTGTGCAATTGGAGATGGTCACGGGGACGGTGGTTGAGAACTCGCCGTCAGCGAAAATTCCGGCTCCCGCGCTTTCGTAATCTACAAAAAGGTTGTAAAACCCACCCAGGTTGGTCGCGTCCCCCTCGATGATGTGGAGATGTTCGAGGGTCGGTGCGGCGTGGGGCGTGATATAAACCACGCGCCCAACAAAACCGTTCAGGCCGGGTATCAGGACGGTTTTGTATGTATCAGGGTCCCAATCTTGGAAATCGGTGCTGTACCCTCCCCGCAGCGTGACGCTCTTGTCGATGTAGACCGCTTGCATGATGTTTTCTGGGCCATCGTACCCGATGGGTGCAGGCCGGTAAGAGGTTGCCCAGTATGTCCATCGAGTGTCTCCCTCCGAGTCCCCGCCCGTGTACGCGTCGGTATAGCCAGCAATGCGGATTTCGTTCCCCTCAGCAGCCTGATCGATGGCGTATTGGATGCTCCCGCAAGGATTGGCCGGATCCGTGCAGTCGGAAGCATCACTTCCATACCGCTTTATGTAGCGCGTGCCGAGTGGTGGTGGAGGTGGTGGGCTGTAGTTTTGCATCACTAATGGGAGGTAGATGCGGAAACCTGGAATGGGGGTGCAGGCGTCTGGCTCGGAATGGATGGGTTCCACATTGCCGACTGAGTCTATCGCTTGAGATCGGAAGCAATATCGGTGCTGGAAGAGATCAATAGAGGTGGGAAAATCGGGGCCGAAATCCACCAGGATGGTTGCTTTGTAGGAAGGATTGAACGTTTGCCAGATCTGCCAATCACCCCCATCAACTTGATATTCGATGGCAATTTCACTAATCCCAATATCATCCATGTAATCTGCGAAGACCATCACAAAGTTACTTGCTCCGGTGGAAGAGATTGTGACCGTAGACGTTGGTATCTCCGTATCGATCTGGAATGCCCCCACTTGCCCCAGTTCTACCGCGACAGGTGCCAGCAGGTGATTCAGATAAACGCTGGTGTCGAGTGTGACGGTAAACATTGCGCCTCCGGTCAACCCGCCTAGCGGAATCGTGGTGGTGTAAACCCCGTCCGCTCCTTCGTTCCATGCGGACGAGCTTACGATGCCGTTTACCCACAAATGCAGATCGCTGGCTCTACCGGGTTGGCCTACACCGGTGGCATCTCGCACGCTGGCTCGGATTTCAGCCTGGGTGTTCTGGCTCGAATATAAGCTGGTGGGAGTTCCGACGGTGAGTACTTCACCGTTGGCGGTGAAATCATCCCATCCGCTGGCGATCACTTCCCCATTCTCGTTCTGCAAAGCCACCCACATGTGTTTTCGTCCGGGTTCCCATCCGGCGGTATCGAGATTCCAGTTTATCTGGGTTTTCCCCGGAACTAGCACGATTTCCGAAAATCCACTGTTTTGTGTGAATCTATCACCGTTTTCCACTGCCCAGACGAGCGTTCCGGTAATATTGGCTGTACTGGTAATTGTCAGGCTGACCGGGATAACTGGGTTGCCTACGTCAAAGGGGGTCCCAGCGTTGATTGACAGGTTTTCGATGGTGGTGGCTGTGGGTGCCTGGTAAGTGATCTGATATTCAATACTATCGTAGAGGGTGACCAGGCGGGTATTGGGGTCATATTGCAGCGGAATAAAAGAGATCGCCAGATTTTTTGCGCCAAGGTCGGTGATCTCTCTGGAGGACAGAACAGAAAGCGGATAGGGACTGGTACTCGTAAACACCCCTGTCAGCGGGCCGTAAGAGAGAATCACTGGTGTTGAGGTTTGCAAATCCACCGGAATCGGGTAGAGATGCGATTGGCTATCGAGGATTGTGACAGTGACAGCTTCCGCCGCCATTGGCAGAGGATAGGTGCGATAGATGACTGGTACGACTGGCCCAAAGTCTTCGGCAGTCACAGTGCCTTGTTGGGGAACATCAAACCGAGCAAGGCCATTCGCATCATAGCTGACCGAGAAGTGGGTCAATGTCAGGGTTTCGGTAAGCGTGAAGGGAGTGGATTCTTGCACGCGTGCTGGGGCCGGCCCTATCATCGGGAACTGGGTCATCTGAATCGTCGAACGGGCGGCGCCCCGTTCGATAGGCTGAGTGGGGAGGCCATAGAACGCCATCCCGTAGGGAACGTACTGCGCCCAGCCTGTCGCTGCCGCTCTGTATCCGGCAAATGCACCCAGATAAGCCTCTCCCATTGTTGTACGAGCCGCGTCATACAAGGCATTGATAAATTGGGCCGTCATGATGATATGATGACTGGCGGTTTCGCGGGAACTAACACCGTATGTTGTCGGCGCGAAATATGCCACGTGCTGTTTTAACCCGGCCAACACCAGGCTGTCAACATAGTAGCGATGATTGGTCGTTTGCTGATAGGATACCGAAAGACCGGAGTGACAAGCTGGCGTTGTGTATGCACTGGCGTTGAAGTTCTGAAAATCGGTTGCCCTGATGGAAGTGTTCGCTCCCCCCGCTCGTTTCTGCTGTTCGGTGAGGATGGACACATGGTCAGAATGCGCAAAGATGGTCATAACATCTGAGTTTTGTCCGGCTCTGGCGAAAGTTTGTCTTGTCCACGGGGCAAAAAATTGCCAAATATTACCAGTCCCATTATAGATATTGGTATTGCCATCACTGAACGCCAACGGCCCATCTGTCCTGGTGAAATCATGGACATTGGCCGCGCCGAAGTGATTTTCAAATACAGGTTGGTACCCTGCGTCAAAGATATCTACGAAAAGTATATTGGGAACCTGCGTAGCAACTCCACCAACTAGTACGGTTCGATATTCATTGGATAGGTGGAAGGCAGATGCATTGCTGCTGGCAGAGCGAAAATCAACTGGTTCTTCAAAAATGTCAATCGCATCGATTAAATCACCAGGGGTTGGATAAAAAATTCGCCCAACGGCCAGATCGGGAACGACATAATCGGAATATACATACTTGAATGAACCGAAGTGCACGTCAGACATGATAGCGCCTTCTGCGTAGTCACCCGCGTTTTTATATCCGACATCTGCCACAGTTGGATTCCCATCCGCGCCAGTGGCCTGTGCCAGACCAATCGAGGTTGGGATCTGAATATCATAATTCGACTCATCAAAATTTTTTGCCAGGTTGTTGCCGTAACGGGTAAACGGGACAACCGCATCATCCCCGATTATTGCCAAGTATTTTAGGTCTGCCTTGTAGGGCGCTTCCAACTTGACGAGCAGATCTCCATCGATCTCCCTGCCCATGTTGTCGCGAAAGCCCAACGCATTAACGGTGGCAGCATAATTGTGATCCGCTGCGTAAGCGTTCTGGCGTACATCAACCAACATGCCATTGTGGTTGAGCGTATATTCGTAGATGCGAGAAAGGGCATCATAATAATCTAGCACTTTGTTATCATCATTGTCCGTTGTTGCCGAGTTTGCAGAGGTACGATTGAATTCTGCGAACAGCTCTCTTAAATCAGTCAGCACGAGCAGTTTTGGCTTGTCTGCTTTCTTGATAATTAACTTACTACTCACCATGCCTGTATCCACAGCCTGGCCTTTCGGGGAGATATACAATTCAAGGGTGATATCTACGTTGGT
>JBDRGC010000484.1:0-7439 GCA_043818215.1 Chloroflexota bacterium | reverse complement strand
ATACCCTGACGGGTACAAGCGAGACACAAAGTTAAGAAATAAAAAGTTTTCCTTCGTGCCTTTGTGCCTTGGTGGTAAATGTTCTTGTTTTTTGCACCGTGCCGGTATGGTATGCAAACTTTTCACTGCTAAGGTACTAAGACGGGCAGGGGGTGAGGGTCATTCCGGTTTCACGCGCGGGTCAAGGACTGCGTATAACAGGTC
Source organism: Chloroflexota bacterium (assembly GCA_043818215.1). GTDB lineage: Bacteria > Chloroflexota > Anaerolineae > Anaerolineales > UBA11858 > JBDRGC01. The sequence continues at coordinate 7,235 of JBDRGC010000484.1, read as the reverse complement.
GGCGATCAGGTTGGCGATGATCACACTGACAGCCAGCAGCAAAAAGGTTCCTTGCAGCACCGGATAATCGCGCTTCTGGACGGCCTCGAACATCAAGCGCCCAATCCCCGGCCAGGAGAATACCGTTTCCACCTGGATGGCGCCGCCAACGGTGTAGCCCAATGTCAGGGCGATGATGGTTACCATCGGCAGCATCGAATTCTTGAGGGCATGATCGCGAAAGATTTGGAATGCGTTCATCCCTTTGGCTTTGGCGGTCAGAATAAAATCTTCGCTGAGCACTTCGACCACGCTGCTGCGCATGATCAGCATGTATTCGCTCATGTATAGGATTGTCAACGTGAAGGTGGGTAAGACCAGGTGCCATCCGACGTCTTTCCAGTAGGCCCAGCCATCTTCGGGGTGCAGGCCGGGTGTGACCATCCCGCCCACCGGGAAGTGGCCGCGCATCAGGATCATCAGAATAATGCCAAAGAAAAATGTCGGCATGGCCCAGGTGAACAAGCCCCACAGCAGGATGCCGGTATCCAGTTTGGTGCCGCGCCGCCAGGCAGCAACCAACCCCAAAAAGATGCCAATCACAATTGCCAGCAGATTGCCGCCAACCACCAGCACCACCGTGCGCCAGACGCGTCCCTTGAGCAAGGTGGTGACATCCATCCGGGTCGAAAACGAGACCCCCAAATCGCCGCGCAACAGGTTACGGAGGTAGGCCGTAAATTGGGTATCGAAAGCGCCTTTGAGATCACCCTCTTTGAGAGCTTCTCCATTGAACCAGATTGGTTTATCTAGCCCAAAGCTGATCCGGATGCGCTCCTGGGCTTCGGCGGTCATGCGCGGGCTGTGGATGATCAGCTTGACCGGGTCGCCCGGCAAAATGCGAAAGAGGAAGAAATTAAAAACAACTACTGCCACCAGGGTGGCAATAGCAAATCCAATTTTACGGATCAGATAGTCGCTGCGTTGCATCAGATATTCCCGTAGGGGCGGGGTGGTCCCGCCCCTACGTGTGAATGAAAGTTATTTAACTGGAGTGGCCTGTAACAGCGCTGCTTTCCACAGGATATCACCCGCTTCTAAGCCAAAACCAGTGAACAGGTCGCTACGGTAAGCCTGAATGCTCTTGGCATTGGTCAGCACGATGTAAGGCCTGTCGTTGAAAAGCTTCTCCTGCATCTCCCAGATCAGTTGGCGGCGGGTTTCGTGGTCGACCGTGATGCCCTGCTCGACATACATCTGCTCGAACTCTTCGTCACAGTAGCCGCAGTCGCTCCAGCCGCCCTCGTCACGCTGGTCACAGGTGAAGATCAGCATGGCAAAGTCCGGGTCGGGGTCGAGACCCCAGCCCCAGTAGACCAGGTCGAAATCGAAGGCCGGGTAAAGGGCAATCAGGCTGTCCTCATCCATCAGGGTGGATGGGGCTGAAATGCCAACCTGCGCTAACCCATCGGAAATGATTTCCATAATGCGGGCTACGGTGGCATCATCGGTGCCGTAGAAGCGGTATTCCAGGGGGCTGCCATCGCTGTATTCACGGATGCCATCACCATCGCTATCTACATAACCGGCCTCATCCAACACCCGGTTGCCCTCGGCAACATCGAAGGGGATATCTTGAATATCGCTGTTGTGCCAGTCGCCCATCGAAGCCGGTATAATCGGACCGAGAGTATCGGCATAACCCAGGTAGGCCACATTGACGATCTGCTGCTTGTCAATGGTGTAAGCCATCGCCAGCCGCACCGCAGGGTCCCAAATACTGGCCGGCTGGGTGCCGTTTTCATGGGAGTTGATGATCAACTCGTCGATGATAGTTGATCCCATGATGGGAACTTCGATATTCTCGGCATCTTGTAAGGTTTGGATGGCTGTGGATGGAACAACATCCACCACATCGATCTCACCAGCCAGCAAGGCCTGAACCATGGCGTCTTCAGTGGCGTACTCGTGGTAAATAATCTGGTCAATCGCTGGAGTTGTCCGCCAGTAATCCATATTGGCTTCCAGGATCATGTATTCGCCTTCCGACCACTCTTTCAGGATGTACGGGCCGCTGCCGACAGTAGCAGCCAGGTCTTCGAATTCCATCATCTCTTCGAAGGTCATCTCACCCCACACGCTTTCGGGCAAAATCCAGACATACATCAGCAGGTATTCCATATTACCCACCGGGTCGGAGAGGCTCACTTGCAGGGTGGTGTCATCCAGGGCTACGATCTCGTCGAAGTTGTAGAGATAGAAGGCAAAGGTCTCGATATCGTTTTCGAGTGTCCAGTTCAGGCTCCAGGCCACGGCATTGGCATCGCAGGGTGTGCCGTCGTGGAACTTGACACCCTCGCGGATCTTGAAGGTCCACACCAGGCCATCATCCGAAACCGTCCAGCTCTCGGCCAGGCCGGGCTGGAAATCACTGATGCCCATCTCTTCCACCAGGGTATCGTAGATCATATAGCGGATCGTGTAGCCGTACCAGCCAAAGGCCGGGTTGGCTGTATCCCAGATATAGGTGGTGCCCACATCCAACACTGAAGGTTCATCCGCTGGGGCTTCTTCGGCAGGTGCTTCAGGCTCAACCGGTGCTTCGGATTCAGCCGGGGTTTCACCTCCACCACAGCCAGCCAGCAGCAGTGCTGCTAAAATGAGCAAAGTCAACAAAAGAGTGAGTTTGGTTTTCATAGATTCTTCTCCTAAAAGTTCGTAGTTGGGCAGGTTTGTGCCCGCAAAATCGATCTCGCGCCCGATGCGCGACTGCAAACCGCCTTATGGCGTAAACGTCCGGCAATAGGCACCTCCTGAAAAATTGGCCTGCATGGCTTTGCCATCAATAAGCATGTCAAAGCAGATGAATTCCGGGGAACGCGGGTCTGCACCGACCCGGAAAAATCCTGGCTCCAGGGGATGCAGGGCTTCTTCATCTCCGCCGGGTTGAATCAGGGTAAGTTGTCCTGTGCGTAACACCACCCGGAAATTCGAGAACCAGGGATTGTGTGAGCGGAAATGACCGGGATAAGCCAGCCATTCAGGGGGAATCTCGAAGGATGTTTCTCCCTGGTACCGTGAGTGGATGTATCTTTCTCCGCCGTGAGTTGCTTCCACTATCTGATCATTCTCGCGTCCCATTTGCAATAGGAACAACTCGAAGGCAGGGTGGGGTACGAGTAAGTGATCGGGGGTTCGCAATTCAAGAAGAACAGAAGCAGTTTCGAAGTCCAGGTAGAGGCGTTCGTCTTTGGATGTCAAGGTAAATGTTTTTTCGCCGCAGCTATACGTACCAGCATAATTATCCACTTTGTCAACCTTATGAAGGTCGTCTTCAGGAAAAGGCGGAAGTTCATCCCCTTGACAGGCTGCGCGCAGCAGCTTCAGAGCGTACCGGGAAATATTTGCGGGTTCGGCCGGGCCGTTGGTGAGCACGACCACGCCCAGACCGGCATCCAGGTCGGCCAGCATATCAGCGGTATAACCGACCATGCCGCCGCTGTGCCCGATGACCTGGTGGCCGTCGATCTGGCGGGAAGACAGGCCCAGGCCGTATTGCTCGCCGTGCAGTTCATCACCAGTTGGGATAACAGGATGGATGAGCTGCTGGAAGCTGGCCTCGCTGATCAGGCCACGACCCTTGTTGAGCAGGGCGCGCAGGTAGCGGCATATATCTTCGGCGGTGGAGCAGATCGAGCCATCGGCGGTGTCGGATTCGAGCCAGGTGGCCGGAGCCATCAGGCCGCCAACGGGTAAGGGGCGGTCATCAAAAAATGGGCTATAGCCACCGGCCATCTTGGAACGGTCTTCGGTGCGAATGACGGGAAGCGTGGCAAACATGCTGAGGGGATCGAGTACACGCTTACGAAGAATATCGGCCATGCTCTGCCCAAGGATGGTTTGCAGAACTACTCCCAGTACTTTGTAGCCACTGTTAGAGTAATGGAACATTTCCCCTGGTGACGCAGTGGCTTTCGTGTGTCGCAAATCCCAGGTCTCGGTGTAGGCTGAAACTGTTTCGTCGCTGCCCATGATAATTCCAGCCGTGTGGCTCATCAGATGGTGCAGAGTGATAGGCTCATATTCAGATTGGATTTCGAACCAGGGGAGATAATTTGTAACAGGGTCGTTGATATCCAACAGCCCCTGCTCTTGTAGTTGTAACAGGACGATGCTGGTAAACGATTTAGTGATGGATCCGATTTGGAAGAGTGTTTCTGGCTTGACAGGTTGTTTCGTTTCCCGGTTTGCCAACCCATAAACCCCCACATGCAAAACCTGCTCGCGATGGGTTAGCCCGATGGCGATGCCTGGAGCATTCAACGCCGGCAATTGACGTTCTATAAATCCGCTCAAACGCTGAAGTGCGCTTTCGATAGAAACCAATATGACCTCTTGAGCAAACTTGCGAGCAATTTGGGATTGATTGTAAACGACGATTTATTGTAGCATGAATATGACGATATTTCTATACCTTTTCAAGTAACCGTTCAGCCCCCCCTGCCCCCCAATCCTGGGGGGAGCAACACGGGCTTTCCTCAGGGTTGGGTTGAGCAATACAGGCTCCCCCAGAATTGGGGGCCGGGGGGCTGAACGGTTACCTTTTCAATGGTGGAAAATTCGTCTGACCGAAGTATAGACTTTCAGAAAAAGATTTTGACTCTGTGGCATTCCCAAGGGGACAAGTATGCGAGCGGAGCTTGCGAAGCGATCGCTAAGCATACCCTTGGGGTAAGCAATCTCCTCCTGCGAAGTGTGAGATTGCTTCGTCACACAGAACGTTCCTCGCAATGACACGAGGGTAAGCAGAATCAAAAACATTATCTGAACAACTATATAAAAGAGCCGCACGGTACCGGTAAATATAATCGAGTCTCTTTGGGATTTGCCGGGGTGAGGCCCAGAGACCCATAATTGACGATGGTTATGTCATGTAATAGAATAGCAATAAGTTGGCAAATCAACGCAGGGTTTTGAATTGGATAAAACCTTTCGCGAAGCAGAGAGAGAGCTTAGATGAGTAGAACACTTCCATTGATCGAGGTCCGTGGCAGCCATCGCGAAGTTGGACGACAAATCGGGCAAAAGTGCCAGACGCAAATTCGAGCAATGCTCGCAGACCTGCGCGAGGGATTGCCAGACGGGGTTACATGGCCTGAAATGCTCCAGCAAAGCAAGCGCTATCTGGAATACAGTCGGGATATTTACCCGCAATACGTCGCAGAACTCGAAGGGACAGCCGAGGGGGCAGAAGCGCCTTTCGATGAAATTTTCCTGTCCATGTGCGAGGAACTATGGGAACCCGCAGCCTGGCAGCGCGGATGCACCGACATGGCCGCCCGCGGGCGCGCCACGCTGGATGGTTCTACATTGATCGCACATACCAACGACCTGCTGCCGGAATCCGAAGCCAATCTGGTGATCCTGAAAATCCAGGCGGGCGACGAGCCGGAAATTCTGGGGGTTTCATCGGGTGGAGTGGGAATCAGCGCCGGATTCAACGCCGCCAAAATCTCCCTGACAGGCAACCAACTCGATAATAACGATATCCGCCCTGGTGTGCCGCGCCTGTTGGTGGTGCGGGCTATTTTGGCTGCCCGCCATTTGAGCGAAGCCATGGATCACTGCCTGTTGCCGCAACGCGCTTCCAGCTACAACAATGTGATCGCCGACGCCAGCGGCGAAGTCTACTGTATGGAAGGTTCAGCCACAGACTGTGAACCGATTTACATAGAAGATGACATTCTGGCGCACGCCAATCACTACCTCAGCCCGGCCATGCGCCGCTTCGAAGCCGACCGAAATAGTATCAGCAATTCTGTCCTGCGCTACAACCGCGCCACACGTTTGCTGCGTGAAAATTATGGGCAACTGACACCTGAACTGTTCCAGAAATTATTGGCCGATCATGCCGGGTATCCCACCTCGATCTGCAAACACGGCCTGGAAACCGTGACCGTTTTCAGCATTATCATCCAACTGGAAAAACTGCGTGCCTGGATCGGTCGAGGCCGCGCCTGTGAAACGGAATATGTTGAGTATCAGATAGGAGCCTAGTTGGCTGACAAATCTTTTTCGGACACGGATTCAACGGATTTACCCTTCGGGCACGATGTAACGGATGGAAAATCATGGAAATCCGTTGAATCCGTGTAAATCCGTGTCCAATTTCTAGTTTCGCTTATTCAGCAACAAGTCTACTGAGGGAGAAAACAATAAAAACACTTTCATCATCCCCCCTTTTCAATGTGCTGATGTTTTCGGTCTTCTGGGCGTTCCAAATTTTCGTTGCCAAATTAGGATTCATCGCCGGGGCACTAGTGCTTCCTTTTCAGGTTATGCTGATTATTGCCGCAATGGCTACCCTGGCAGTCTTGCTCTTGCCCACAACTGGCGTTGAGTTAAGTAACCTGTTCGAACACCAGCTAGGCTTATTTTGGAAATTATTTCTGGCAAATAGCATCCATTCCGGACTGGGAACTTGCTTGAGCATTATCGGAATTGCAATGACCGATGCTATAAACGCTGGTTTTCTGGTCAAGTTAGCTACCGTGACCACCATCGTTTTGGCCTGGCTAATTCTCAAAGAAAGCTTGTCACTCATGAAGATTGCTGTTGTATTCATAATGCTCGTTGGAGCCTACTTTTTAACCACCAAGGGGCAAAGCTTATTGCCGAGAGCAGGTGATCTCTTTATCCTGGGAGCCTGCTTCTGCTGGTCGTTAGGGAATGTTATGATCCGCAAAATCCTGAAAACGCAAGCAGTCAGTGCCGATGTAGTCACCATCCAAAAACCCATAGCAAGCTTCCCTGTGTTTTTGGGTTTAGTTGGGATATCTATTTTCTACCCCGAGATGCTGGGTAACCTTAAGAATGTATTGAAATGCTGCACATTTTCCCCGATATATCTGCCCTATGCTTTGGGAAGTGGGTTTTGTCTAGCCATGACATGGATCTACCTGTTTCGAACATTGAACATCTCCACAGCATCCTATATGACCCTGATGTCAATGGTTACACCAATCATTGTTAGTGTGCTTGCGATATTATTCTTGGATGAGAAACTGACCTGGATACAGGTTGCCGGGGCAGGGCTAATCATTCTGTCCGGTGTGGTGATATACCTTAGCGATATTGCATACACGTAGGCCCATCGTCCCCTGACATTTAATATCTTAGTAGTGAAAAGTTTGCATACCATACCGGCACGGTGCAAAAAACAAGAACATTTACCACCAAGGCACAAAGGCACGAAG
>JBDRGC010000483.1:0-2286 GCA_043818215.1 Chloroflexota bacterium | reverse complement strand
CTCGGCTATCTCAGCTAGCCAGGCGTTCTGGTTTGTGTGCGAAAAAGAATGGTATGCCACCCTGAAATTGAATGCGACCAAGTCAAAGTCCCCTACTTCACGTTCATCGTATACCGGGCATGGCTTCCACTCGGGCAGAGCCTTATAGCCAGAGGTATCCCAGTCTTTAATACCAATGCTTTGAGCTACCTTTTGTATTTCCGTCCCCGTATCCAACATGTTCTCGAAGTACATTGGAAATCGGACCTTTAGCCAGGGCAGGGGATACATCTCGTCCGCCGTCATTTTGCGGCTCCAACAGCCATTATCTTTGAGCCATTCGAGCCCCCTTTCCTCCCCAGGTGTAGACTTAAGTATAGACTTAGCCCTCCTGTCTTGTATCTCCTCGATGCTGTATACCTTCGATGTGTCCAGCTTGTATGGCTCTTTAAGTTGCTTATTCACCTCCTCGTAGAAACCTCCCAGGTACCCTATTCTCTTCGCCATTTCATGCATGACCCATTCCCACTCTCCAGCTTCACCGAGTGGGGGCACCTGCGCAGGCTCTTTGAATCCAGCCCAGTTGTAGCCTGTCAGTCCGGCAATACCTCCCTTCATTTGTGCAGTGAGCCTTGTCTTCTTCTCTAGATTATGCGCTTCCGGAAAAACGAGGTCTGCCATTTCGGCCATCTCGTTAATATGGGCGCTGAAGACAACGACGAAGCGATATTTCTTGATAACCTCTTCCACTTGCTCCCAGTTCGACCCACTCAGGAAGACATTACGGCGAGAGTTGATCAAAATCTCAGGCTCATAAGGGAGTTTAAACTTTTCGGGGTCAGCTCTTGCTACCATGTATACTGGCGATAAATTGGTTGATAACGGGAAAAGATCCTTAAGGTCGTATGTTTCGGGCTTTTTAATTTTAAGATTGTAGAAATCAGGATGCTCGGCACCTTCGTGCGTAGAGGGTGATACCAGGCCATCATCTGTTACCCGTGGTTGAAAATTCCAAGAAGGGCCGACCAGGGTTTGCCCCCTGTGTCCTCCTGGCATATAATAGCTCCCAACTATTTGGTTCAGAATCTCATTACCCATAGCCATTTCTATTGTAGCCGGAGTCATCAACCCTCTTACTCAATATACTAAGGAATCTTTTTAATTGGCATATATTAGGATGGTTATCTATTTAAAACCGAAATCATGGGATCGTTGGTCTGAAATGTTTAAATTGAGCGGTAAAATCAAATGGAGAGACTGGCCCCTCTAATGTGAAAGCCACTAGACCAATATTGAAACCCCGTGGATGGATTCGCGACTCAATGTAGTTCTTTCTTGGCCTCAGAATAATTCTAATTCACATTTTTTTATGCGCTACCTAACCAGTTGTAATCCTCCAAAATCCCCCAACGGAGTGATGGATATTCAGTCTGTACTACTTTATAATACCAATAGTACTAACACAGAGAAGCAGTTGGAAAAGCGAAAAGGTGGAAGAACTTACATTTCGTTTTCGAGATAATAAAAGGAACAGGGGTATCGATTGGAACTGGTACAATATATACTAGGTAGTCTATTAATACTATTGGGTCTTTACTTAATCACACTGAACTACATCAGGCTAATCAAGAACTTGCAACGCAGTAGAAGGCCCGGCACCGGTAGCTGGAGTTCCCCAATGCCGATTGTAGGGCCACTGATGGTTGTGATGGGCAGCGTGGTGCTGCCTCTGCACTTCAGCTGGTGGGTGCTTATCGCTTTTTTGGCTGACCCGGATACGATTCTATTTGTAATCAGTTTGCCGTATCTCGTCCTGTCCTTTATTAGACGTGAGCATTCTAATCGCAGCACGTAATAGTAGCACGAAAACGTGGTTTTGGCACCATCCGTTGCGGTACAGGACAAATGAATATAGTCGGATCGATCCTCGGCACAGCAATCGGAGATGCGATAGGCTCACCATACGAAGGCCTATCACGTGGGCGCGCGAACCATCTGTTGGGTACACCTGATTGCCATCGTTTCTTCTTTCGTCGCGGCATGGTTTCCGACGACACCGAGCTTACCTGTATGGTTGCACAGGCAATCATCGCTTCCCGCGGAGATGTCGATGCATTTAAGAGGCAGTTATCTTGGCGTTTTCGGCTCTGGCTGCTTGGTTTCCCTGCTGGGATTGGCTTTGCAACATTGCGTTCCATTATTCGACTCTGGATAGGATTCAGTGCGGAAAAAAGTGGGGTGTTCTCTGCTGGCAATGGCCCCGCAGTACGGGCGTCGATTATCGGAGCCACTATCGATGATTTTGAA
>JBDRGC010000482.1:0-19144 GCA_043818215.1 Chloroflexota bacterium | reverse complement strand
CCCAAAGCTGGATCGCTGCCCATCACGCTCCACCCGCGAGGAGCTGGCCCGCGAGTCGCTCCTGGTCCGCTATCCGCAGGCCCACGTGGAGCGCGCCTACCGCAAGGCCTTTTGGCTGAGGCGTTGGCGCCAATTAATCTCCAATCCCCAATCCCCAATCCCCAATCCCCAATCTCCAATCCCCAATCTCCAATCCCCAATCCCCAATCCCCAATCTCCAATCCCCAATCCCCAATCCCCAATCTCCAATCCCCAATCCCCCGTCTATTCTTTACCCTCCACCTTCAAATACCTATCCATCCAACGAGCAATATGCTGCAAGCGCACAATCCGCCGGTCAGTGCGGCCCATGCGGGAGAGGCCGTGGGGTTCGCCGGGGAAAAGCACCATCTCGGTATCTACACCTTTCACTTTTAGGGTTACAAAGGCTTGCTCACCCTGCTCGATGGGGCAGCGGTTGTCATTTTCGCTGTGGATGATCAGCGTGGGAGTGGTGGCGTTGCCGAGATATTTCACCGGCGAATGATCCCACGCTGTTTCGATATCGTCGATAGGTGCTCTATCGCCCACCAATACCTGGGAGAGCCAGTTCATATCGCTAGTCCCCCACATGCTGATGAAATTGCTGACCACCCTCTGTGCCGCGGCTGCCTTGAATTGATGCGTGTGCCCGATGATCCACAGGCTCATATAACCGCCGTAGCTGCCACCCGTCACGCCCATCCGCTCAGTGTCGATGTAAGGCTGGGCGGATATATGGTCGGCCCAAAGCATCAGGTCGGCGTAATCGGCGTCGCCCCAGTTGCCCGAAATGGCTTTGGTGTGCGCTTCGCCATAACCCTGCCCGCCGCGCGGGTTGGTGAAATAGACCACGTAGCCTTGCGCGGCCAGATAATAGAACTCGTGCATGAAAAATTCGCCATACTGAGCCATTGGCCCGCCGTGGATTTCGAGAATGGATGGATAATTTTGGGACGGATCGAATCCCGGGGGTTTCAGAATCCAACCCTGAAGGTCGTTCCCGTCCCGTCCCGTGAACCAGGTTTCCTCAATTTCGCCGAGATTCACTTCATCGAGCCAGGAGTTGGTGTGTGTGATTTGACGGGATTCTACATTTACAAGGTCGCGCACCCAAATTTGCCCGGGGCTGGTCATCGTGCCCCAGAAATAGGCCAGCCTTTGGTGCGCTGTGTCAAAGCTATACGTTCCGACGACGCCCTGACCCTCGATCACGGTTTGCAGGTTGCCGCCGTCTGTGTCGATGGTGTGCAGGGTGTTGATGCCGTGGCGTGAAACCTGGAAGTAGATTTGCTGCCCGCCGGGTGACCAGGTTGGGGCTGCCAATGCCGCCGCCCCGCCGTTGACATCGTTGATGGTGTCTTGCCCGATGTGGAAATCGAATTGCCCGGTCAGGTTGCGGGCGGGGGCAGAGTTGTCAAAGGGAACCACCCACAGGTTGCTGTTCTTCCACCACACATTGAGTCCCTCGCTCCCGAAGTACGCAATCCACTTGCCATCGGGAGAAAAGCGGGGGAGTTGTTTGGCCCCAATGGGCGTTTCGATTTTGCGCATTTCGCCGCCGGCGGATGGGATGGCGAACAGGTCGGTGGCGTCGGGAGTCATGTCGGGGTCGGGCTGCCGGTTGGATGTACACACGATCCAGTCTCCGTCGGGCGACCAGGCGGGGGCAGTCTCGTCGTAGATATTTCCTTCGGTGAGTTGAGTCGCATCCCCGCTGTGGACGTTCACTGTCCAGATATGCCAGCGCTCTTTGGGCAGGAAACCGTAGCCGTCGAGCTTATATCTCAGGCGGTCGATATGACGCGCTACCACGCCCAATTCCTTCTTTTTCTCGTCTTCTTCCCGTTCGATGGCTTCGGCATCTTTCGCCCGGAACTGGCAGACCAGCCGCTCCCCGTCGGGTGACCACTCGAAAGAGTCGAACTCGCCTTTGAGATCGGTGAGGGGATGTGCTTCGCCGCCGTTGAGGGGGATGAGGTAGATTTGGGGCTGCTTCTCGTCCCCGCGGTTGGAGAGGAAGGCAATCTGCGACCCATCGGGCGAATATTTGGGGCTGGCGTCCACTTGGTCGCCGCGGGTGAACTGGCGTGGTTCGCCGCCGCCGGTGGAGATGACCCAAAGGTTGCTGTATTTCTTTTCGGTTTTGGGGTCAACGCGCGGCTGGGCATAAATCACGTTCTGCCCGTCGGGGGAGATTTGCATCGCGGATATGAGTTCGAATTTGTACAGGTCTTCGGCGGTGATGGTTCGGTTTGTGTGTGTCATAGTTGATCCTTAAGAAAAGGTTTCTCCCATTTTTGCCCATAATTTACGAAGATGCACCACCTGGGGGCGATTTATATGCAATGCTTCTATGGTGGCCCGTCCAGTCGGTGTTAATCCTATGATTTGGGTTGTATCTGGGTTCCATAAAAAATGGTCGTTCCATTTGTCCTTTTGGGGATGGTATAGAGGGACGGCATCTCCATTGTCTGGGTCCGGTGCGGATTGGCGTACTCCCTTGTGACGGTTGCAAGTTGGGCACGACAGACACAAGTTGTCAGGTGCAGTATCGCCCCCCGCGCTGAAGGGAACGATATGATCTATTTCAAAGGTCGTAACTGTCAGAGATTCGGGCGTGTGGCAATATGCGCATCGTGCCAGAAACCGGGAGCGTACTTGATCTCGTAACTGAGTTGCAATGACATTAACCATCAACTCAAGTTCCCCTACGCACTCTCTTTGTGTAGTTGTTGGATGGTGTACTTTGCCCGAGCTTTGAGTATATTCAAATGATCGATGCGTTCCAAAAGATGGTCAAATTTGTTTTGGTCAGCAGAATTTAGTGTATCTTCCCGATTCCGGAGGCTGAGTTCAGCCAATTGTTGCTGATATTGTGGTGACAACATCCCTTCGGCGAGGGTCTGTAGCTCGGCTTCGTTGAATCCTAATAGTAAATCTTGGTCAACGGGGAACATAGCCTTGAGATGTTTGTAGTCATTCCATCCGAGAACGACGCCTGTCCGTTGACCATCTTCTTCGACGATATATCGAATTGGGGAAATGGTGGGCGCGTATGTCATATTGATTCCTTTTGCTAGAATTACAGTGTATGTATATATTTTACCCGTAAATTCGCAGACTCGCTATGCTTGTTCTTCATTTGGGTGCGCGGAGAGTGTAGGTCGAATTTCCAAATTCGACCTACAGTGGCTCAAACCTGGCCGTAAAGTGACGCAGCAATTCTGGCGCATAAGTGATTTTATAACCGCGCATCTCAGCTTTGCGCGCTACGATCTTGACCAGCGTCCTGGCGACGTAATTTATATGGCTTTGCGTGTACACCCGGCGGGGGATTGCCAGCCGCACCAACTCCATTTCGGGGTGGATTATCTCCCCGGTGTCGGGGTCGGGATAGGCGAAGGCCACGGATCCCATCTCCACGCCACGGATGCCGCCCTCCCGGTAGAGTTCCACCGCCAGAGCCTGACCGGGGAATTCCGTCGCCGGGATGTGGGGCAGCAACTGCCCGGCGTCAATGTAAACCGCGTGCCCGCCCGGAGGCTCTACGATGGGGATATCTGCTTCCATCAGTCTCTCGGCCAGATAAGCGGTCTGTCCTAGGCGGTAGGCCAGGTAGGCCTCGTCCATTCCCTCCCGCAGGCCGACGGCGATGGCGTCCAGATCGCGTCCCGCCAAACCGCCGTAAGTGGGGAAGCCCTCCCGCAGAATCAACTCATTCTTCACCTGCTGGAATATCTCTTCATCGTTCAGCGCCAAAAAGCCGCCGATATTGACAATGGCATCCTTCTTGGCAGACATGGTAGCCCCATCGGCTAGGGCAAAGGTCTGGCGGGTGATTTCGGCCACGCTTTTGTCGGCATAGCCTGGCTCGCGCAGCTTGATGAAATAGGCGTTCTCGGCAAAGCGGCAGGCGTCGATGAAGAAGAGGAGGCCGTATTCTTTGTAAGTTGCTGATACGGCTTCGAGATTCCCCATCGAGACCGGCTGCCCGCCCCCGGCGTTGTTGGTGATGGTAATCATCCCAAAGGGGATGTTTTCTGCGCCGATCTCTTCGATGAAGCCTCGCAGCTTGTCGATGTCCATGTTCCCTTTGAAGGGGTGCTGGGATTTGGGGTCGAAGGCCGCGTCGATGATCAGGTTGGCGGGCCGTCCGCCGCGGGCGCGGATATTTCCCTCCGTGGTGTCGAAGTGCATGTTGGATGGTACATATTGCCCATCTTTCAACATCACCGCGCAAAGGATGTTTTCTGCCGCCCGTCCCTGGTGGGTGGGGACGAAAAAGCGGAAGCCAAAGACATCGTCCATGACCTGTGCCAATCTGAAGTACGAGCGCGCTCCGGCGTAGGATTCGTCTCCTGCCATCATGGCGGCCCACTGGTGGTGACTCATGGCGCCGGTGCCGGAGTCGGTCAGTAAGTCGATGAAAATTTCTTGGGCGTGTATCCCAAAGACGTTGTAACCGGCCCGTTCGAGAGCAGCTTCACGGGCCTCCCTATCGATCAATTCAATCGGTTCGACCATTTTGATGCGAAAGGGTTCGGGTGGATATTCAATCATTCAGAGCCTCCGTGGTGAGTGAAAAGGATATTGCGAGTGGCAAAAGTTTAACACGTTTAATGCAGAGTTCCAAGTATAATAAGGCAGGTGTAAGGTAGACAGATATCAGGGACTAGGGATCAAGAATCAGGTGGGTTGACTGACTCGCCGACTCGTTGACTCACTGAATCTAAATAGGAGTAGGAAGATGCAAGCAGTAGCTGTGGAATCCAAATTGTACAGACGTGTCGAAGAAGTTGCTTTGGAGCAGGGTTCCAGCATTAATGATTTGCTGGCCCAATCGCTTCGTTATTATCTATGGGAATTAGACCGCAGGAAAGTTTCTGCAGAAACCAGGGTTTACCACCAGCGTCATGAAGAATTGAAAGCGCAGTACTTGGGGCAGTACATTGCTATGCGTAATGGACAGGTTGTGGATCAAGATCGGGATTTCCGGGCGTTACGTCAGCGTGTGCGCAAACACTTTGGTCAAAAGCCTGTTATGATCACATTGGTGGAAGATGCGTATGAACATCCTCTCACGCGCCGTGGCTTTCGTGCTGGGGAAGAATAAGCTATGAAGTATCCCTACGATAGCAATTATCAGCCTCCATTTCCAGTGATCCGGGGCTAGGGATCAGGGATCAGGTGAGTTCGCTGACTCGCCGACTCGCTGACTCGCTGACTCGCACACTCGCACACTCGCACACTCTCAAACTATGCTAAAAATCACACACCTCGTTTTAAGTCCCGCTTTTACTAACGCTTACTTGATAGCCGACTCCGACACCGGAGAAGCTGCCGTCATTGACCCGGCCTGGGATGGGCATCTCATTTTGGCCGAGGCCGAGAAGCTTGGTTGGAATATCCGCCAGTTGTGGGTGACACACGCTCATTTCGATCATATTGGCGGCGTGGGTGCCATTGTGGAGGGCCTTGATCCGCCCCCGCGCGTTGCCCTGCACCCCGCTGACCTCCCGCTCTGGCGGGCACAGGGCGGCGCACCTTTCTTCGGCCTGCGCCTGACCCCGGCCCCCGACCCGGATGTGGAATTATCCCCCGGTCAGGTTCTGCGCCTGGGGAGTTACCAATTCGAAGTCCGCCACGCCCCTGGGCACTCTTTGGGCCATGTGATATTCTACTGCGCCGCGGAGTCCGTACTTTTCAGCGGAGATGTCATCTTCCAATCCGGTATCGGCCGCACTGACCTGCCCGGCGGCGACTTCGACACCCTGATGGAGAGCATCCGTGAGCAGGTGATGTCCCTGCCGGATGAGACGCGCATCCTTTCCGGTCACGGCCCGGAGACGAGTGTGGGGCAGGAGCGGCGGGAGAATCCGTGGGTGGGGTGGGGGGCATGATAAAATATGGTCTGAAGGAGCGTGAATGATGAGTGTGAGGCTTATTGTACAAGGGGAATCAGGTTATGAGAAATAGAGGTTTGATCTTTCGCATCCATGCTTTACAGCGTATGTACAAGCGACACGTCAGCCGGACAGATGTGCGCACAGTGTTGGAAACGGGAATAGTGATTGAGGATTATCCGGAAGATAAACCCTACCCCAGCCAATTAATTCTCGGCTGGAGCAGCTCACGCATTTTGCATGTGGTAGCAGCCCATAATGCGGATACAAATGAGATCATTGTCATTACAGTTTATGAGCCAGACCAGGATAAATGGGAAGCTGATTTCAAACGGAGGAAGAAATGAAGTGTGTGATTTGCAAGCAGGGTGAGACCCATCCGGGCTGGACGACGGTGACCCTGGAGCGAGACGGGGTTACATTAGTGATTAAACAGGTTCCCGCCCAGGTTTGTCGCAATTGTGAAGAAGCGTATGTAGATGAGAGCATCGCCAGTCAATTGCTCCAGACTGCCGAACGGGCTACTCGTGCTGGTGTGCAAGTTGATATTCGCAGGTACGTTGCTGCGTAAGCAATCTCTGGCGGTTGGCATGAGCGCCCACGGTAATTGCGGAAAAATTGATGGATGGCCGCCCCTGCCAGACGAGACGCGCATCCTGTCGGGCCACGGCCCCGAGACGAGCGTGGGGGAGGAGAAGCGGGAAAATCCGTGGGTGGGGTGGTGAGCATGATATACTGAATGTGCTGCAAAACAGTGGAAATATGGTCCACAGATTGAACGGATAAAACAAAAAGAGAAATCCGTGTTATCCGTAGAATCCGTGTACCGGAGATTTTACTCTTTTTACGGGCGATCAGAAAAGCATGCGGAATGAAGGAGAGTGATTGATGAGTGTGATGGCAGTCCCAGCCACAGTTGAACGAGTTGCTAACGCGTTGCATATATCGGCGGATAAGCTCATGCAGCGCAGTGTGCGAGCCTTTCTGAGGCAGGAGATGCGCGCCGCACAAATGGATATTGCCGACTTGCAGGATCGCTACGGGGTTATGGATGCTGTCGGGTTGCAAAAGGAGATCGAACAGGGAGAAATTTACAGCCACCCGGCCTGGGAGAACTCCATTGAGTGGGAGCAGTTAGAAAGCCATCTTACTCACTTAGAGCGATTGTTGGACGATGTCTAAAGTCTACGGTGAGCTTGCCGACATTGCAGCGCGAGAGTTCGGGGACTTGGTCACGGATTGGCGGCTGTTCTATCGACGTGCAGCGGTTCCTGTGAAATTGCGCTTATTGGTTCGCGATGGAACATACGTGGATGTGTGGCTAAGTTATTCAGGGGAACGATATGCTTATCACTGGGAACAACGATCTGTTCGGGGTTTGATCCATCGTCACGACAATGCCCCTGACCATCCCGAGATTTTGACTTTCCCGAAGCATTTTCATGATGGCCGGGAAGACAATGTACGCCCCAGTGAAATTTCGAATGATCCGCGCGAAGCACTACGGGAGTTTTTGTTGTTTGTACGACAACGTTTGGAAAGGGATGAGTGATGCTGTGCATTGTATAACCCCACCAGACGAGATGCTCATCCTGTCGGGCCACGGCCCCGAGACGAGCGTGGGGGAAGAAAGGCGGGATAATCCGTGGGTGGGGTGGTGAGCATGATGAAATGTGGGTATGAAGGCCAGTCCCAGCCGCGTTGTGATTTCAATCGCTACTACGGCGACTGTAAGTCACAGCAACAGGGGCACGAAGCCTGCCTGCGCAGGCTAGTTAAACTGCTCGCAGCGGATTATAGCGGAGTAGCGGATTTCGTCCACGCCAACCGCACCCCTCCGCTAATCCGCTACACTCCGCTGCCGAATTGGGAACAATCTCATACTTTTTGGAGAGGATACAACAGGATCAATATTCCAGTCCACGAAGGTGGACTTTGTGCATTTCGTTGATGTGACTTACAGTCGCCGATAGTACGGCGACTGTAAGTCACATCAACAGGGGCACGAAGCCTGCCTACGCAGGCTAGATAAACTGCTCGCAGCGGATTATAGCGGAGTAGCGGATTTCGTCCTCGCCAATCACACCCCTACGCTAATCCGCTACACTCCGCTGCCGAATTGGGAACAATCTCATACTTTTTGGAGAGGATACAACAGGATCAATATCCCAGTCCACGAAGGTGGACTTTGTGCATTTCGTTGATGTGACTTACAGTCGCCGAAAGAGCATTGAGAGTTGAACCCATTTCAATGGGATTTGTTTATCAGGCGTCGGTTTACCCCTGTGGGGCACAATGTCAACCGATACTGCCCGATGAAGCAAAACAAGAACTCACTGTATTGGAAATTATATTTGATGATATAATCCTAAATTGTAGCAGGTTAAACATACAGTTTCTGTTAGAAGGGCGGGTCGTTTTGTTATCTGAGGGATATCGTTCCAATTTTTGTTTGTATGCCCAAATCGCTTTGGGGCGTATTGGTTTGTTTCAATGCGCGCCCAGGCGATTTTTTGTTTTAACCGCATACTAGACCGAAACATTAAGGAGAGAAAATGAGCGTAAAATACAAAGTAGTAGCTAGAGGCAATCCGCAAAACCCCGAAGCCCCCAAGAAATATTACGCAAATTACATTAGCTCCGGGCGGGTAACTTTGCGCGATATAGCCAATCAAATTGCCCAAATTTCAACCGTCAGTTCTATCGACATGCTGGCCGGTTTAGAAGCCCTGTTGCAGGTTATCCCGCAGCAATTGGCAAATGGCAATATAGTCGAACTGGGTGATTTTGGGACCTTCCAACTGCGGCTGAAGAGCGACGGATCCGAAACCCCTGATGCAGTTACGGCCCACAATATCACCAAGGTGGCCTCCCAATTCCGCCCTGGCAAGGAATTCAAGAAGGTTCTCAAAAATACAGAATTCGAGAAGGCGTCCAGCTAATCTTGCGGGATGCCTTTTTTTGTCCATATTACCAACAGAAGTGGTTAGTATCACTTTGTAAAGTGGTGCGTACTACTTTGCGAAGTAGTGCGTATTACTTTTGAAAGTGGTGCGTACTACTTCGAGAAGTGGTTCAGTGACTTCGATATGACGTTTAGCGTTTTTGCGATTTTAGTTTTTAGATAATTGTGCGATCAAAAAAATATGAATTCATTGGAGATACGTCAACGATTTGTGGATTTTTATGCCTCTATGGGGCACCGTGTGTTACCTCGCGCCCCTATGTTGGATGATTCCATTCCAATGTCCTTTGTGATGAGCGCCGGCTTGGTCCAAGTGGAACAATCTTTGGCTCGTTTGCAAGTTAGAGATAGTAATCAATTTGTTCTGGTACAGGATTGCTTTCGTCATTTCGATCTTGATAAAGTGGGAATCGATGATTATCATCTCAGTATTTTTGAGATGCCGGGGGCTTTTAAATTCGGACCTAACGGCAAGGTAGAGACTGTACAGCGAATGTGGCAACTGGCGACTTCGGTTATGGGAATTGATCGAGACTGTCTTTGGGCGACGTATTTTGGAGGCGGAAGAGTTCTGAATGATGATCTGCCAGAGGATGAAGTAATCTACCAGGCCTGGGTGGATACAGGGTTACCTCTGGAACGGATTATTGGGTTAGGGTATGGGGATAATTATTGGGTGCAAGGTGGAGGCATTAACGGAGAAGAGACAACGCAGAGGAGTGGCCCTAATACCGAGTTGTTTTTCGATAAGGGCAAAGATAAAGCTTGTGGGTCAAATTGCCGCCCGGGATGTAAATGTGGACGCTTTGTAGAGTTCTCGAATTCCTTGTTTATTCGCTATGAATTAAACCCCGATAATGGCAAGTTCGAGTCTATGGATGACCCATTTTCGGAAACAGTCATTGGGACAGAACGCGTAGCCATGATCTTGCAGGGAAAAAAGTCGGTTTTTGATATTGATGGCTATAAACCGATTATCGATGCGATACATGGTTTTGTGGATGCAAATGATCGGGATGAATCGTTAGTTGCTGCCAGTGTGCGCGTGATTGCCGACCATCTCAAAGCATTGTATTTGCTTGTAGCTGATGGCGCGCCGCCGCCGGGCAAGGATGGCCGGGCACGGATCATCAAGCTGCTCATTCGAGGTATCATTACGCGGCAAATCTTCCTCGGTATCGAATCGCAGAACTTTATTCCTGCAGTACTGGATTGTGTAGCTGAAGTGGTACATACAGCGGAATCAGATACTAAAACTCAGGCGCGCGTGTTGGATTATTTTTCGGATCAACGACCGCGATTTATGAAAACAATTGAGCGCGGGCACCGCCAGTTGACAAAGGGGTTAGACAATAATGGTGGTGCTACATTATCAGGCGAACAAATTGTCTTGTTGGAGAAGAAAATAGGATTGCCACACTTATTGACGGCGAAGGTTCTATGGGAAAAGGGGCTGCAATTTGAAAGATCTGAATATGAAGACGCATTAGCACACTGGAAGAAACAAATAAGATTGAATTGAGATAAATGTGAGGAAAGCAATGTCAACTGAAATTCATACCAAAGAAGAACTAATAAAAACAGTAGAGCATAAACTTAATGGGCTAAAAGATGCTTTAGGCTGTGATCTGATCACAATGCATCTTTATGATTCGGAGCGCGAACGATTGTATCTGCCGATTGGTGTAAATTTATTTGATAAACAACGGTTTAGCCGAAGCGCTCCAAGTATGGACCGAGTGGTTGGTAAAGTAATCCGCCAGCAAAAATCCATCATTGCCGGTGAAGCTGAGCATCATCCTGACATGACTGGGCCTTTTACCCATCTTGAAAAGATAAAGTCAGCAGTTGGCTTTCCTTTATTGGTTCCTAGTGTTCATGAAGTGATAGGCGCTGTTTTTGTGGATTATCGTCAATCTCATCAATTTTCAGATGATGAATTACAAAAGATCAGTGAGTTTACAGAGGCGTTAGGGGAGTTTATCTACGCAACTTTTAAAACCCCAGAGGGTCGCCAATTACGAATAGCGCTTAGAAGAGAGACCGATTTTCAACGAAAAGATCGTCGTCTTCAAGAAGTATTAAAAAACATTCAAACTGTTCTCGGAGATGTAGATGTTATTTTATGGACACAGAAAGATCAAAAGGGAGAACTTAAAGTCAATGTTGGTTTAGGTGTTGACCAGTCGCTGCTTCAATGTGCAGAAATTGATTTGCATTCAGATAGCGAAAATCTTGTGGTGGATTCATTTCTTAATGACAATGAATGTGAAATCGATAACCTGTCCCAAAATCCAAAGCAATTGTTTAACACAGAGGATGCATTACCTTGGGAAAGAGCCTATTTAACTCCTGTCGTATCTGATTATCATAAACTTGGCGTTCTTTGTATTTTGCGCCGTGATGGGCGTTTAGAGTTTTCGCAACGCGAGATTGATGAGATACGTACATTTTCGAGGTTGATAGCTGTAACCATCCGAAACGAGGAGCGCATCATAATTTTGAGTGCCTTGCATGATTTGGGTGTTCGTCTTACGCTTGCTTCTGATGTGCGCTCGATTTTGCAAGAAATTGTACGCAATGCATGCCTGGTTGTCGGTGCTGATATTGCCACAGTTCATCTTTATGATCATCATAAACAAGAATTTTTTGATTTAGACCATGCCGCGGTATATCCTGAAGAATTAAGGCAATATATGGAAAAACCGCGGGCGCGCGGGGGATTGACCAATGCAATTGTGCGGAAGCAAAGAGCTTATGTAGAAAATATTGATGAGGTTGAAGATCAAGAAAAGGTCAGTACATTCATTCGTGATCAAGGCATCAAAGCTTATTTAGGAATGCCGTTGATTACTGGCAACCAATCGGTAGGGGTCATTTATGTCAGTTTCAAACAACCCCGCCGTTTTTCGCCGGATGAACTGTCACTGGTTCAAATTTTAGCCAATCACGCTGCCACTGCAATTTACAGGGCAAATTTGTCTTATCAAAGAGATGCGGTGACCAAGATAGCGCAAACTATTGCATCATCCTTGGATAGTGATGAGATATTGCAGTTTATCTTGGACCAATCTTTACAACTTCTTCATGGCCAAGAAGGTTTGATCGCATTGTTTGACCGGCAAACCGACGAACTGGTATTTCAGTATGCTAAGGGCAAACAACAGTGGACGAGAATCTCTATAAATGAAGGACTTATGGGGGCAGCGGCGCGTTCAAAAGAACCTGTGAGGGTGGGAGATGTAACCCAAGATACGCGATATAAAGCACATGTTAGTAATACTCGATCTGAATTAGATGTCCCCTTGTTAGTGGGTGACGAGTTGGTGGGGGTACTCAACATGGAAAGCCACCTGATAAATGCTTTCACTGAAGAAGATGAGAATCTCGCCACGATATTGGCCAGTCAGGCTGCTATAGCGATCGCTAATGCAAGGCTTTTTAAAGAATCGAAAACCAGGGCGGAAGCCTTAAAGAGCTTACATGAAGTTGCACCGGCTTTGGTTTCTATATCCGATGCACCTGAAAGCCTGGGTAAGATATTGACTCAAATTGCTGAAAATGCGCAGAGGGTTTTGGGTGCTGATCTGGTTGACCTTTATCAATATACTCAGAGCCGAGATGAATTCGCTCTTCCTGTGCAGGCAGGCGATCGAAACGATACCACTGTCGTAAAGGATAAAATCTATAAGGATGATGTTGTTTACAGTATCCTTGGGAGCGAAAAACCTATCTTCAATATAGATGCTCAAAAGGAAACAACTTTGATTGAACCTTTTACTGAGGTGCGTGAGGATGCTCCTGATGAGCGGTTTGTAATCCGTGAAGATATAAAGTCAATGGCTGCGATCAAGTTGGTGGTGGATAATCAAGTCATGGGGATATTGTTTGCAAACTACCGTACTCCACAAACATTTGCTCAGGATCAGCGGGACTTGATTGATCTATTTGCCAATCAGGCCGCTATCGCTATTCGTAATGCCCGTATGTACGCGGATGTTCAACAGAGGGTTAAAGATCTCGACATTCTCAATTATATTGGTCAGGAGTTGACGCGGGATATCCATCTTACTAAAAATGAAGTCTTGGAGGTAATCTACGAGCAGGCTCAGAAATTGACAGACACGCGAGATATGTATATCGCTTTGTACGATGAGGACAGCAACCAGATCAGCTTTGGTCTGGCGATGGAGGGTGGTGAGCGGGTAGAAGTGGGTATTGGGGGTTGGGCTACACGTGAAGCGGATATGGAGAAGCGGGGGAAGACAGAAGAGATCATCTTGACCCGTGAGCCAATTCTGCATAATAATTTGGATAAGTCTACGAATTGGTATGGACAACCTGGTCATGCAGAGTTTCTTGACAGGATACAATCATCCTATCTGGGTGTTCCCCTTGTTTTAGGCGATCGTGTGTTGGGGGTGATCGCTCTTTACGATTGGGAGCATGAGTATGCTTTCGATGAGCAAGACCTTCAGGTGATTCAAACTATGGCTGGTCAGGCTGCCATAGCCTTGAGCAACGCCACTTTGTTTTACGATGTAAATCGTGAACTTGAGCGGCGCGTAGAAGATTTGAATGCTTTGACAAGTGTTGGAAGAGAACTCAGCGCCAGTTTAGAGATGGAGAGCGATGAAGTCTTGGAGGTAATCTACAAGCAGGCTCAGAAATTGACAGACACGCGAGATATGTATATCGCTTTGTACGATGAGGACAGCAACCAGATCAGCTTTGGTCTGGCGATGGAGGGTGGCGAGCGGGTAGAAGTGGGTATTGGGGGTTGGGCTACACGTGAAGCGGATATGGAGAAGCGGGGGAAGACAGAAGAGATCATCTTGACCCATGAGCCAATTCTGCATAAAACTTTGGATAAGTCTACGAATTGGTATGGACAACCTAGTCATGCAGAATTTCTTGACAAGGTGGCTTTGTCTTGGTTGGGCGTTCCCCTTGTTTTAGGCGATCGTGTGTTGGGGGTGATCGCTCTTTACGATTGGGAGCATGAGTATGCTTTCGATGAGCAGAATCAGTGGGTGATTCAGACTATGGCCGACCTAGCGGCGATTGCTTTAGAGAATGCCCGTTTGTTTATCGCTGAACAGAATTGGGCTGGCCGATTGAAAGCGTTGAATGAAGTCAGTCAAGAATTGACCGCATCGCTTGATCCTGAACGAGTGTGGTCGTTAATCCTAGAGAAAGCGGCTCAACTTACAGATGCACACTACAGTACAATACAGATCATAGATGATGCGGAGGATGAATTAGTTTTAAGTTTTGTACATCCACCGGAAGAAAAGCCAATTGACGAAACCTTCATCCGTATTCCAGTGGGGCGTGGAATCACTGGGTGGGTAGCTGAACATAGAAAATCGCTTTTAGTTCGTAATGTTACAGAAGATGACCGGTATCTGGAATATTTGAGTGAAACTTGCTCCGAGCTTGCAGTGCCTTTGTTTGTTGATGGAAGGCTAATTGGTGTACTTAATGTTGAACATCGCGAAGTCGGGGGGTTGGACAAACAAGATCAGGAATTACTTACAACATTTGCCAATCAAGCAGCAGTTGCCATTCAGAATGCCCGTCACGTTGAAACTTTACGTGAAGAACAAGATCGAAGAACCGTTGCTGAGAAATATGCCTATCTGGGCTATGCAGCCGACGGAATTGCTCATAGGATCAACAATACTATAGCTCTATTGCCTCTCTGTGTTACTGATATCAAAGATCGATTGGGAACCACAGATTCTTACGTTGAAGAACAATTAGACATGATTGAACGTAATGCGAGGTATATTCTAGAGTTGGCTCAAGAGTTACAAAAGCCATCGGGAGCAAAAAACCTCACAAGTTTCAATATTAACGGCCTCCTTGAAGATGCTTTAAAGTTTGTTGTGGTTCCTGAAGATGTGAACATAGATTTAGTTTTGGCTAGTGGGTTGCCGAAAGTATACACAAACCGATTAATTGTTGATGTATTTGTGGAGTTAATTACTAATGCAGTTGTAGCAATGGAAACAGCTGAAACCAAATCCCTTGAAATTGGAAGTCAAAAGATTGATGTATCGCATGTTGAACTGTGGTTCAAAGATTCGGGACCAGGGGTTTCATTAAACGAACAGGAAAGATTATTTGATCTATTTTATACAAATGCTAAAAAAGGAACTTGTGATCAAGGGGTAAGCAAAGGATTTGGATTGTGGTGGGCAAGAACGTTCTTGACATGGCAGGATGGGGAAATTACAATTGAAAGTATTCCTGGACAAGGGGCTACGTTTCGGATATATTTACCATTGGAGGTGAAGTAATGGATGCCCCAAGAAAACGGATACTAATAATTGATGCTAGAGATGATTGGTTGTCAACGATCAAGAGTGCTTTAGAAGATAATGAATATGCAGTAAGCCGGGCGCGAAATTTAGCAGATGCTCAAAAAGTGATTTTAGCAGAAGGCAATGCTTTTGATCTCATCGTAACTGATCAACTTCAGGCGGAGAGTTCTAAACAAGATCTTCAAGATTTAATATGGATTGAGCCAGATCGCCGCCGCCGGGTAGTTATTCTCTTCAATACTGAGCCAACATTACAAAAAATGCGCAAAATTTTCAAGTTGGGGGTTTATGATTGTTTAACGAAATTTGATGAACCTGAAGAAATATTAAAATTAATACAGGAAACAACGCGGTAATTGTATTTCACCAGAAATCGAACTATGAAAGGAGCCGCTTATGACGGCATTTTTCCGTCACACGCCCCAAATGAAACCCCGGCGGTGGCTCACTCAGATAGGGGTTTCATAGGAGAAAAGAGATGTCTTATAATGTTTTGGTTATAGAGGATACCCCCGATTGGCGTTCCAAAATTGTAGGTTACCTTGTCGAAACAGGCGAATATAACCTCAAAGAGGCGGATGATTATCAAACAGCAATTGAATTATTAGATAATGATCCTTTCGATGTTGCTATTGTTGATATTCGGCTTGTAGATTGGGATGAGACTAACGAACAAGGTATGAAATTGCTCAATAAACTCGATGAGATAGCTGAGATTAATGGAACCCAATCAATAGTATTAACGGGCTATGCTACAAAAGAAAGAATGCGAGAGGCATTCAGGGATCATCAAGTTGTGGATTTTATAGAAAAGCAACGGTTTTCTCCACAAGAATTTAAAGATACTGTACTTAGTGCCGCCAAGAAGGCTTTTGATCGGCGAGGCGAGATTATCGAGAATAAATATCAAAAGTAATTCCTGTGGGAAAAAATATCAAGAACTCTCCCTTGTGTATTAATACGGGTATTTTCCACATGTGGTGGTGCAACCGGAATTGGATGCGGATAAACGCGGATTTTTCTTCTTTTATCCGCGTTTATCCGTGCTTGTCCGCTTCCCATCACCTGATTTCACCATAAGTGGAAAATACTCATTAATTCTACCAAGGGAGAGTTTTTACAGAATGGGAGAAAATAATGCTCAAGGTGTTGGTTGTAGATGATAATTCTGATTGGCGACAGAAAATAAAAGATCGGTTGGTGAGGATAAATTGCGAAGCTGAGTTGGCGAGCAATGAAGGTGAGGCACTGGTACAACTCACTCAAACCGATTTTCAAGTTGCTATTGTAGATGTTAGATTACATGGAGATTCTCCTGAAGATCAAAGCGGTTTAAGTCTGGCACTGGCAATTCGCAGCTTGAAGCCGAAAACGCAGGTTATATTACTCACTAAGTATGTAAGAGCTGACCAAGTTGTACGTGCAGTTAGATATCATGGAGTTATCGATTTCATTGATAAAAGTAATCCCAATTGGTTTGATCTACTTCAAAAAACCTTAGAAGAAACTCAGGAAACACAACAAAAAGAAAAACAGCTTGGTTTACAGGACTCGAGTGATTCGTCTAAGCTTTCAATATCGCTGATACAAGGTCGGCCGTTGATGGCAAGGTCAAGAGGACGTCATGTATATTCAATATCAACACCGGAGGTTTTACAGATAAAGAAAGTCGATTACGCTAGAAAAACAGAAATGGCACAGAAAGATCAGAAGAACCGGCGTTTCCTAGTAGCAGATATAGGAGATGATCTATATTGCGATATATTTGACAAACATTATGATTTAAAAGGTTTGTATTTAGAGGCACGCACAAAAAGCAAAATACTAACTTTGCAATTTGAAACATCGAGAGAGCTTGTCAACTTACCATTAGAGTTCATTCGATCAGATCAACCCGAAGAATATTTGGTGCTTCAACACCCATTATCTCGCTTTGTTTTTAACGCCGCTCCGAGACATTATGCAATTTCCCCTCAAATTTTGGCTGTTTTGCCTAAACTTCGAATTTTATTGATTTCGTCAAATACATTACCATTTATAGGCGGTGTTGATGCAGAAATAAGAGAACTCCAAATGTTTTTGAACACTCAAGAGTTTTTCCCTGTGGAAGTTGATACCATTAATACAAGAAACGCTACCTATGAAGCTGTAAGAGAGAAACTTCGAAACTGTGATTACGATATTGTTCACTATGCTGGTCATGGCTATTATCAGACAGAATCTCCTGAAGAAAGTAGTATTTTCTTTTGGGAAGACAAAGATAAACAAGGGGAAGTTTTACAAATGACAGCTGCTGAGATAACATTGTTATTGAGAGAATCTAAAGTGCGTTTCGTGTATTTAAGCAGTTGTTATGGAGCAACTACTGGCATAGATGTTGAACGGTTAGATGATGATTTTCTTGGTTTAGCTGATGCGATTGTTCAATCTGGGGTACCGTCAGTTCTCGGTTATCGGTGGCCAGCATCTGACACCGGTGCTAAAAAACTAGCTTGTGCTTTTTATGGTTCGTTACTAAAACAAGGCAGCCTAGAAATTGCTCTTTGGCAAGCAAGGTGCGAGTTAGCAGTTAATCGCAATGACCCGACTTGGTTGTCACCGATATTGATACATCAATCTTGAAAGAAAGCCCCTCTTAACCAACCCGCCAGGAGGAGTCTTACTTTCCCGTGACTACCCGGACATCAGCTCACTTGACCATCAAATCCCCCAACCACAACATCTACAAAACCACTTCCCCGCAGTCCCTTAACCCCTAACCCCTAACATCCTGCCTCAGAAATACAAAACGAACCCAACCATTGCATAAAGCCTACCCCCCCCCCAGAGAGTCATAGAATGGAAGAAGCTTTGCCACAATTAGCAGCATTGGCCCTCGCAGCCACCATCATGGCCGCCTGGATAGGTTCTCGTTTGGATCGATTTGGGGTGGTCATGTTGGGAGCGCCAGCGGCTTTTTTCTCTGTGGTCTGCATTGCTGCAGGCTTGCTTTGGGGATGGCCAGCCGCGCTAGCAGCTGTATTGGTGGTTGAGATAATAGCGATCTGGGGGGGCAAGAATATCTTCCAATCAAGCGGGGTAAAAAGTATAGGAGTCTTATGGCTTTGGTACGCGGCCATCGGCGCTCTAGTTTATCTCAATAAAACCTGGTTTGGATTAATAGCCATAGCTCTGCCCGCCTTCGTCATATTATGGGGCGGGTTATTTTTATTTTCTGGCTCAATTCTCCCTGTGAAAGGTGCAGAGCAGCGTATGCAAGCCTTCCGCAGCCTCTTGACTTTTACCTTGGGTACAAATTTCCCATACTTCATTATCCAAGATTGGAAGAAGGAAGAAAAACCAATACCGAGGGTAGATGGTAATCCTTATTCTAGATATTTATCCGGGCCGGGTATTGTCCTTACTAGTTGTGATCATTTGGTTGTCACAACCACGCGCTTAAAGTCCAACCTGGTACAATCGCCGGGATTAACCTTCACCGGCAAATATGAAGAAATTCAAGCGGTTGTGGACCTGCGCCCTCAGTTGCGAGCATTCACCGTTCAAGCAGAAACCCAAGATGGCATTCCTATAAAAATTTTCAGTTTTTGGCCGTGCAAGATTGATTCGGGAAGGCGGCAGCCTGGTTGGAAAGAGTCATATCCTTATAACAAAGAATCGGTTTTCCGGGCAGTGTATCAACAACCGCAGGGACATAAGTGGGACCAAGACGAAACGGGAAGGATACACGAAGAACTGAAGAAGATAGATTGGGACGACCTTCTCCCTAAGACCATTGCTCCTCCTATTATCAAAAAAATAATCCTGGATTATACATGTGACCAGTTATGCGCTCCAGGAAATCCCCGCGAGGAAATCAAGCAAAGGATCAGGAAACAGCTTGAGGATGCTTTGAGGCCCTTGGGTATCCAGGTGGTGGGGGGTGG
>JBDRGC010000481.1:0-2338 GCA_043818215.1 Chloroflexota bacterium | reverse complement strand
CGCAGGCAAACGTCCATACAAGGGTGGGTGCAGACCCGGCCGCACACACCCGGCATCGGATTGGTTTGGTATATAAGCGAGATGGCATCTTCATAGCGCCCTTCCAGGACCAAGGAAAGATAACCGGGCACATCCTGCTCCAGGGGGCAGGCATTGATACATTTGGCTTTTACCAGGTCGGTGCATACGCCGGGCAGGCATCGTTTTTCACGGATATGGGTCTCGTACTCATGGCGAAAATATTTAAGGGTGGTCAGCACCGGATTGGGAGCGCATTGGCCGAGTCCGCAGAGTGACGTGGCCGCAATTCCTGAGGACAAACGTTTTAGAACGTCTAAATCTTCGTCTATTCCCTGGCCGGCACAGATTCGATCCAGAATATCGAGCATGGTTCGGGTGCCTTCGCGGCAGGGAGTACACTTGCCGCAGGACTCCTGGGTGCTGAATTTTAAAAAATATCTGGCAACGTCTACCATGCAGGTTTCGCTGTCCAGAACGATCATGCCGCCCGATCCCATAATGGCGCCGGCTTCGGTAAGCCCCTCGTAGGTCAGGGGCAGATCCAGCATGGACTCGGGGATGCATCCGCCCGCCGGTCCGCCGGTCTGCACCGCCTTGATGGGTTTGTCGCCAAGAATACCGTCGCCAATTTCATAAACCACGTCGCGGATGGAAGTGCCCATGGGCACCTCGACCAGCCCCGTGTTTTTGACTTTTCCGACCAGACTGAATACCTTTGTGCCACCATTCTTTTCAACGCCGATATTTCTGTACCAGTCCGGTCCTTTTTCAATGATGACAGGGACGTTGGCCCAGGTTTCCACGTTGTTGATGCAGGTCGGCCGGCCATATAGGCCCGACTGGGCAGGAAAAGGCGGCCGAGGTCTAGGTTCGGCAACGCTTCCTTCCATGGAACGGATAAGGGCTGTTTCCTCTCCGGAGATAAATGCCCCGGCGTTACATACCAATCGTAGATCAAAGCTAAAGTCCGTGTCCATCACGCTTTTACCCAACAGGCCGATCTGTCTGGCCTGGATGATCGCTTGGTTCAAATGTTTGATAGCCAGCGGATATTCGCCTCTTACGTAGAGCGCCCCCTCCTGTGCGCCCATGGCCCGGGCGCCGATAAGCATCCCTTCGATGATGGCGTGGGGGTCACCCTCCATAATGCTGCGGTCCATAAAAGCACCCGGATCGCCTTCATCGCCGTTACAAATAACGTAGCGGATTTCCCCAGGGGCATTGCGACAGAATCGCCATTTCAAGCCGGTCGGAAATCCCGCCCCGCCGCGGCCGCGCAGATCTGACTCTTCAATCACTTTAATCACATCTTCCGGCTCCATATTCAGAGCCTTGACCAGGGAGCCATAACCGCCAGTGACCAAGTAATCCTCGATACTTGTAGGGTCAATGCGTCCATTGTTGCGCAGCGCCACCCGTTGCTGCTTGGCGTAAAAAGGAATATCGTTGTAATGGCTCACAGGCTTCTTGGTAACAGGGTCCTTATACATAAGCCTTTCAACCGGAATGAGCCCATTTCCCAGGGAGGTTACGATATCATCCAGGTCGCTTTTCAGTGTGCCTCTGCCGACGCCCTGGTAAAGAATCCCCGCGGGTTCAATTACAACGATCGGGCCGCGCTCGCAAAAGCCGTGGCAACCGGTTTTTTTAATTTTCACCTTTGCATCGAAGCCCTCCGCAGCCAGGGCATTGTTCAGTCCTTCCGCCACTTTGACACTACCATTGGCTAGACAACCGCTCCCTCCGCACACCGTGACGAGTATATGGTCCTTTTGCTGCGCAGCTATTAATCGTTGACGAAATGATTCCAACTCTTCCGTGCTTTTGATGTGTTCCATATCACCATACCTCGCTCATGGATGATCTCTCAATATTGGCGCTACTTCCGATGTCTTTACAAAGCCATACGTCTCTGCTCCTATGCGTAATGCAGGAGCCAGTGCACAGCACCCAAGGCAGTTGACCGTTCGTAAAGTGAAACGCATGTCTTCGCTGGTTTGACCAACGTCTAACTGAAGCTCGGTCCGGAGTCGATCCAGGATCGAATTGGCCCCTCTAACATGGCAAGAAGTCCCTGAGCACACTTCTACTATGTGTCTGCCAACCGGAACTAAACTAAAGGTGGCGTAGAAAGTGGCCACTCGAAACACATCGGACAAAGCAATGCCCAAACGGTGGGAAAGGTTTATCAGCACGGCCCGGGGAAGATATCCGATCTGTTCGCTGATTTCAATGAGTATGGCAATCAAGTCGCTTTTGCGGTGATCATGGGCCGTTAGGGTAATATCGAGAGCACTTTCTTCTTCCGGCTCCAGAA
>JBDRGC010000480.1:0-10754 GCA_043818215.1 Chloroflexota bacterium | reverse complement strand
ATCAGTAGACGAGTAGATCAGTTAGACCTAACCCGGACGAGCCGGAACCACGGATTACACTGATTTTACCCATAGGGCACGATGTCACAGATTTTTTCTTTTTGTTTTTTCCGTGCAATCCGTGAAATCTGTGGTTAATTTTCTTGTTTTTTGTGCAAGGAATCAATTACTAAGACCCTAATTACATAATCAAGTTAATAAATGGAGTAACCTTATGACAATGCAAGGACCCAAAACCCAAGAAATTTATCGGCGCGCTCGCAAAGTGATCCCACATGGCGTGAATTCCAACTTTCGTTATTGGGGCGAGGACGACACACTTGTCATCAAGAAGGGCAATGGCGCCTATGTTTGGGATATGGACGATAACCGCTATATCGACTATCGTCTCGCCTTTGGCCCGATCATTTTGGGGCACGCCCATCCGGTGGTCAATCAGCGCGTCAAAGAGGCGATAGATCAGGGTACGCTTTTCGCCTGGACAACGCCTCTCGAAGTAAAGGTAGCTGAACGGATCGTCAGGTTAACGGGAGTTGATAAAGTCCGGTTGACAAACACAGGATCGGAAGCAGTTTTCCATGCGCTGCGTATCGCCCGTGCGTACACCAACCGCGAGAAATTCATAAAGTTCGAAGGGCATTATCACGGGCAGATTGACTACTTCATGTTCAGCACAGCGTCATCCAACGCCCAGATGATGGGATCGCCGAGCGCGCCGATTGCGGCGGCGAACACCTCCGGCATCCCCAGAGGTATCGCAGATTACGTCATCTCGTTGCCCTTCAACGATATTGAGATGCTCGAACGCACCGTCAGAGCACAGTGGGGTGAGATTGCCGCAATTGTCTTCGAGCCGATGATGGGGAATGCGGCGGGCATCCAGCCTGACCCCGAAATGCTGCCCGCTATCCGCCGCCTGTGCGACGAATATAGGATTGTGATGCTGATGGATGAGGTCAAGACCGGTTTCCGTATCGCCAACGGCGGCGCGCAAGAATTTTACAATGTCAAAGCTGACTTGGTGACTTACGCCAAATCGCTGGGCAACGGTTTCCCGATTGCGGCGATTGCGGGCAAAGAGGACGTGATGATGACCGTCAACCCGGCTGGCATGTCGCACGGCGGGACATACTCGGGCAATGTGACGGGAACCGCCGCGGCGGACGCGACCCTCGAGTTGATCGAAACCACGCCGGTCATCGAAACCATCAATAAACGTGGGACTGTGCTCATGCAGGGACTTGACGAGATTTTGACCAGACAGGATATCCCCCATGTGGTCACGGGTGTTCCCTCGATGTTCAGCCTGCTGCTTGGCAGCGACAAAGAACCGCACACCTTCCGCGACTACCTGAACTCGGATATGGACTTGTACGAAGAAATCGGCATGGAACTCATCCGTCGCGGTGTGATGCCCGATGTGGACGGACGCGAACCCTGGTTCCTCTGCGCCGCCTTGAGCGAGGAAGATGTCACCGAGACCTTGAATATCTTCGATGATTCGGTGAAGGCAGTTAAGAAGTAGCGAGTTACAAGAAACAATAAGCAAGAAGCAAGAAACAAGAAGCAAGTTGTAAGTTACAAGTCAATGTCTTTAAGTTAAGACCAAGTAGTGCTGGTTGAGTAGGTTCGGAGCTTGCGGAGAACCGTACACTTGCACCTGCGGCAAGTGCAGGTGTCGAAACCAAACGGGATTGCTAAAAGGTATTATTTTCACGAAAATCCGCTTGATTTCGACACTTGCACCGTAACGTAAGTGCAGGCGTACGCTCCGGCACAAAATGCGTGCCTCCGCTACTCAATCAGCGCTAGTATTTTCTTAACTTAATGACATTGAGTGGCAACTTGAGACTTACAACCTGCAATCTGAGACTTTAGAGGAGATCCCCATGTCTTACGGTTATCACGGCAAAATCCTGCATGTTCATTTAACAGAGATGCGCTTCGAAATCGAAGAGCCGCCCGAGGCGTTTTATCGCAAATATATGGGCGGCAGCGCGTTTGGCGCGTACTACCTGCTTGAGCACACCCCGCCTGAGACAGAACCACTCGCGCCCGAAAATACCCTCACGCTGGCTGCCAGCGTAGTTACCGGCGCGCCGATCTCCGGGCAGAGCCGTCTGGCGGCGGTCGCCAAGTCCCCGCTGACGGGAGCCATCGGCGATTCGCAGTCGGGCGGATTTTTTCCCGCAGAGCTGAAGTTCGCCGGGTTCGACGCCATCGTCGTTCACGGGAAGGCAGAGAAACCGGTGTACTTGTGGGTGCAAAATGGCGAAGCCGAGTTGCGCCCAGCAGAGCATCTTTGGGGCAAGACCACCGATCAGGTTGAAGACCTTATCAAAGCAGAACTGGATGACCCCAAAATCCAGATCATCCAAACCGGCATCGCCGGCGAGAACGGCGTTCACTTTGCGGCGTTGATCAGCATGACCAGCCGCGCCAATGGTCGCACCGGCATGGGCGCGGTCATGGCGAGCAAAAATCTCAAAGCCGTGGCTGTGCGCGGCAAAATGCACCCTGCGATTGCCGATAAAAGTGGGCTTAACGAACACGCCCGTTGGGGATCGAAGAACTTCCCCGAGTCCGATATTTACGGCATGGGCTTGTATGGCACGGCAGAGGTCGTCAGCTCGCAAAACGAAGGCGGCGGTCTGCCTACCAAAAACTGGAGCAGCGGCGTTTTCGAAGGCTGGGCTGCTCTCGATGGGCAAACGATGGCAGAGACCATCCTGAAAGAGCGCGACACTTGCTACGCCTGCACCGTGCGCTGTAAACGCGTCGTCGAGACCGGGCGGGTCAATCCCCGCTTTGGCGGTCCGGAGTACGAGACCGTCTCCACGTTTGGCTCCTACTGCGGGATTAACGACCTGGAAGCGATAGCTTATGCCAATCAGCTTTGCAATCTCTATGGGATGGACACCATTTCCTGCGGGGCGACAATTGCCTGGGTGATGGACTGTTTCGAGCGTGGACTTCTGTCTGCTGAGGACACCGACGGCATTGACCTGCGCTTCGGCAACGCCGAGGCAATGGTCACGATGGTCGAGAAGATCGCCCGTCGTGAAGGCTTCGGCGATGTGTTGGCCCAAGGCTCCGCCCGCGCCGCGGAGATTATCGGGCGCGGCACGGAAGAACTCGTTGTCGCTGTCAAGAAGCAAGAAGCTCCCGCTCACATGCCGCAGGTCAAACGCTCGCTGGGGTTGATCTACGCGGTCAATCCCTTCGGCGCGGATCATCAGTCCAGCGAACATGATCCCTCTTACGAGTGGTATCCCGAACGGATGGCGGAGATCGGCTTGAATGATCCCCAACCGGCAACCAACTTGAACGAGGAAAAAGTCCGCTTTGCGCTGATCACGCAGCATCTCTATTCTGCATTGGATTCGGCCGGTATTTGCCAATTCGTCTTTGGCCCCTCCTGGCATTTGTATGGCCCCGATCAACTCGTGGACGCGGTCCGCTTGATCACCGGCTGGGATGTGACGATAGACGAGCTGCTCCAAGTTGGCGAACGCCGCCTGAACATGATGCGGCTTTTCAACGCCAAAGCTGGCTTCTCCCGCGTCGACGATAAGCTGCCCAAGAAATTCTTCGAAGCCTTGCGAGGCGGTGCAACAGACGGCGTCAAGCTGACGGAAGAAGAGATCGAAACGGCGAAGGATATGTATTACCAGATGTCTGGCTGGGATATGGAAAGCGGCAATCCCACCGCAAAGAAGTTGGCAGAGTTGGGGATTGGGTAATTCCCCTCGCCCCCAGCCCCTCTCCCAGAAGCGGGAGAGGGAGTTTTCGAGAACATCGAAGTGCGTCGCACCTGCTTTAACGAGATCGGTCTGTCGCTTGAACATTAGATTATTAGACGGTATCAAGCTGAGAATTAGGTGCGACGCACTTTTTCATCAAAAAACTACTCGCAGATGAGTCTGCGGGAGTGAGATTACCTTCCCAAAAGTGGAGGGTATAAAACTAAAAGGACTTACGCAGCCCCCCCCCCGCCCCCCAATTCTGGGGGGAGCAGCGAGATTCCCCCCAAGGTGTGGGGACAGGGGGGCAGGGGGGCAGGGTGCCTGCGTAAGTCCTGAATAAAAAGGAGAAAGTATAAAATGCGTATCGTTGTATTAGGTGGAGCCGGAAAAATGGGCTGCATCGCGGTTCAGGCTCTTGTCAAAGAATCTCGAGTGGACGAAATCGTCATCGGCGATTTCAACCTGGAGCAAGCCCAAGTTGTTGCGGACTATATTAAAAGCCCGAAAATCAGCATCGAACACGTAGACGTCAATGAACATGCTAAACTGGTCAGCGTGCTGAGAGGCGCAGACACTTGCTTGAACGCAACGGTTTACTATACCAATTTGCCCATCATGGAAGCCTGCCTCGAAGCGGGCGTACACTACACGGATATGGGCGGACTTTTTCATGTGACCCGCAAGCAACTTGAACTCAGTACACGTTTCGCCGAGAAAGGTTCGAGCGCGATCTTGGGGATGGGGTCCGCGCCCGGCGTGCCGAACATCCAATCGCGCTATGCGGCAGACCGGCTGGATACGATCGAATATGTTCGCATCTACGACGGCATCAAACCGCCCGCGCCGGATGACATGAGTTTTACTTATGCTGTCCCGACCATTCTCGAGGAAATGTCGCTCAGCCCGATGGTTTACGAAAACGGCGAATTTGTCGCCAAAGAGCCGCTAAGTGGCTTCGAGGACTACTGGTTCACCAAGCCGCTGGGTCTGCTGTCGATGCACCTTTCGCTCCACTCCGAAGTTGCCACGATCCCGGTCTCTTTCGAAGACAAGGGCGTGAAGGAATGTTTCTTCAAGATCAACAATTGGGGCATGGCGAAAGAGACCGTTGAAAAAGTGCGCGTGCTGGCTGAATTCGGCTTCGATAGCGCAGAGCCGGTTGAGGTTAGAGGAACGAAAGTCGCCCCGCGTGACTTGATGATCGCTATGATGGGTAATTTTGTCCCGCCGATCGAGGCCTTTCTTGCCCCTGCCAAAGCGGAAGCCCCGAACTGGGTCAAAGAGATCGTTACCGAAGTCAAGGGGACGAAAGACGGTAAGACGGTGACCTATCGCCTCGGCACGTTGACGTTGAAAGGCGCGCTGCCGACCGGCACTGTCCCGGCTTTGGGCGCGATCTGGATGGCAGAGGGCCGCATTCCGCCTGGAGTCTATCCGCCTGAGCAAGTGATTGACCCCGAAGCCTTTTTCAAGGAACTCGAAGCGCACGAAATCGTGACGCAGGTCACGGTGACGGAGATGCTGTAGGGTTCTGAGAAGATCGAGAATAGAGAAGCGTGGATGGAGAAATCTCCATCCACGCTTTTTGTTAGTGGTTTCGTTGCCAGGCTGGCTTTCGATGTGGATCGAGCTGCCCTGGGCTGCAAGCAGGCGGGATTCCGTGGCTGGTTGTAATCCCCCGCCCCTGGGGACTCGCCGAGGCAGGAAGCAGGAGGCAGGAAGCAGGAGGCAGGAGGCAGGAAGCATGAGGCAGGAGGCAGGAGGCAGGAGGCAGGAGGCTGTAATCCCCCGACCTTGGGATCTTACCCCGGTAAATCCCAAAGAGCCGTAAAGCATTAGGAAACATCGTTTATTACTTGTCGTAAAGTTGTCACGTCGAGATCTTTTTTATCCAAGAAGGCCACAGCTCCCGCCTCCATGCTCAACCGGCGAAACTCACGATCGGGGTATGCGCTGATCATAATGATCCTCGAGTGCTCCGAAACCGCCTTAATTCGCCGGGCACAACGGATACCATCCTCTTCCCCCAGAACCACATCCACGAATACGAGTTGTGGCTGAATTTGCTTAGCCAGCCGAGCGGCCGCAATGATGCTATCGGCTTCATAAAGAATAGCTTGCGGGCAAACTCTTCCGAGTACGCGCTGTATCTGGCGTAAATATCGGCGATTGTCATCCACAACTAAAATCGCAACCCCTTTTGGTGGATGAATTTTACTAAGCTTTTTTTGAAGAACATATTGTCCCATCACGCCTAAGACTTCAGGATGCTGGCTGACATAATTCACCGCTTCCAGCCTGCTCTGCACCTGCAGTTGTCGATAAATGCGGGTCAGGTGATTTTCGATTGTCTTGACGCTCAGGTTCATCTCGAGCGCAATGCTCTGATTATCAAGCCCTTCCTGAAGCAAACGGAGGATATCGCGCTGCCTGGCGGTCAACATGGATGTCGTGTGGGCGGGCCGGCCCCCGCCAACCAACTTCGAGATCAGGGGACTTGAAATCCAACGCTCACCGGCCATTACCTGTTGGATTGCCAGTTTTAGATCGCTCAATGGCTGATCCTTCAGATGATACCCATCCACCCCAGCTTCGAGCAGCCCATGAACGTAGAATTCATCATCATAAGCACTCACAATTAAAATCTTCATAGCCGGATATTGGGTTCGAATGATGGAGATTGTTCTAATCGGATCGAAATCTGGCATACTAAGATCGACCAGCAAAAAATCCGGATGCTCTCGAGATAGGTGTTCCAACAGTGTAGGGCCATCCCCGACTTCAGCAACCACTTCGAGGTTGGGAATTTCTTCGACTACTTTTCGGATGCCTGCACGCACAACTGCATGATCATCCGCGAGCAAAATTCGTGTTATTGGCATGGATATTCAATCATCCTGAACTTTCGCTGTTTATGCAACAACGATGTGAAAAGCCCGAAAATAAGGGAGCATCAGGAGAAAAACGCCCGATGCTCTCCCTATTTTCGGTAAACACGTACCACGCAATCTTACCACTATGTCGGCAGCTAGAATATCGAATCCTGAAATTGTAGGGGGAATCCCCTACTTCTCTTAGGGGAAAAAAGGGGGGCGTATATTTTACTTTCCGTTAGAATTATGTTGGTAGAATACTATCAATGGGTTTTTTTTATAAATGCACGAAAAAGCCCTGCCCCAACAAAACTATATATATATCGCCTGTGCATTCAGAACAAACTTTTCAAGGAGGTGTTTGTCCCCAGAATAACGTATCGGTTTTTTCCCCTGTTTGCCAAACAAGTTCATAATTTTAGGGAGAATATAATGTCCCAAAAGAATTTCCGCTCATTGTTGTTGTTCGTTATGCTGATTGTTTTTGCTGGATTAATGCTTGCAGCCTGCAAACCGGCCGCTACGGAAGAAGCTGCGGCGCCCGATGATGCCGCTGCCCCGGCCGAAGGCAGCAAGTTGGCTGTTGGCATTGTTTTGCCGACCAAAGACGAACCGCGCTGGATTCAGGATGAGACTCGCTTCAAAGATGCTCTCGAGGCCGCGGGCTACGATGTTGAGATTCTCTTCAGCCAGGGCGATTCTGCCAAGGAAAAGGCCAACGTCGAAGACCTGATCACCAAAGGCGTCAAAGTGCTGATTCTGACCCCACAGGATGGCGCTGCCGCTGCTGCCGCTGCGGAAGCTGCTGCTGCTGCGGGTGTCAAGGTGATTTCTTACGACCGCCTGATCCTCGATACCGAGGCGGTGGACTACTATGTGACCTTCGACAGCATTGCGGTGGGCGCAGCCCAGGCGCAATACCTGGTAGACAAGGCCGAAGGCTCGGGTAATGCGCTGTACCTGTACGCCGGTGCGGCTTCCGACAACAACGCTTTCCTGTTCTTCGAGGGCGCCTGGAACGTTTTGCAACCCAAGATTGCCGATGGCACCTTCGTGATCAAGAACTCCAGCGAAGCCATTGCCTTGCAAGACAAGGCCGAGTTGACCCGTGAAGAAATGGCCCAGATCATCGGCCAGATCACCACTAACTGGGACTTCAACACCGCCAAGAATCTGGCCGAAGCCAACCTGACAGTTGCGACTGCCGAGGACAAGGGTGATGTCTTCATCCTGGCTCCCAATGACGGCACCGCCCGCGCTATCGCCGATGCCTACGCCGCCGACGCCGATGTGACCAGCTATATTGTCACCGGTCAGGATGCCGAGAAGGCGTCCGTCCAGTACATCATCGACGGCAAACAGTCCATGACCGTATTGAAGGATGTGCGCACGCTGGTTGCCGATGCGATCAACGCTGCGATTGCCTATCTCGAGGGCAACACACCGCCGCAGACCAACACCTACAACAACGGCGTGAAAGATGTCCCGGCTAAACCATCTGCTGTGGTTTCGGTTGACAAAGCTAATGTCCAGGAAGCCATCATCGATTCTGGATACTGGCCTGCCAGCGACTTCACCGGATTAGATGATGCCGCAATGCCCGTCGAAAGTACCCAGGTGGAAGTCTTCTCATGGTGGACCGGTGGCGGTGAAGCCGCTGGCCTCGAAGCCATGATCGAAGTCTTCAGCGCAGATTATCCTGACGTTGAGTTCATCAATGCAACTGTTGCGGGCGGTGCGGGTACCAACGCGCGCGCGGTACTGGCTACTCGTCTGCAATCCGGCGATCCGCCCGATAGCTGGCAGGGTCACGCTGGTCAGGAGTTAATCGGCACCTATGTTGCTGGTGGTCAGATCGAGCCGCTCAATGACCTGTATGAAACGAAAAACTGGCTGGTTGTTATGCCTGAGACCCTCATCCCGCTCATCTCGCAGGATGGCAACATCTATTCGGTGCCCGTCAACATCCATCGCGCCAATGTGATGTGGTACAACCCCGCCATTTTGGAAGCCAACGGCGTGACCGTTCCCACTACCGTGGACGAATGGTTTGCCGCTATGGATATCCTCCAGGCTGCTGGTGTAATCCCGCTCGCCCTGGGCGAACAATGGACCCAGATGCACCTGATGGAAACCGTCCTGCTTGGCTCTCTTGGCGCTGATGCCTACAATGGCCTATGGGATGGCACAACTGACTGGGCAAGCGCTGAAGTCACAGCCGCGCTCGACAACTTTGCAAAGGTTTTGACCTACACAAATTCTGATGCGGCCTCCCTGTCCTGGCAGGATGCTGCTCAACTCGTGGTGAATGGCGATGCTGCTTTCAACGTAATGGGCGACTGGGCTGAAGGGTACTTCCGCGAACTCGGCAAAGCCCCCATCACCGACTACGGCTGGGCGCCTGTTCCCGGTAGTATTGGCGTCTTTCAGTTCCTGTCCGACTCCTTCACACTGGCAGTTGGCGCACCTCACTCCGATGGCGCAATGGCATGGCTGACGATCGCTGGCTCCAAGGCTGGACAAGAAGCCTTCAACCCTGTCAAAGGTTCCATCTGCGCCCGCACGGACTGCGATCCCGCTCTGTTCGGTGTATACCTGCAGTCCGCCATGGATGACTGGGCCAGCAACGTCGTTGTTGGTTCCCTGACCCACGGCGTGGTCGCCAATGACTCCTGGAAATCTGAGATCGATACAGCTTTAGGGCTATTCATGGCTGGCCCAGACGTGGCTTCATTCCAAGCCGCCCTGGTTGCCACCTGCGCTAGCTCTGGCCCTTGCCAGTAAAATCTAGTGTGCAATAAATCATTGAGGCTCCGCAAAACGGGGCCTCAATGATTTCTTTAAGAACGAGGTCGGAATATGTTCAAAGACAAGGATCGTTATCTTTCCATCCTCCTTATTTCACCATCCATTCTGGCAGTATTAATTTTTGTTTATGGCTTTATCGGTTGGTCTGTACGCGTTTCTCTTAGCAACTGGAAAGGCTTGAACCCAGATTATTCCTGGGCTGGCTTAAAGAATTATCTGGCATTATTCTCCGATCCCCGTTTTCATGTTGATATACGCAACACATTGATATTCACAGGTGTTTTTGTTGTAGGAAGCATTCTACTGGGTTTTTTCCTGGCAGTTATGCTGGACCAGGGCTTGAAAGGGGAAGGCTTTTTTCGAAGTCTGTTTCTCTTCCCGATGGCAATTTCATATATCGTTACCGGGGTTGTCTGGCGTTGGTTGATGAATCCTGCAGAAGGATCACGCATGAGCGGATTTAATCTTCTATTCACATCGCTCCACCTGGATTTCCTGGTCAACAAATGGCACACGACCCCAACCTGGGGCATGGCCGCGATTGCCTTAGCGGCAATATGGCAAATGTCAGGTTACACGATGGCGCTATATTTGGCCGGTCTACGATCGATTCCACATGAACTGCGAGAAGCCGCCCAAATTGACGGCGCCAATGAAATCCAAATCTACCGGCACATCATCCTTCCATTGATGACCCCGATCACATTGAGTGCATTGATTATCCTTGGGCACATGTCCCTGAAGGTGTTTGACCTGATCATCGCCATAGCCGGCAAACAACTTCCCTTGGATGTCCCCGCTATCTATATGTGGCAAACAACCTTTGACGGTCTATTCTATGGACGCGGCGCAGCCATTGGCATTCTCCTGCTGATCAGTGTGGCGGTGCTAATCATCCCTTACATCCGTTACACCTTGAAGACGGAGATCCAGCAATGAAAAAGTTTCGCGTTGGAAAAAACTGGCTCTACGTTCCGCTGATCGCCATGGCGGTTTTTTATCTCATACCGATGTATATAATCATTGCAACCGGTTTCAAGAGTTTTGCAGAAGTCGATCTCAAAACCATGTGGAACCTGCCGCACGGCATCGCTTTTGATAATTACATAGAAGCCTTCAAGCATCTGGCTCCTTCGCTGAAAAACAGTTTTATAATGGTTATCCCAGCTGCACTCATCTCATCTATGCTTGGGTCACTGAATGGCTTTGTTCTTGCCAAATGGAAGTTTCGCGGGGCTGACATTATCTTCCCCTTCATCCTGTTTGGCATGTTCATTCCATACCAGAGCATCATCATCCCTCTGGTGCAATTCATGAATGTGATTGG
>JBDRGC010000479.1:0-13152 GCA_043818215.1 Chloroflexota bacterium | reverse complement strand
TATTAAACTCAGTGAATCAGGGGTGAGGGGTTAGGTGGTTAGGGACGCGGGGGAGCGGGGGAGCGGGGGAGCAGGCAGTCAGCCTGGTTCTTAATTCCTGGTTCCTAGTTCCTGGTTCCTGGTTCCTAGTTCCTAGTTTCCTGGTTCCTAATCCCTAATCTCCAATCTCCAATCTCTTACTCCACATCATTATACGTCCAATAGCGGTTGACGAAGAAATTCCACAGCATCACCACGATAACGGCGAAGGCCAGTGCGCAATTGTGTCCCAGGAATTCATCTGTCAGAAACGAGATGGGAAGGAATGACAGCCGCGAGAATAGAGATTGTAACGGGCCGCTTAGTCCAGCAAATAACGGCGTGCGAATGCCTAGCCCAACAATATTGACTACCGTGAATTCCACTAGTTGGCGCGCCAGGGGTTTCGATCGAGAATCCGGGTAGGTCCAGTAACGGTTCCAAATGAAGTTGCTGGTGACAGCGGCTACAAATGAGAGCATACTGGCTGCCACGTGATGAATGCCCAGCACACCAGAAAGTAAATTGAAGGTGCCGAAATCCACCCCGGCGCCGATTGTCCCCACCACCGCAAAACGGATGAAACGCGTGCGTTCACGCGGATTTGTCCAAACACCTGTCAACGTCATGCCAATCCCAACCTGTGAGAGAATCACGGATTACACTGATTTTACCCAAAGGGCACGATGACACGGATTTTTTTTATCCGTGCAATCCGTGAAATCTGTGGCTAATGTTCTTGTTTTTTTGTACAAGAATTTCATCGCTAACATCCCAACTGCTCTTCGAAGTATGGAATTGTCTTTTTGATGCCATCCTCCAGGCTGATCGTAGCTTCCCACCCCAGAGTTTTTTTGGCGCGGGAAATGTCGGGGCGGCGGCGTTGGGGGTCGCCTTCTCCGCGCTGTTGGTGATGAAAAATAATTCCATCATTTCCAGTCAACTCGTTGATGGTCTTGGCAAACTCGAGGATGCTGGTCTCGGTTGGGTTGCCAATATTGACCGGTTCATGTTCGTCCGAAATCAAAAGGCTGTAAATGCCGTCGATCAAATCATCAACGTAGCAGAAGCTGCGAGTTTGCGAACCATCTCCAAATACCGTCAGCGGCTCACCGCGCAAAGCTTGCTTCAAAAAGTTGGGCACCACCCGCCCGTCATCGATGCGCATACGCGGGCCGTAAGTGTTGAAAATCCGCACGATGCAGGAATTGATACCGTGAAAACGGTGGTAAGCCATCGTCAGGGCCTCCGCGAAGCGTTTGGCTTCATCATAGACTGAGCGCAGGCCGATGGGATCAACGTGACCCCAATAGCTCTCCACCTGGGGGTGCTCCAGCGGGTCGCCGTAAATCTCGCTGGTGGAGGCTAACAAAAAGCGGGCATTATAAGACTTGGCAACCCCCAGCGTGTTGTGCGTGCCCAACGCCCCTGCCTTCATGGTTTGGATTGGCAGATTCACATAACCATAAGGCGAATGTGGGTTGGGGCTGGCCGGGGATGCAAAGTGCATCACCGCGTCCAATTCTCCGGGAACAAAGATAAAATCCGACACGTCGTGGCGGATGAAAGAGAAACCCTCGTGCCCCGCCAGATGAGCCAGATTCTGCGGGTTGCCGGTGATGAAATTATCCATCCCGATAACTTCGTGCCCCTCCGCCAGAAGGCGGTCACAGAGGTGTGAGCCTAAAAATCCGGCCGCGCCGGTGATGAGAATGCGCATGATGTTGTCCTTATCTCCAATCCACTCGATTGATACGCCCGTCGCCGGTGACCTGCCAGGCTTCGCCGGTGGCGGCATCCACCAGCCAGATATTGCCTTGATAGAGGATCGCCAGCGTGTAGTTTCCGCTGCCCCCCAAAGGCTCCGGCGACCAGACCCCCCATTCCCGCTGCGGCTCGATGCCCAGCGCTTCTGAGGGTGGGAAAAGTTCTCGTTGGTTCGAGCCGTCACGATCCATGACCATCAGGCGATAGCGGCTGGTGTCGCTTTGGGTGGGGAAGATGGCCTGTAGATATGCAACCTGGTAGGCATTTTCGCCCGATGGATGGGGCTGCAAAGGTGAGGGCAGCGGATAGGCGAACATGCCAACCTGCAAGACTAACGCAACCGGCGATCCCATTTCCAAAGGAATGGCTGTTAGATCGAAAATAGGTGATTCTTCTGGCAAAACAGCCCCTGGAGGAGGGGCGTGATTGACCGTATAAAGCACCTTGCCATCCGGCCCCCACTGAACTCCCGGAACCCAGGCCCAATCGCTACGGGTTTGCAGCGGAGTAATTTCTAACACCGTGGTCTGTGTTTCCAGCGCCAAATCCAGCACGCCGACCCGGTCTGGCCCGGCGTAAGCCAGCCGCAGGTAATCGGGAGCGTAAACAAAATCGGTGCCCCACCAGCCGTACACACCACCCGAATTGGTTTCTACCACCACTTCCGGGCGCGCCATCCAGCCGTTGATGCTGAAATTGCGCAAGCTCAGATCGTTATTGG
This sequence comes from Chloroflexota bacterium, assembly GCA_043818215.1. Taxonomy (GTDB): domain Bacteria; phylum Chloroflexota; class Anaerolineae; order Anaerolineales; family UBA11858; genus JBDRGC01. The sequence goes on along the minus strand of JBDRGC010000479.1, from coordinate 10,646 downwards.
CCTGCCAACCGGGGGCCGCCTGCCGGGATTCGACCGTCGAGAAAGCGATCCGGGAGTCGGAACCCGGTTCCCAATCGGCAAAGTGTACCACGTTCTCTACTTGCATATCTATTTCGAATTCGGGGTTGCCGACCTGTACAGCCCAAAGGGTGTTGATCACATCTCCGGCCTCAGCACGGCGGGTGAATAAAAGCCATTCGCCATCGCCAGAAAGCGAAAATACGCGTCCGTCGAGGTCACCGGTGCTGACCACAGGACTGCGGTTGGCGGTTGTCACTTCCAACATCCAGGCGTTCCCATCCGAGAGATACACCAGCCTCCCGGGGATGGGGAGAGGAGTATGCGAGGTTTGCACACCCACCAACATGATCTGGGCTACCGCTTCTTTCACAATCACAGACTTGATGGGGGTTTTAGACACCTCCACCCCGTCTTCGAACACCCGCCGGTAGGTGATTTCTTGCAAGCCACTATCTCCCAATTGAAGCGGCTGCGTCTCATCTACGGACAGGAATTCACTCGGTTGGAGCTGCTTCTCGTAGGGGATCACGACCTGCTCGACTTCGAACTCCTCCCGAACCCGGGTAACAATGACTTCAGTTTCGTTAGCCAAAACAGTAAAGTCAGGCGGTTCAACTCGATCCAGTGACCCGAGGGAGAGTTCCAGGGCATCCAGGGCTTCTTGAACCGTGGTACCGGGGAGCATTCGAACCCGAAAAACCTGCCCATCCGCAATGATCTGGGCCACTACTTGAGCCTGCGTCGCCGGAGGCGCTGCGCACGCACTTAAGAGCAGGAAAGCCAATCCGATGATGATAAGGGTTGAATGGTATAATCGCATGTCGTTACGTTTCGTCTTTGACAATTTGTGGTTCTTCACCACAGGATGCATAGAACACGGATGACACGGATTAAGCGGATCGACACGGATTTTTAATATTTAATATATAATCCGCGTAAATCCGCTAAATCCGTGTTACACCTGCACTTGGATGCAGGTACAAGTGTCCGCGTTCTATTTCAAAGCTACTTGTATACTCACCAATACTTTGCAATATTCAAACCCCGATTATAGCATGACAGAACAAATTCAACCTACAACAGAAACCACCCTTAATTTGATCGCCTGCGTCGAGGCTTTGCTGTTTGTTGCTCCGGGAGCGGTCACATCTTCACAATTGGCATCCTCCCTGGGAGTCACCGCTCGCATAGTGGAAAAAGAACTTGCAGAGTTGGAAGCCCAATACCAGGAAAGAGGCATCCGTTTGCAGCGCCACAGCGGACGAGTGCAATTGGTCACCGCTCCCGAAACAGCATCCTTGGTGGAACACTTTCTGGGTTTGGAGGCTACCAGCCGATTGAGCCGCGCTGCCCTGGAAACTATGTCGATCATTGCTTACCAGCAACCGGTCACCCGCCCGCATGTGGACTCTATCCGCGGAGTGAACAGTGACGGTGTATTGAAAACCCTGCTAAGCAAAGGGCTTATCCAGGAAGTAGGCCGGGCTGAGGGGCCGGGACGTCCTATTTTGTACAGCACCACCCCCGAATTCCTGGGGCATTTCGGCCTCACCTCCCTGGAAGAATTGCCCCCGCTGAATATCGAAGAAATCTCGGACAATGGCAAGAATGGAAATCTTGAGGATGAGCGCATTCTCAAAGATTGAGTGAGGCGTGAATTTTTCGCGCTCCCCGCTCCCCGCTCCACGCTTCACGTTTCACGCTTCACGTTTTCATGAGGTGTAAGCATCCTGCCGACTTTTGCGCTACTACTAATAAAGAAACCCCTCTTGCAAGTCTTCAGCAAGAGGGGTTTTTCGTTAGTTCGCCCAATTTTCAAGGGGTGGGCGTGGCCTCCGGTGCCTTACCTGTCCAGGTGAACGCCCGCCGGATGCTAGCTGCCCCGGCAGTATCCCAAATGGGGTTGCCGGATTCGTCGGTTCCCACCTGGCGGGCCGTCATCACCCACCAGCGATACACATGGGGTATATTCTCTGTCGAGCGGAAGGATGCAGGAACTATGAACTTTGTGTCTTTCTCATAGCCTACCAACTTGCGTCCCGTTCCATCAGTGATGTCTTCTACCGTGACGGCGTAGGCATCATTGTCGTTGAGCGCACCTACGGCGGCCCATTGCAGAGTCACGTTATCGTCATTTAGGGTAAAGTGAGACCCATCAACCGGCAGGAGCAGACTCGGGGCCGGGTAAGGTGGCGGCGGTGTTGGAGTAGGGGATGGCCCTGGGGTCGCAGCGCGTTCACATAGTGGGATGATAATGGTTCTACCAGAATATACTGTGTTGTTGACCATCCCGTTGAATTCTTTTATGGCTTCCATCGGGACAGCGTAGTTGATAGAAATGCTGCTCAATGTATCTTTTTCTTGAACTTCGTAATACACTTTTTCACAGCGTTCCCACTCAGCATCAGCCTCACTCAAAGTTGCTGTCGGGAAAGGAGACGCTGTAGGTGTCGGAAATGGAATCAGCAGTTCCTGCCCTTCGTACAATGTGGCACAATCTGCCGGCAGGCTGTTGGTGCGCACGATGCTCTGGATCGAAATATCGAAGGCCGCCGCGATGCCGCTGCACGTATCGCCTACATTTACAATGTAAGTGAAGGGAGTGGCTGTGGGTTGCGGCGTGGCGGTCACAGTCGGTGTAGCGGGGGTAGGGGTCAGCGATGGTGTGACAGTCAGTGTCAATGTGGGTGTCACGGTAGGCTCTACCACGCGTCCCGTTCGTTGTAACGCAAAGAAAACCATCACTGCGCCAACGGTCAAGAACAATGCCAGCAAGCCAACCGCCACCGGCAGGCTGAGGGTGATCTTCGGCATTCGGCTGCCCCGCACAGATTTGGATGCTTTAGCGGATGTTTCTCCATTGACTGCAAACTCACTGCCGCAAACCAAACACCGGGTGGCATCCTCGCTGAGACGCGTACCGCAGGTAGGACAAAGTTTCGTTGTTGAAGAATTTTCAGGACTCATAAGCATTCTTTCCTGTCAGCCCGGCAATATCTTTCGGGCTTGACCACAGTAATTCCCGAAGAGCCTATCTTCCCAGCAGGTTGCCAGCGCAGCGGCGATTATACCAGCCTTTTTCAGGGCTTGCGAATCGAACTTGGCGTTTCTTCAACACTCCCTTCGGTTGCAGGATGCAAGCGTTGCGGTGAGATTGCTGGCGCTGGTGCGACTTGCAAGACGGCACAAGAAACCTCAGCAAACGTCTTTAAACGAGAAAATCCCGGCGGTTGAAACATGCGGGGATTTTATGTACGTAAATCACTTCTCAGTGCTCATAAATGCTCAAATTCCCCACCTCATCCGCCTGCCAGACAGTCAACTCCGGCATGGGAAAATGACGGGCGTTGGTGGTGATCAAGTCAAGCTCGCAATATAAAGCCATCCACTGTTTCCCAAATTGTGCAACAACTCGTGGTATCCCCGCGTCCTGCGCAGGTAACGGATCAATATACTAGAATCCAGCAGGGAATCACTCATTCCGCCCCCATTCCTCTGACCAATCACGGGTCAGCGTTTTGCGCCCTTCTTCGATCCAGCGGTCGATATCTTCACCAGTTGCCAGTTCTGGGTGATCTTCGTCTTTCCAGGCACCATACGATTTATCCAACGCCTCGTGCAGTCGGATGCGATACAACTCACGTTCTAACACATCTGCAACGAATTGTGTGCGTTCGCGATGAGGCACATACTGCCGTAAATTTTCCACCAACGACTTGGGCAGGTACAGGTTGAGACGTTCTTTTTCGACTTTGTAGGGAGCTGCGATTTCAGATATTTTTTTGGGTTTCTTCATAGCGCATTCCTTTTTCAGCTCTATCTTTGCACCAATCTTACCGTCCTATCCCCCCATCGTCAATAAGCACTCGATCAGCGGTACGACATCAACGCGGCCGGCGATCCTTTGGCAAATGCCAATTTTCGCGATGACTTTCTGGCTAGTGATTCTCTGTTAACCCGCGCTGGTGGGACTGGCAAGACAGCACAAGAAACCTCAGCAAACGTCTTTAAACGAGAAAATCCCGGAGGTTGAAACATGCGGGGATTTTATGTACGTAAATCACTTGGGTGTGTTTCATTTCATTTGAAAGCGCTGATTGAGTGGGCGATATGTTTTTCGTCGCCTGTATCGAAATCGAGCGATATTACTTGGTCAAAGCGACATTTTTGGGTTTCGACACCAGCACTTGCGTTACGGTGCAATTGCCCAGTGCCTGCATAGGTATACCCCGGAAAAGCATCGGCTACTCAACCGGCGAAATGTTTCACTCCAAATCAAATAAAACACACCCAAATCACTTCTCAATGCTCGTAAATGCTCAAATTCCCCACCTCATCCGCCTGCCAGACAGTCAACTCCGGCATGGGGAAATGACGGGCGTTGGTGGTGATCAGGTCAAGCTCGTATGCGATGGCTGAGGCTGCAATCACCGCGTCTGCATCCCCCAGAGTAATCCCGCGGGTGCGCCATGATTGAATCAACTCGCCAGCCTGATCGGCGATGATATGATCCATCGGCAACGTGAACATCGAATCCATCAATTCGAAAGTGTCCTGCCGTTCGCGCTTTCGCATCCCGCGCACGATCTCCAGGCGGGTGAAGGATGCAATAAAAAGGTCTCCCTCGTCTGACAATCGATCAACCAGTGCCACATAATCGCGCTGGTCACGCAAATGACGAATCAATATCCCTGAGTCTAGCAGATGATCAGTCATTGCGGTTCCATTCTTCCGACCAATCGCGAGTACCTATTCTGCGCTGCTCCTCGATCCAGCGGTCAATGTCGGCTCCGGTTGCCATTTCGGGGTGATCTTCGTCCTTCCAGGCTCCTGCGGAAGCCTCAATTGCAGCCTTCAATCGAATTCTTCGCAACTCCCGTTCCAGCACATCGGCGATGAACTGCGTCCGCTCCCGCGCGGGGACACGTGCTCGCAGTTCTTCCACCAACGACTTGGGCAGGTACAGGTTGAGACGTTCTTTTTCGACTTTGTAGGGAGCTGCGATTTCAGATATTTTTTTGGGTTTCTTCATGGCGTATTCCTTTTACACTATATCTTTGCACCAATCTTACCGTCCAATCCCCCCATCGTCGATAAGCATTCGCCTCCCACTCCGCAAGGCCTCCACAGCAGCGAAGGTGGCATGCGTCACACCGAAGAGGTGCTCGTAGGGGATGGGTGGCGGCCCGCCCTGAGACCAAGTTCGCGCAAGTCTTTGATGGCGAGGAAAAGCCGACGAGGAGTACTCATTCAGTGAGCGGTCATTTCTTGCGAGTGTAAAATTCGTCTCCCTTTTTCACGCATAGCTGCGATCAATGCTTTCGCAACACCAGGAGCAAGGGCAATAACGTCATCAACCGTATCAGCCTGTACCAATAGACCCTGCAAAACCGAGCTGGTAGCCATATAAGTACCGTCTTCCATCTGTTCAATCGTCAGAGGTAAACGATAAGAAAGTGAAGTTTTAATATGCCGCATCTCCATATTTCACCTTTTGAAGTACACGGAATAATGATCTAACCTTCTGCCGCGATTGTACCATGAGCTTCTACCTACTCTTGCCTAAATCCGCACCCGCCCCCCACTGCGCAAAGCATCCACAGCGGCGAAGGTGGCGCGTGTCACATCGAAGAGGTGCTCGTAGGGGATGGGTGGCGGCCCGCCCTGGGTGATGGCAGCGGCGAAGGCTTCCCACTCGGCGCGGTGACCTTTATCCTGCCGCAGCCGGGAGCGGACGAGTTTGCGCCGCCCGTTGTGGACGGTCTCCAGCGAGCGGTAATCATCCAACACGGCCACACGCCCCCCGGCAAAGACCTCGACGCGCTCCTTGGGGAAGGCTTTGTCGCCATTGGCCAGGTAACTGACTGTACCCACCGAGCCATCCGGGAACGTAAAAGTCAGCACAACGTTGTCCTCCCGGTAGCGGCCCGCGTCGGGGAGGGCATGGGCAGTAACGGAAGTGGGAGGCGACCCCACCAAAAAAGCCAGAAAATCCACAAAGTGGCAGCCCTCGCCGATGATGCGCCCACCGCCCACTTCGGGGTCGTGCAGCCGATGCGTCAGTGGGATGTAGCCGGCGTTGACGCGATAGTGGGCCATCAGCGGTTCCTTGCGACCGGCGATGAAAGCGTGCAGGAGTTGGGAGAGGGGGGCGAAGCGGCGGTTAAAACCAGTGGTCAGTAAGCAGTGTTCAGTGTTCAGTAACTGCTCACCAACCGCTGACAACTGATCACTGGTCAGCGCAAGCGGTTTCTCGCAGAAAACATGCTTCCCCGCTTGCAGGGCGGCAACTACCTGCCCGGCGTGCAAATCGTGAGGAGTGAGGATAGCAACGGTGTTGATGTCGGGGTCGTTCAGGATTTGCCCGATGCTATCTGCCGCGTAGCGAAAGCCGAATTTGCTGGCCGCGTGGTGAGCGCTCGAACCTGAGCCAGAAACTATGCCCACCAATTCCACATTCGAGATTTTGCTGATGGCCGGCAGCATCACCGCAGTGGCGAAATTGCCGGCCCCAAAAACACCCAATCTAAGGCGGTCAGCGGTCGGCGGCCTGCCCCGAGCGGAGTCGAGGGGTCGGCGGTCAGCGGCCTGCCCCGAGCTAAGCCGAGAGTCCAGCGGCCTGTCCCGAGCGGAGTCGAGGGGTCGGCGGTCAGCGGTCAGCGGTCGGCGGTCGGTGGTCGGATATGTCAGCAACACACCCAGGAACGGCTCTTCGCGTTTCCCCGTGATGAGTCCATACGCTTCGGGAGCCTGCTCGATGGGAAAGCGGTGGGTGATCAGCGGGGCGACATCGACGCGGCCCGAGGCGAGCAAATCCACGAAGGCTTCGATATTGCGGCCCTCTGTCCAGCGCACATAACCGATGGGGTAGTCGTGCCCGCCTTCCTCGTAGCCGGGGTCGTAACGTCCCGGGCCGTAAGAGCGGGAGTTGACGAAGGATAATTCTTTTTCGTAGTAGACTTTGCGGGGGATGTGCAACCCCACCGCGCCTACGGCAACCACATTGGCGCGGTCGCGGGCGATGGCCCCGGCCAGGGTCACGGGATCATCCGAGGGAGTGTCGGCGCAGATCAGCACCGCGTCCACCCCGCGGGCGCGCGAAAATGACTGGGCGGCCTCCTCGGCTTGGGGCCGCAGAACAGCCTCAACCCCCGCGCGGCGCGCCAACTCAACCCGCTTGGGGTCAAGGTCCACGCCGAGGACGCGGCATCCCGCCGCAGCGGCGATTCCCACCATCAATTGTCCCAATAATCCCAAACCAATGACAGCCACGCTCTCCCCCAGTTGGGGCTGGGCCAGCCGGAAGCCGTGCAAGGCGATGGCGCCCAGGGTAGCAAAGGCGGCGGAGTCGAAGTTCACATGATCGGGGAGGGGGGCGAGTAAATTTTTGGGGACGATGGCGTATTCGGCGTGAACTGCGTACCCCCCGCCCGCGCAGGCCACCCGGTCGCCGACTTTGAAGTCCTGCAACCCTTCACCTACGGCGACGACAGTTCCCGCTGAAGAATAGCCCAGGGGCATGGGCTGGTCGAGGCGGTTGAAGGCGGCCTCGAGTGTGGTGAGCAAGCCCTCGCGGCGGGCTTTGTCGAGCACCTGGCGTGCCAAGTCGGGGCGGGAGCGAGCTTTGCCGACCAGAGATTTCTCGGCAAATTCCACCAACATGCGCTCGGTTCCGGCAGAGACGAGTGAGGCGGCAGTCTGCACCAGGGCGGTGCCGGGTTTGGGGGTGGGAGTGGGAACTTCGGCGATTGTGGTCTCGCCAGTGCGGAGGTTTTGTAATAGTTGTTTCATGGGTTGGTAATTGGAGATGGGAGATGGGAGATTGGAGATGGGAGATTGGGGATTGGGGACTGGGGATTGGGGATTGGGGATTAGGATGCACTGATACCTGATTCCTGGTTTCCTGGTTTCCTGGTTTCCTGCTTCCTGCTTCCTGCTTCCTGCTTCCTGCTTCCTGCTTCCTGCATCCTGCTTCCTGCTTCCTGCATCCTGAACCGTTTCCAGTATACCGCATCTCTGGGGATATGGTCATTTGCATCATGCCCGAAACAAGGTAAATTTGCGGAACTAGCCACCCGACAGTTTCAGTAGATAGGACGCGGACGAGCACGGATGAGCAGAAAAATAAATAAAAAAAGAATCCGCGTAAATCCGCGTTGATCCGCGTCCCATAAAATAAAGAACACTACAACTTAAAAATAAGACGCGGACAAGATGATATAATTTAGGCCACTTACCAAGTGACGCACAAAATTCAGGAGACTACCGTGACCGACATCCGTATTCAAAAACTAGCCAATATTCTTGTAACACATTCCACCCGCATCCAGCCTGGCGACCGGGTGCTTATCGAAGCCACCACCGCGGCGGAGCCGCTGGTGCGCGCATTGTATGCGGCCATTCTCGATCACGGCGGCCACCCGCATCTGCTGCTGACAATCCCCGATCAAGAAGTGTTGTTCTTCGACCATGCCGGTGATGATCAATTGGATTTCATGCCCACATTCCAAAAACTGGCCTACGACACCTTCGAAGCCCGCATCCGCATCCACTCGGATACCAACCCCAGAGCGCTGACGGAAGTCGATCCGGCGCGTCACGCCCGCCGTCAAAAGGCGCTGGCGCCCATCCTGCGCGCTCAAATGTGGCGCGGGGCCGAGAAAACCTTCAAATGGGTGACAACCCTTTTCCCCACCGAGGCTTACGCCAAAGAAGCCGGAATGGATCTAAAGGATTACGAAGATTTCGTCTACAATTCGTGCTTTGCTGACGAAAAAACCGCAGATCCAATCGCTGCCTGGAAAGCCATCGAGGATGAACAACAAAATTATATCGAGCGTATCGAGGGACACGATAAAGTCGAAGTGCGCGGCCCCAACGTAGACATAACCCTCTCAGTGAAAGGCCGCGTCTTCAAAAATTCCTTCGGCGAGAACAATATGCCCGATGGAGAGATCTTCACCGGTCCAGTGGAAAAATCTGTCAACGGATGGGTGAGATACACCTACCCCGCCATCATCCACGGGCGCGTTGTGGAGGGTGTGGAATTGACCTTCAAACGCGGCAAAGTGGTCAAAGCAACCGCCGAGAAAAACCAGGATTTCCTGCTCGAAATGCTGGATATCGACGCCGGGGCGCGCTACGTGGGCGAGTTCGCCGTGGGCACCAACTTCAATATCAGCCGCTTCACCCACCAAATCTTGTTCGACGAAAAGATCGGCGGCTCGTTCCACATGGCCCTGGGTGCCGGCTACCCCGACACCGGCAGCCTGAACAAGAGCATCATCCACTGGGATATGATCTGCGATCTGCGCACCGACTCCGTGATCCTTGTGGACGGCGAATTGGTGTACCGGAATGGGGAATTTGTTTCCTGATTTCGTAGAGCTGACAGCGTGAAACGTGATGCGTAGAGAGTGAAATTCACGTTTCACGCATCACGTTTCACGTTTAATAATGCAAGACACCACGCTTGTTCTTCTGTTGAAAGATGCCCCGCCAACCGAGGTGCTGCTGGGCTATAAAAAGATGGGCTTCGGTCAGGGAAAATATACCGGCTTCGGGGGGAAAATCGAACCCGGCGAGAGGGTTGCGGAGGCGGCCTCGCGGGAGTTAGCCGAGGAGACAGGCATCCTACTCCCGGTCGCATCCCTGGAGATCGTTGCCACCCTGACGTTCATCTTCCCCTACAAACCAGAATGGAGCCAGCGCGTCCACGTTTTTACGGCCCATAAATGGAATGGGGAACCCGCCGAAAGCAACGAGATGCGCCCCCAATGGTTTGCCGTCGACGCCATACCCTACGACCAGATGTGGGACGACGCCCGTTACTGGCTGCTGCGTGTTCTATCGGGGGAGAAGTTCCAGGCGCGATTTATGTTCAAGGGGGATAATGAAACCGTGGGTGATGTAGAAATCGAATTCTTGCTATCAGATTAATTGGTCTTCGCATCCACATACATTCGCAATACTGCGTTGATACGTGTTTGATATCCCTTCCCTGTAGATCTAAACCATGTCAATATGTCCGGGTCAAGACGAATAGTAACCGGCATTTTTTTCTTCGGCATCCGCAACTCTGCTTTAGCAAAAAAATCGTCATCCAATGGCGGAATATCTGCCGTGTTTATATCTTCATCAGCCAGCGCGTCTATTCGTTCCCAGTCAGTATTTGATGCTCTTGTTGTATTTTTTCCGTTCATATTTCAAAGCCTTACGCATAGAAATCATACGAATTGTATTTCGATCCGTTTCTTCAGTATATGCTACGACTACTATCCTCCCATTCGTTATCCCGATACCAACCCAACGGTCTTCTCCATACTCTTCACGAGTGTCCAAATAAACGAGCATGGAACATCTAAAAACATCCTCAGCATCTGCAAAATTGAAACCATGTTTGCGCTGATTGTCTCGATTCTTTCGCTCGTCCCATTCAAACTTCATACCATAAGTGTACACACTTTATGTAAACACGTCAAGCTTGCCGCAATTCATGTCAGCCCAAAGTAGAGATGTCCTGTTTCTCCCAAGTTAAAATGTCCTGTTTTCAGATTTTCAAACCAAGAAAAAAGGACAGAGGAAAAATGGACGAACTACTAACAATGAGCAAAAAAGAACTAACC
>JBDRGC010000478.1:0-4767 GCA_043818215.1 Chloroflexota bacterium | reverse complement strand
CTTCTCGCCAAGGATGAGATTGCTCACCTGCACTGCACCAAACGCAGTGCGGTGCAAGTGTCAGCGGTAAAGCTGCTTCGCACACTTGTCCCTTTGGGAATGACACAGCTGTTGCATGTTTCTGGTTGGCGTTTTTCGTTTCCTGTAAAAGCTAAGATAACACGCATTTGTCTGCCCGTGATACAATTTTGCTGCCGAGAGGGTTGAGGTAACAGGTACGCACAACACGTTACACAGAGCTATCTCGCGACTTTTTCGACCAGAACTCATCTTATAGAGTTGTTCCTGAATAAGTTGGCAGAGAATTTTGTACACGGATTCACACGGATTTTACGGATAAAGCGAAATTATAAAGAAAAATAATCCGTGGTATCCGTGAAATCCGTGTACAAATAAACCGTCATCGTTATTGGGGAACTCATCTTATAGAGTTGTTCCTGAATAAGTTGGCAGAGAATTTTGTACACGGATTCACACAGATTTTACGGATAAAGCGAAAAAATAAAAGAAAAATAATCCGTGGTATCCGTGAAATCCGTGTACAAAAAAAACCGTAACTGATGTGCGATGCACTTTCAAAGTGCGTCGCACATTCGGTTTTGGAGAAGCCTGCGCTGCGACATCAACGGGTCAATTACCCAGAACGGATGGCTCCCCTTTCTGCTTACTATGTGCCCCACACAACCTGGTGTACAATTGCCACGCAGAAAGAGAACATCCCATGACCAGCACAAACTCTGATTACCCTTACGAGTGGAAAAAGAAAAAAAGCTTCGGCTGGCGGCAAGTTCTGATCAGCGTGAGCGTGGTAGCGCTAATCGTGACAGCCGCGAAACTTGTGCCTCTGCTGGGGAGCAACGAACCCACAGGGCCAAGTCCAACGCCATCTTACATCATACGCGGTTCCCGTAAAATCCCATCCGTGATACCGGGGGAGGTGGACTTTGCAGCCCCTGAGTTAAATCTGACGGATTTGGATGACAATCCCGTTTCTCTGGCCGATTACCGTGGTCAAGTGGTATTGCTCAACAATTGGGGCATTGATTGTCCCTTCTGCGAAGCTGAAATTCCAGAGTTCGAGGCCTATCACAATGCGCACAAAGACCAGGGATTGGTAATTGTGGGAATAAATGCTGATGATCCACTCGAGGATGTGGAAGCGTACATTCGAGAAATGGAGATGACTTTCCCTGTGTGGCTTGACCCCCAAAAAACATCTTACCGCGCCTTCAATAACAATAATATTCCCAATTCATACTTGATCGATAAAACCGGCACGGTACGTCTGGCCTGGGATGGTCCCATTAGTATCGATATACTGGAGATTTACATAACCCCTCTACTGCAAGAATAAACCAGGGATGGTGGTGATTAGATGGGAAGTGATACCAAATCGCAAAATGCTCTAGCCGCTGTCCTCGGCAGCGGGGACGCCGCTGGGAGCATCTCTGAAATATCCCGTTACTTACTTTTTTTACCATTACCCCAGAGATATCTATGACCCATTCGAAGAGAAGCAAACGCAAAACAAACTCGCTCCTGCCGCTGGCTTTCATCGGAGCGGGCCTCATAATTCTGGTGATAGCAGCCATGATTTTCATTCCCAAACCTGAGGGTTCATCCCCGCCCGAGAGCTCGGCTGCCACCACTCAACCCCCCACTCAACCACCCCGCTCGGGGCCATCCACGGTTCCAGTGGAAGTGAATTTTGCAGCCCCAGCACTTCGTCTAAGCGATTCGAACGGAAACGCGATGGCGTTGGAAGATTATCGGGGACAGGTTGTGCTGGTAAACCATTGGGCTACCTGGTGCCCGCCTTGTCGGGCCGAGATGCCCGAACTGGAGACCTACTATCAGGCTCATAAAAATGACGGCTTTATATTGATAGGCATTAGCGCCGGAGACTCAGCCCAGGATGTGAATAACTTTGTGGCCCAAAATGGGCTGCATTTCCCCATGTGGATAGACCTGACCGGTAAAGCCATGCAAGCATTTAATATCGCCGGGCTGCCATCGTCATTTGTTATCGACGCAGCCGGCACAGTACGTCTGGCCTGGGCGGGTGCCATTAGCCTGGAGATGCTGGAAGCGTATGTTACCCCTTTATTGGAGGACAAGTAATTATGGACGCAAAAGTAACCTGGCACGGACGCATGGCCTTCACAGGCACAGCCGATACTGGATTCACCCTTCCGTTGGATGCCAGCCCGAAGGTGGGTGGCGATAATGAAGGCTTCCGCCCCCTGGAGTTAATGGCCCTCAGTTTAGCGGGGTGTACCGCCATGGACACCATCTCTATCCTGAGAAAAAAACGCCAGGATGTGACCGCTTTCGAAGTTAAAGTACACACCACGCAAGCCGACCAACATCCCAAAGTCTTCACTCGCGCCGTGATCGAATACCACGTCACTGGTCACGGTGTGAACGAGAAAGATGTGCTGCGCGCCATCGAGCTTTCGGCGCTGCGCTACTGCCCAGCTCAGAGCATGTTAGCGCATGTTTTTCCCATCGAGCTTAAGTATTTTATTTTCGAGGATAAGGGGGATGATGAACGGGTGCGGGTTGTCAGTGGGGGGATGGAGATTAGAGATTAGAGACTGGAGACTGGAGATTAGAGATTAGAGATTGGAGATTAAAGACTGAAGACTGAAGACTGAAAACTGAAGACTGAAAACTGAAGACTAGAGATTAGCCATAAGGGATATCAATCCCCAATCTCCAATCTCCAATCCCCAATCTCCAATTATCCCTTCACCTGAATATCTGCCAGACGAGCCTGGGTCAACTTGACCAAATCTACTGCCGGCAGGCGGATATTCAAGCCCCGTTGACCGCCAGAAATGTGGATATCCGCCTGCCCCTGGGCAGATTGGTCGAGAAGCACCTGGAACCCGCGGTTGATCAGTGCCAGTGGAGAGATTCCCCCGGCCTGGAGTCCCGTCAGCTTTTCCGCTTCGCGCTGGGTGGGGAGCTTGACCTTTTTCTCGCCCACAGCCTTCGCCACAGCCCTTAGATCCACTTCCGCACAGCCGGAAATAACAGCGAGGATGGGTTTGCCGCCTCCAGTGCGCACAACAACGATGGTCTTATATACAACTTCGGGGGACACACCTAGCAACAACGCAGTCTCATCAGCGCCCAGTTTCTCAGCAGGTAATTCATAGACCGAATACTTGATTTTGCGTTGGTCGAGCAGACGGGTAACATTGTTTCGGATTGTATTCATGTTTCACTAGCCTGTTTAACAGTAACAGTACGTCGCACCTGATACCCCCCCTGCCCTTGCCTCCTGCCCCTTGCCCCCTGCCTCCTATCTAACCGGCAACTCAAGCGTGAACACCGCTCCACCGTCAGGGTGATTCGCCGCTGTCAAATCGCCGCCGTGAGCCTGGGCTAGTTTGCGGGCAATGGAAAGTCCCAATCCGGTGCCGCCATCACCGCGGGCGCGGGATTTGTCGGCGCGGTAGAATCGCTCGAAGACATGAGTCAGATTCTCTTCAGGAATGCCAGGGCCGGTGTCTTTTACAGTGACCAGTAGCCAGTGTTCAGTATCCAATTTCCTTTCTGCTTGCAATTGGTCACCGAACACTGAACACTGAACACTGATAACGCCGTCCTCGGGTGTGTAACGTAAAGCGTTGTCGAACAGGTTATTGAGTATCTGTTCGATGCGCTGAGAATCTACAGACACGGGAGGGCAGGATGCGCTCAAGGATAGCCGCACTGCAATTTGGCGGCCGGCAGCCTGGGGTTCGAATCGAGAGGTCACACGCCCTACAAGGGCAGGAATATCCGTGGGGGCGCGTTCCAGCGTCAATTGACCAGAATCCGCTAAAGCCAGAGTCCGCAAATCCTCCACCAAACGAGTCAGCAGGCGGGTCTGCTCTTCGATGACAGCCAGGTTTTCGATACTTAGAGGGTAGATGCCGTCTTGGATGGCTTCGAGGTGGGCACGCTGGACGGCGAGTGGGGTGCGCAGTTCGTGGGCGATGTCGGCGGTGAGGGCGCGGCGGCTCTCCTCGGAATGTTGCAGGGATGCGGCCATGCGGTTGAAAGTACGCCCGAGGGCCGCCAGTTCATCGTCGCCGTGGACAGGAACGCGCTGGGAGAGGTCGCCCTCGGCCAGGTGGGTGGCGGCGCGGGTGAGGTCTTGCACAGGCCGCAGCAGATGGTGGGCCAACAAAAGGGCCAATATCAAAGCTGCGCCGCCAGCGATGAAGGCCGCAATCAGGATCGTGCGATTGATACGTTCGAGCAGGGAATTTCCCGCCTCCTGAGGAAAAGCGAGCATTCCTTCAGACAACAAATATCCCACCGTTTCACCATCCATCTCAAGGGGCACAGCCTGCGAAAGGTCATCTTTACTCAGTCGTCCGGTTGCATCGCGCCCTAGCGTGTCTACCAAGAGATTCCCTTGAGCGTCAGCCAATTGGAACTGCATCGGCATCCGCATTCCCTGCCCCACGCCTGAAGCACCAGGTCCTTTCCCTTGATCGGGGCCAGAAAAACGCATCACCGTATCAACCCCCAGCCACGAACCATGTGTACTGTAATACTCTTCTAAACGGCTGACAACGCTCTCGATACCATAAATTCCCCCTCGACCAATAAAATCGTTTACTTCGCGCGCCGTATTCATGCGGGCAATGATGCCAACGCTCGCAACGGTGACCAACACAACGATGGCAAAGGAGAGGATTAGACGGAGGCGCATGTTTGTGGTAGGGGTTAGGGACTAGGGACTAGGGACTAGGGATTTGATACCAA
>JBDRGC010000477.1:0-9501 GCA_043818215.1 Chloroflexota bacterium | reverse complement strand
CCCACCGGCTATGGCAACCCCGGGGCAATTTTCGCCAGCCGCGGCTTGAAGGTCACCAGCAGCAAAACGGTTGGCAAAGAAAGCGACCACTTGAAATTCACTGTCAGCGATGGCTGGTTCACATTCGACACGATTGCATTCCGGCAAGGACACTGGCAGGCGCAAATGCCCAAACGCGTGGATTTGATGTACACTTTCGAAGTCAACGAATTTAGAGGGAGAAAAACGCTACAATTGAATGTGCGCGATATCAGGCCGAGTTCGTGAGGCGTGGCGGGTGGCGGATGGCGAGTGGCGTGATGCGGAGAGATTACTTGCCACTTGCCACTTACCACTCATCAATCTACAAACCTATATTTGAGCAAAGCCCATGCCGCTTCGAAGGCATCCTTCAAGCCAATCTTCTTGCCTTCATCGTAATCGCGTGGGTTGAAGGTGATCGGCACTTCGTAGATGCGCACTTTGCGTTTGAGTATCTTGGCCGTGAACTCTGGCTCGAACTCGAAGCGGCGGGCGTGCAAAGGCATCCCCTCCACCACCTGGCGTCGAAAGACTTTATAGCCCGTTTCCATATCTGTCAAAATGGTGTCGTACAGGATATTGGTCATCAGGGTGAGAAGCTTGTTGGCAACCATGTGCCAGAACATGGCTGTCCGCCGGGGGCCGCCCAAAAAGCGGGAGCCATACACCACCTCGGCAAGTCCTTCTTCGATGGGCTTAAGAAGCGCCGGATAATCCCGGGGGTCGTACTCCAAATCGGCATCCTGGATAAGGATCACATCTCCGCGGGCGTGATCCAATCCGGTACGCACCGCGGCCCCCTTCCCCTGATTGTGTTCGTGGAAAATCACCCGGATGGGGCCTTGTCCATTCAATTCGTGAAGGATATCCCGAGTACCATCCACCGAACCATCATCGACCAATAATATTTCTTCAGCCATTTGCATGGCTTGCACACGATCCAAAATCTCGCGGATCGTGTGGATTTCATTGTAAACCGGAATAAGCACTGTGATTTTCATGCCAGCGATTATACCGCATCGGGGGAGCATAGCCATCGTATAAATATCAGGTACACACGGTACACACGGTACACAAAGTAGACATTGTCCCCTCCCGTCTTACCTTGTTTACCTTGTTTACCCTGTTCACCTTATTCGCCCTTTTTACCACTCTGCACCCTTGCCACCCATGCACATCCTCTTCGCCACCCGCAACCGTTGGAAGATACAACTCTTCACCCCGGTCTTCCAAAGCCACGGCTTTGACGTGCTCACTCTGCACGACCTCGCCGCCAACACCACCTCCCCGCCCGAAAATGGTGCCACCGCCCTCGAAAATGCTTTGACGAAGGCCCGCCACTACCACTCACCAGAATATCCCTGGGTTTTCGGCGATGATGCCGGGCTGGAGATCGATGCCCTCGGTGGCGAACCGGGAGTGCAGGCCCGCCGTTGGGGTGGATATTTTTCCGATGATGTGGACGATCAGACCTGGCTGGATTACCTGCTGATGCGGATGCGTGATGTTCCCCCGGGGGAGCGGACTGCCGCCTTTGTGGCGGGGTGGGTGCTCATTGACCCTGCGGGGGAGGCGTACACCCGCGAAGTGCGCGCCCCCTTCGAGATTGCCGCGTACCCCATTCGCCCAATTGCACCCGGTTCCCCCATCACCGCAGTTCGCATCGGCCTCCCAAACGACCTATCCCGCCGTCAAGCCGAAATCCGTGCTGAGTGGAAACGTTGGGGTATACTGTAGGACGAATTTCCAAATTCGTCCCACCAATATAAAGCGGGCACACCTTAGAACGAATTTGGAAATTCGTTCTACAGGACAACAATCATGAGCCAATTTCGATACCGCCCCTACTACAAGCGAACACTCCCCCATTATCAGCCTCCCGGAGCGATTCTTTTCGTCACATTTCGTCTCGCTGGTTCACTCCCGGTAAACGTAATCCAACGGCTCCGCGAAGAGTTCCATCGCGCTGAAACAGAAATAACAACAATCAAGAACCCTCAAGAGCGCGCCCGACGGAGATACGAAGAACAACGCCGCTATTTCGGCAAATGGGATAATGCCCTCGATACCAGTACCACCGGTCCGTTTTGGCTGAAAGATAAACGTGTAGCAGACATTGTGGCAAAGAGCTTGCATTTTTTGAACAACGAAAGATACATGCTGGATGCTTATAGTATTATGTCAAATCACGCACATGCAGTTTTTCAGCCGCTGCCAAAGGGCGATGGGTATCATTCCTTGACGTCCATCATGCACTCTATCAAAGTGTTTACCGCCCTCGAGTCCAACAAAATCCTGAACCGGTCGGGGCAATTCTGGCAGCCCGAAACTTATGACCACGTTGTGCGCGACGATGCAGAATGGCGCCGAATTCTTCGATACGTGGTATACAACCCGGTCAAAGCTGGATTAGTTACCGAGTGGAACGATTGGCCGTGGACCTATTGCCGTTTCGATTTGTAGGACGAATTTCCAAATTCGTCCTACAAATTCGCAGGGTCACTGATGACAAGCCCATGTTGTTGCCGACGTGCAAAGTGGTAAACATGCAAACTTGCCACTTGCAAACTTGCCACTTGCAGACTTCCCACTTGCATACTATTTTCGAAGGAGTATTCCATGCACTACCGGCGTTTAGGAAATTCTGGTTTGAAACTAAGCGAAATCTCATTGGGTTCTTGGCTCACCTTTGGAGACCAAATCGATGAGCAGACTGCCAGCGATCTGCTCCACGCGGCCTACGATAAAGGCGTTAATTATTTCGACAACGCTGATGTCTATGCCAACGGGCAGGCCGAAACCGTCATGGGAAAAGCCATCCAAGATCTGCCCCGCGGAGCTTTGGTTATCTCTACTAAAGTTTTTTCACCCACCATGCCCGGTCCCAACGGGCGCGGTCTCTCCCGCAAGCACGTTACCGAGTCCATTCATGCCTCCCTGCGACGCCTGGGAACCGAGTACGTAGACTTGTACTTCTGCCACCGCTTCGACCCCGACACTCCTTTAGACGAAGTGGTCTACATTATGAACACCCTCATCCAGCAAGGTAAAATCTTATATTGGGGTACTTCTGAGTGGACGGCGGCGCAAATATCACAGGCCTGTGGCGCAGCCCGTCAATACAATCTGATACCCCCAAGTATGGAACAGCCGCAATACAACATGTTCCACCGCAAGCGCGTCGAAGACGAACTGGCTCCTATATGCAAAGAACTTGGGATTGGCCTGACGACCTTCAGCCCCCTCTTTTTTGGAATTCTAACCGGGAAATACAACGATGGGATTCCCGAGGGCAGCCGCGCTTCCCTGGAGAATATGGCCTGGATGAAAGAAAACCTGACCCCTGAAAGGATTGCCGTTGTCCGGGGATTAGGGGTGATGGCCGCGGATTTGGGGATTACCCAGGCTCAATTGTCAATTGCCTGGCTGCTGCGGCGTAAAGTGGTCAGTAGCGTGATAACCGGCGCGACCAGACTCTCGCAACTGGAAGACAACCTGGCCGCCGCCGAAGCGGTGGACCTGCTCTCCGGCGACGTGCTGGAACATATCGACGCAATACTGGGTAACCACCCGGTGGAATAAGAGAGATTACTCAGCCTGGGCCTCATCCCTGTCCCGCTTCCAGTGTGGGGCCGCGCGCAATAATTGCTTGCGAGAAACGCGGTTTACTTTGCGGCACTTTGGGCAGTGTACATCGTAGCGGTTCAAATTCTCGTCCATAATCACATCCAATGCCGCGTAGATAGCATCTTTACTCATTGCTATGGGCATGTGACACTTAAAGCAACTAATTTGCATATCGCACCTCGCTTTCCTGAATAGAATTTATGGGTCTCTGGAACTTCGCGTGGAAGTAGGAGGGGATCTCACCACGCGAAATCCCAAAGTGCCGAAATATTATCATCTCAAAAAGAAGGGTGGATGGATATTGAGATGTTATTAGAATTTCGTACTTGCACAATACAAACCCAAGTATACAACAACCATCTGGTTTGGAATAGACCCGCGCGAGAGTATACCGCAAAAGTGTCGATGGTCAGCTGCTAGTTTGGGCCATCATTGCTCCGACGCCGTCCATAGCGGGTTTGTTATCCCCAGTTGCGCCTGGGACGGCGCTGAGAGCAAGGCTGCCCGACACTTTTGCGGCATACCACCGCGCGAGCGCTTATGCCTCGTGAACGCACAAAAGATGGGAGAGTTAACATAAAAAGCGGGAGCTTCGAATAAGCTCCCGCCGGGTGGTTAACCTGGGGAAAATATCAATTACGCTTGTTGCTCTTCTAAAGCAGCCAACTGCTTCATCAGACGGCCTTTGCGCCGCGAAGCATTGTTATTGTGCAATACACCCTTTTGAGCAGCTTTATCCAGCGCACTGACAGCTTGCATGGTAGCAGCGCGAGCTTCATCCACAGTGCCACTTTCGATTGCCAATCGAGCTTGTTTTACAAATGTACGGGCGCTACCGCGGAACACACGGTTGCGTATGCGGCGCTTCTCATTTTGTCGAATTCGTTTGATTGCTGATTTTGTATTAGCCAAATTGGGCCTCCAATACTTGGGTAGATCAGTTTTTACGGCGAGTTATTTTACATGAGGGAGATAAATTTGTCTAGCCCTGATGAGATGTTCATGGTAACATGGCAATACCCCAGGTCGGTCGGGTGGCCGCGGTCCCATCTCGTCGGGATCGAGGAAAGTCCGCACTCCACAGGGCACGATGCCGGATAACGTCCGGGGCGGGGCAACCTGCCGGATAGGACCACAGAAAATGACAGCCGGAATCGGTAAATCAGGGAACAGGGATCAGGTATCTTGCCTGATCCCTAATACCTGATCACTGATCCCGGTCATGGTGAAAAGGTGGTGTAAGAGACCACCGGCGCGGGTGGCAACATTCGCGGCCAGGCAACCCCCATCGGGAGCAAGGCCAAACAGGAACGAAGCGAGTTGCGAATGGCAAATGGCGAGTAGCGGAGAACGGCCCAGGCCGTTAATCGTTATTCAAAATTCATCATTCCATCGCGGGAGGCTGCTCGTCTCCCTATCAGTTCCGGGTAGGCTGCACCGAGGCGCGCCGAGAGGCACGTCCCAGACAGATGGCCACCCACGCGGAGGACAAGGGACGAAGCCCCCTTCGGGGAGTGTAAACCTTTCCCCTCCGCTGGACAGAATGCGGCTTATTGGCTGACCTGGGGGTAGTTTGGCTCTTTGCGTACATAGAACACGGATGACGCGGATTAAGCGGATTGACGCGTTTTTTTTTATATTTTTAAAGAATCCGCGAAAATCCGTTAAATCCGTGTCCTCCGCGTTCCATTTCACCAACCGCCTAAAACACTATCTCCCAACGCATCTTCCCTACCGTACCACCAGCGGCAGGTATATACGCCAACTGTTCGTCACAGCCACTCTGCCACTCAGCATGGCGACGATAGTCTGCGGGGTTCCGGTGCGGTAGCTGACTTGAGCGCTTTGGAAGGCCAAGAGACTGTCTCCCTCGGATAAGGCTCGCACAGGGTGAACGTCGCCAGGTCGCCGCCTCCGCCTGGGCCTACGGGGGTGGCTCCCAGGCTAAAAGCTCTCTCCATCAAATGGGAAAATTATTTACAAGGCGCCGCTTCAGCGGTAATCACAGTTCCTTAGTATATTTGCACATCCCGCATTGATCAACTACAATACGCTTAGAGTTCTGCATAAAAGTTTTCCGCTGGCAATACTACAGCGAATGAGGAAAAAAACGAATTTATACCTCGAGCCTGTGCATTCGCTCCATTTGAGCAGCTCCGAAAACACCTTGCCAAAGGCTATGTCTCGTTTCAGAGATTCAAATTCGTTCCTTTCTAAATTCGTTGTAGTTTTTTTTATGCAGAATTCTCTACGCTTGGAAAAAACCAAACCCCGACCGGAAGCCAGCATGACCAACCCCACCGTTTTCATCAGCTACAGCCATAAAGACGAAGAATGGAAAGACCGCCTGGTGACGCATTTGAAGGTACTCCAGATGGAAGGGATCCTTGACGTGTGGGACGACCGGCGCATCGAAGGGGGCGATGATTGGTACGCCGAAATTGACGCCGCTATGGATGCTGCCAGCGTGGCGGTGCTGCTGATCTCAGCGAATTTCCTCAGCTCAAATTTCATTCTCAACGAAGAAACGCCCCGCTTATTGAAATATCACAGGGAGAAAGGGGTGCGCATTTTCCCTGTGATTGCCAAACCTTGCGCCTGGACAGAAGTTGACTGGCTGGCAAGTTTGCAGGCCCGTCCGAAAGATGGTTGTCCCTTATCGAGCGGAAATGAACACCAAATTGATGCGGATTTGGCTGCGATTGCCAAAGAGATCAGCCTGCTATTGCGCCGCGCCGACCAACACGCGGAACCGCGCGAATGGCTCCCCCTGCCACCGGATGATATTTCTATCGCTCACCTGCCGGTCACCGGGGAGCATCTTTTTGGCCGCCAGTTGGAATTAGAACTATTGGACGGCGCCTGGGCCGATGCGGATACCAACCTGCTCAGTCTGGTGGCCTGGGGCGGGGTGGGCAAATCGGCGCTGGTCAATCACTGGCTGGCGGGGATGGCCGCAGATCATTACCGCGGCGCAAAGCGGGTTTACGCCTGGTCTTTCTACAGCCAGGGCACCCGCGAGACAGCGGCCTCCGCCGACGCATTCATCGACGCCGCCCTGCGCTGGTTTGGCGACCCCGCGCCCGACGAAGGCTCCCCCTGGGACAAAGGCGCACGTCTGGCAGGCCTGATCCGCTGCCAGCGCACCTTGTTGATCTTGGACGGCCTGGAACCACTGCAAAACCCGCCCGGCCCGGACGGGGGGCGGCTCAAAGACCCGGCTTTGGCAGCCCTGGTGCGTGAACTGGCCGCCTCGAATGTTGGTTTATGCCTGATCACCACCCGGCAGCGCGTCGCTGATATTGGCCCCTACGCCCACACCACCGCGCCGCGCCTGGCGTTAGACCATCTCTCGGATGCCGCCGGCGGGGAGCTGCTGCGCGCCCTGGGCGTGAGAGGGCCTGAGGCCGAGTTGCAGGAGGCCGCCCGCGAGTTCAACGGTCACGGTCTGGCCCTGAACCTGCTGGGAACCTATTTGCGGGATGTGTGCGGAGGAGATGTGCGCAGCCGGGACGAAGTCAGCCTGCTGGAAGAGGACGCCGAGCGGGGCGGCCATGCCCGCCGGGTGATGGTTTCGTATGAAAAATGGCTCGGCGAGGGCACGGAACTGGCCGTCTTGCGGCTGATGGGCTTATATGACCGGCCCGCCGGGGCCAAATCGCTGGCCGCGCTGCGCGCCGAACCGCCCATCCCCGGGCTGACCGAAACCCTGGCCACGCTGTCAGAACGCAGCTGGCAGCGGACCCTGGCGCGTTTGCGAGCGGCGCGCCTGCTGGCCGCCGCCGACTCTCACCGCCCCGGCACCCTCGACGCCCACCCCCTGGTGCGCGAACACTTTGGCGCCCAGTTGCGCGCCCAACACCCCCAAGCCTGGCGCGAGGCCAACAACCGCCTCTACGTGTACTACAAAAACAGCGCCCCAGAACTGCCCGACACCCTCGCAGAAATGACGCCCCTCTTCCAGGCCGTGGCCCACGGCTGCGCGGCGGGACGGCATCAGGAATCGCTGGACGATGTGTACTTCAGACGGATTAAACACGGGAACGAGCATTACAGCACGCAAAAACTCGGCGCGTTCGGCTCGGATTTGGCCGCCCTGTCCGGCTTCTTCGACCCGCCCTGGTCGCGGCCTGTGGATGGGTTGCCCGAAAATGCTAAGGCCGCGGTCTTGAATTGGGCTGGTTTCCGCCTGCGCGCTCTGGGACGCCTGACCGAGGCCGCCCAGCCCATGCAAGCCGGGCTGGATGCTCTGATTGCTCAGAAGAACTGGAAAAACGCCGCCATCGCCGCCAGCAACCTGAGCGAGCTGCACCTGACCCGCGGTGATGTGCCCGCGGCCATTGCCGCCGCCCGCCAGAGCGTCGAACTGGCCGACAAAAGCGGGGATGCCTTTTGGCGCATGGTCAACCGCACCACCCTGGCCGACGCCCTGCACCAGGGAGGGCAACTGGACGAAGCCAAAAAGCTCTTCCGGGAAGCCGAGGTCCTGCTAAAGGAACGCCAGCCGGGTCTGCCGCGGCTCTACTCCCTGCAGGGCTACCGCTACTGCGACCTGCTGCTGGGCCAGGGGGCCTACCGGGAGGTGCAGGAGCGGGCCGCGCAGACATTGGAGTGGGTTACAACCCAAAACTGGTTGCTTGACATTGCCCTCGACCATCTCTCCCTGGGGCGCGCCCACTTAAAACCTTTCGGGTTTTTACAAGGCGCCCCCGCAGCGGAGCGTAACAGCCTGAAACCCGAAAGGTTTGCACTCGCCGCCCAACACCTGCACCGCGCCGTGGACGGCCTGCGGCAGTCGGGCAATCAAGATGAAATTCCCCGCGGCCTGCTGGCCCGCGCCGCCCTGCACCGCGCCACGGGCGATTTCGAGCATGCCCACCACGACCTGGAAGAAACCATGCAAATCGCCACTCGCGGCGGCATGAAACTGCACCAGTGCGACGCCCACCTGGAATACGTCCGCCTGTATCTGGCAAGCAGAGACCTGCCAGGTTTGCGAAACCTGGCAGGTCTGACCCCGCGCCAACACCTGGCCGCAGCCCAAACCCTCATCGCCGAAACCGGCTATCACCGCCGAGATGGGGAGGCGCAGGACTTGGCCGCGCAGTTGGGGTCAGCGCGGTAAATGTACCTGGCACGGTCACAAAGGTGCATTTTATAAACATAGGACACGGATCACACGGATTTTTTTCTGACTACAGAGAATTTTGCATAAATGATTTTCCGCTCACCAAAAGAGAAATTTGGGCGTCATTTGAATTACGCACAAACAAAACCTAATTGTAAATGGTAAATGGTGAATAATAAATGGTAAATGATTGCGGCGATGTATCCACCTCATTTACAATTTAGAATTTACCATTCACCATTTACCATTTCACATAATTCAAATGACGCACTTTGAGGGGCAAAAAACATTTATGCACCAAAGGCTATATCTTGTTCTAAAGACGCAAATTCGTTCCTTTCCCCATTTGCTGTAGTGTTTTTATGCAGAACTCTCATTCTTTATAATAAAATCCGCATCTTTGTACCTTTGCGTCTTTGCGTTAAAAAAATTGACCTTTTTTCAGCAGTCTCATGAATTGCTCACTACGAACCGCGGGCGCATTTATGCTGGACTGTACTAGGGGCATGCGCCGCCGGGCCGGGTGATCCCCACCGGTTCGATAGAAAGCTGCCAGCTTTCGGCAATATCACCCGGCTCCAGGGTAACTTCGATTTTGACCGAATCATCGCGTTCGCAGGCCCGCACCAGCCAGGACACCTGGGTGTACGGAACTCCGGTTTCGGTGATTTCTTGTGCGACGCTTTCGCCTGCTTCCAGCGCCAGAGTATCGGGCAGATGGAGAC
>JBDRGC010000476.1:0-3097 GCA_043818215.1 Chloroflexota bacterium | reverse complement strand
GTAGCGGCAGCGATGGTGATGTTGTCGAAGATATTTCCTCGCGCTGCAAAGATCAGATTACTGGTGATGGCGGTTAACTTTTTTTGTTGTCTGGCACTCTATGAAAACAATAAACGGTTGCTTTGGACTTCAATTTGCACGAAGTAAAATATTTCTGAGGTTCATCGGGAACGCTGGTTGAGATATCATTTTTTGTATGGGTTTTGGTAATCGTTCATTTGATTGATTCATGTTGGTCATAAAACTTCGAACTTCCAGGTCATCAATCTGTGCAAAGACTTCTTCAATTGTCTGTTTTCCATTCAGCAGCACTTCCATGTAGGATGGATTTTGCAGGTTTTTTACCAATGGCGTGTCAGCCAGAATCGTCTGCAACATCTTTCCCATCGAGTTGTTGCCGGTTTTTTTGCGATGGCCCCGTTTAAAATCCCGAAAAAAGCGCTCCAGTATGTTATTGGTGCGCTGGGGTTGCAGCATGACAGTACCACCATCGGGAGTGTAAGCTTTAATTGGATCGCAGAATAGTTTCTGCCAATACCTGTCTATCTGTGCTATCAATTTGACATAATCCGAGTTCTCTGAAAATTTGTGATCACTGGTGATCTTTTCCCGAAATTGACGTACTCTGGTTTCAATGTCGCCGATATCATCGTCTGTGCCATCACAATTTAATCCCTGGTTTGAGTTTTCAGGGGCAATCCGCATGGCCTGGCGCAGTTGAGAAAACACGTCCAGTTTGGTTTTCATTGCAGCCATTGCCGATTTCAGATTGATGTCATCGATTATCGGTTGAAGCTCTTTTTTGAGCTTCAGAAAGATTGCATCGCTATGATGGTCACTGATGTTTGTTATCTCCTCCCAAACAGTGAAGAGCCTCTCAGCAAAGTTTAGATGCGGGCAATCGAATGGAAAGCCGTAACCGTTGTGGACATCCCGCAGTGCCCACTGGATGAGACCGTAGCAACCGATAGCAGCAATCACATCCGGGGATAGGTCAGGCAACTCACCGTGGCTGATACCAACTTCCAACATGCGAGCAGCCTGGGGGTTGTTATCCATAGTCTGCTTGAGAGATCGGGACCTTTGTCCGAGAATCGCTCGAATGCCATGTACCTTAAGTCGGTTACGTATCAGCTCATATTCAATTCCGAACAGGTCCTTGCCGATATCCCTTAAAAAATGAAAATGACAGATAAAATCCGGCGTTCCGGGAAAGACAGCAGCCACTGCCTTGAGAATGCCACGTCCCATGTCGTGTACAATGGCTGCTGGGACACCAAAGAGTTTGCGGATATGTTCCAAAAAGGGGCTGATTTCTTCTGCCTTCTCCGATGGCAGCTTGATATTTCCCAGAACAATTTCGCTGATGGAATCCAGGCCACTCATCAATACCGGCCCTTTACCGTCACAGGTTCCATCCAGATGAAGAATAAAGCCGCCCCGCTGATGCATCCTATCTTTGATAGCATGAGCACTGCGACCGTGAGCCAATGATAGATAGATGATGAATTTTTTGCCCAGATAATTTATTTCGCTGGCGCTTATGCCAATATTTCGCAGCGCCAACTCATCGATTACCTGACCCTGCGAGCAATGCCTTAGAAACAGGGCTTTGCCCACATGTACCATGACGTCATAGCCGAATTTGCATCTTTTGGGAACCAATCTGGGCAGTTGTCCGGATTCATAGCGTTTGTGGCAGCATGAACATAGAAACAGCCGCTCGTGGCTGATGAATTCACCAAGATGCAGCGTGACAACGGGCTTGCCGCGACTTTTATAAACCTTAAGCCGGCCGCCACATTGACAGCGGTCAAAATCGGGTGCGAAATCGATTACCGGAGGTTTCGGGAAAAAGCCAAGCGGTGAACCCAGATCGATCAACTGACTGCAATATTTCGAGAAAGCGGTTATGGTTTCAAATCCAACGGCTTTTTTTTTAAAACCGTGCTGCTCAAAGAGGCATTTGATTTGTTCCGGATCAACCCGAATATTCTTGTTTTTCAGATTGGCGGATATCTGAACAGAACTGAGCGATGGGTTGTTAATAAATTCCACCAACACCCGTACAGCGGCCTCAGCACTGATCGAGCGAAGCGGGACTTTATCATCAGAAGCCATGCAGATCATCCGCTGACGGTGATTGATATGTTTATCAACAGACAAATAAACAAACTGGGCTTGAGGTTTGACCCGCTCGATTCTGCCCTTCTGGTACATCTGGGTTAACACTGCACGGCAGTCGGTGGCAAGCATACTGCAAAGGGCGCTTGCCGGATATCCGCTATGAGAACCATTAATGATGTGCAAAATGGTTTTGGTCAGTGTGCCACGCTTGGAAAAACCAATTCCATCGTGTTGCCAAAGGCCATGAACATTGAAACCCGGTATGTCCTTCAGCGTGTACCATCTGCCGTTATGGGTGTAGCTGCGGTGGTAGCCTACCTGCAGCAGAAGCCGCCTGACGGAGATAACGGCATAGTCTAATTTGTCGGCCAGCTCAGCGATTTGCCAGCATTTTTTGTCAAAGAACAGTTGGACTAAATGATCGACGTTCTTTTGTAAAGGAGCCATGAGATACCTCAATGATAAAGTATAAAATATATTTAAAAACAAGCCATAATATTTTATACTTTATCATAATTGGCCCCTATGTCAACAACATGCTGGGGAATACCTGAATATTGAATTGCTATTTATATTCAGATGGTTACATATATTACTTGTAAAACGATATGTAAGTAAATGAAGAGTCATTAGTTGATCAAGTATGAAACAGGAAGAACGATAACTGCTTGATATCATAGTGTCCAACCGTTGATTGTGACAATAGGAACCATACAACCCACCGGACGCCAAAGAAGATCTACCGATCGAAATCTGAGTTTGGTATTTGTTTCACCGTAAATCGGACTTGGCGCTGTTTCCATGATACCTGGATTGTCGAGCAGTTTTCTGAGTTTTATTTTTTCTCCATATTGTTTGGGCCGACCGCGGCCCGTGCTTTTTCCCGTAACTGGATAGTATGCCACGGCATTGCTTTTGACTCTTGAAATCAGGTGATTTCCTTTTTCCAGAAGTTTTTTGACGATTTTCC
>JBDRGC010000475.1:0-7598 GCA_043818215.1 Chloroflexota bacterium | reverse complement strand
TGTTCGATCCAGTTGATCGCCAGGATGGGGCGCAGGACGTAAAAGTACTTTTTGAGCCACACTTCTGACCCTTTCAAATAATCCCGGTAATTGCCCTGCGCCATGTGCAGATAGTGATACGCGCAGGCTGTGGGAGAGTAGTACTGGGATGCTAACTGCCTGATATTAGCAATCACATCATATTTTTCGAGGTAGACGATGGGGGAGCCGAGCCATTCCAGCAGGGGCGGGTTCGATTTGCGAAATAGTTGGAGCGCTTTTCTGAGGTCCCAACCGGTGATATCGAGAGCGTCTACGATGGGACGTTCGATGACATCGCGCTTCTTTTCGAGATTGACGGAGAGATACCAATCCCGGGGATGCAAATAGGTGAAGCGCACATCGTAGTCACTGTCGGATGAGGCAAAGCCCCAGGCCCGGCTTCCCGACTCGCAGGCGTAAAGAATGCGAACTTGCTCTTGGCGTTCGATATCTTGCAGGTGTGTTCTGATTTCGTCTTTCATTGTTTATCACATCAGGGTCTTATTAGTTGATTCCTTGCAAAAAAAACAAGAAAATTAACCACAGATTTACCCAAAGGGCACGATGTCACGGATTGCACGGAAAAAACAAAAAGAAAATCCGTGACTTCGTGCCCTATGCGTAAAATCAGTGTAATCCGTGGTTCCGGTTCGTCCGGGTTAGGATATAGGATTCCATTCCAGCCGGGCGACAACCACCTCGCCGGAGGTCAGGGTAGCCACCAAGTTACATCTAATTGGACGCGGATGAACACGTATGATTCTATTGTGTGTATTCAAATGTTGGTTCAATTGCCACGCTCAAGCAGCCGTTGACTTGGGTAATCTCAAGATGGGAATCCAGACGCTCGGTGATTTCTATTTTTCGAGCGCGAGTGATGCTCATCAGATCGGGGATGGCTTCACCGAGCGATTGCGCCAGTTCAGCATCGCCAGCCGTCAATTGCAACCGCGGTATCTCAAATCCCAATGAGAGATTATGCTCGGATTTGTAGCGGCGCACGGCAGTGGCAATCTCGACCAGGGTTTCGCCGGTGGCTTCGGCTTTTTCGTCGATAAGTGTTTCGTCTGCCTCCGGCCACTGGGAGCGGTGGATGCTTTCTTTGTCGCTTGCAGCGAAAATGCCCTGATAGATTCGCTCGGTCACGTGAGGCAAAATCGGCGCAAACAACTTGATCATGGTCAGCAGCACGTGGTACAGAGTGAAACATGCACCCTCGTGCCCGGGGTTGGACTCACCGTACAGGCGTTGCTTTGCCATTTCAAGATAATTATCAGCAAAGTGCCAGAAGAAAACTTCGGTCTCGGCTTTGGCAGTGGCGTACTCGTAATCATCGAATAATGAGGTTGCTCGTTGGATCAGCCTCTGTGTTCGCGAAAGTATCCATTTATCCGCCGCGGATAATTGGAGATTGGTGATTGAAGATCGAAGCGTGAAATCACCCAAAAATCGCGAACTAAAGCGGGCCACGTTCCAAAGTTTTGTGACCAGTTTGACGCCGGTCTGGATTTTCTCTTCGCTGATGATGGCATCTTTGCCGGTGCCGGTGCTGGCTGTCCAATAGCGTACCGCGTCGGCAGAGTAAAGATCGAGCATTTCCATAGGGGGCATGGGGCCTCCACCGCGGCTTTTGCTGATCTTGCCCATTCCCTCGCCGGCGATGCCCCACCCAGAGATGAGTGCGTCCTTCCAGGGTAGTTGGTCGAAGTGGAAATGGGATTTGGCAATGGTGTAGAAAGCCCAGGTGCGGATGATCTCGTGGGCCTGGGGGCGCAGGGACATGGGGAACAACCGCTCGTAAAGCGCCGGGTCTGTCAGCCAACGGGAGACGATCTGGGGAGAGAGTGAGGAAGTAGCCCAGGTGTCCATCACGTCGGCTTCGGGGGTGAAATCTACGCCCCCACATTTGGGACAGGGTTGGCCGGGTTGGTCCTCCAGCGGGTCCACGGGGAGTTGGGCTTCGTCCGCAAGGATGGGTTCGCCGCACTCCGCGCAGTACCACACCGGATAAGGCACGCCGTAGTAGCGCTGGCGAGAGATGCACCAGTCCCAGTTGAGATTCTCCACCCAGGCGCGGTAGCGGGCTTGCATGTGGGCGGGATGCCAGTTCACCTTTTCGCCCGCGGCCAGCAATTCATCTTTGAAATCGAGAACGCGGATGAACCACTGGCCGGTGATGATGTATTCCACGGGGGTGTCACAGCGCTCGTGGACGCGCACGGATTGGGTGGTTGGCTCGCGATTCGAAATGAAGCCGTTTTCATCCAGAATTCGAACGATTTTTTGCCGGGCGATTGGTAATTGAAGATTGGAGATTGGGCCAGCGGCGGCGGTCATGCGTCCTTGGCGGTCGATGGCTTCGACGAGCGGCAGGTTGTGGGTGTGCCACCAGGCCACATCGGTGGTGTCTCCAAAGGTGCAGCACATCACAGCTCCGGTTCCCTTTTCGGGGTCCGCGGCGGGGTCGGCCAAAATGGGTACGCGCTGCCCGAAGATGGGAACCTGCGCGCTGCCGCCGACCAACTCGCGGTAGCGGTCATCCCCCGGATGGACAAAGATCGCCACACAGGCAGGGAGCAGTTCGGGGCGCGTGGTAGCAATGGGAATAAAGCCCTCACCCCCCAGCCCCCTCTCCCCAGGGGAGAGGGGGAATCTCAAGGTGACAAATTCGCTCTCGCGTTCCAAGTCATCCAGTTCAGCCTGGGCGATGGCGGTGCGGCATTCGGGGCACCAGATGGTGGGGGCTTCTTTGCGGTAGGCCAGTCCTTTGCGGCGCAGGTCGAGGAAGGAAAGCTGGGCAGCGTGGCGGGAGTTGTCGTCGATGGTGCGATAGGTGTAGCGCCAGTCGATGGAGAGACCGAGTCGTTGCCAGAGGGCCTGGTAATCTTTCTCTGCCTCTTGGCTGACTTGCAGGCACTGCGCGATATAGGCTTGACGGCCAATGTCGGTGGCGCGGATGCCCAGTTGACGCTCGACCAGCCGCTCGGTGGGCAAGCCGTTGTCGTCGTAGCCCATGGGGTAGAAGACATTGTCGCCCCTCATGCGCCTGAAGCGGGCGATGAAGTCGGCGTGGCTATACGAGTAGACGTGCCCCAGGTGCAGCCGCCCGGAAACGGTGGGCGGCGGAGTGTCGATGGAATAGATAGGGCCTTCGGCTTCGGGGTCGAAGTGATTGGTTCCGTCTTCCTGCCAAAAGCTTTGCAGGCGGGGTTCGGTTGTGCGGGGGTTGTAGCGTTTGGGTAACATGGTTTGGTAAGTTGATAGATTGGTGGATTGGTATGTTGGTAAGTTGGTAGATTGGTATGTTGGTAAATTGGTAGATTGGTATGTTGTTTAATTGGTGGATTGGCGGTCGGCGGTCGGTGGTCGGCGGTCAGTGGTCGGTGGTCGGCGGTCAGTGTTCAGTGTTCAGTGTTCAGTGGTCAGTGGTCGGCGGTCGGCGGTCGGTGGTCGGCGGTCAGTGGTCGGTGGTCGGCGGTCGGTGGTCGGCGGTCAGTGGTCGGCGGTCAGCGGTCGGCGGTCAGTGGTCGGTGGTCGGCGGTCAGTGTTCAGTGTTCAGTGGTCAGTGGTCAGTGGTCGGCGGTCGGCGGTCAGTGGTCGGTGGTCGGCGGTCAGTGTTCAGTGTTCAGTGGTCAGTGGTCGGCGGTCGGCGGTCAGTGGTCGTTGGTCGGCGGTCGGTGGTCGGCGGTCAGTGGTCGGTGGTCGGTGGTCAGTGGTCGGCGGTCGGCGGTCGGTGGTCAGCGGTCGGCGATCACAGGCTCAATCAATTGCCAGGTTTGGCCGCCGTCCGAAGTACTCACCAGGGCAATTTCGTCTCCGTTCCGTGCCACGGCCCAGCCGTGCAGGGAGTCGACGAAGCTGAATTGCCCGTCCCAATTGACAGTTTTGACCATAACCCAACTCAGGCCGCCGTCCGTGGTCTTGAAGTAATCACGTCCGAGAGCCAGACCCTGCTGCGTGTCGAAGAAGATCAAGCTCTCCACTGAGGATGGAAGCTGGCTGTGCTGCCAGGTGAGGCCGCGGTCTTGAGTCCTGTAGATATACGTAAGTGACCATTCATCATAGGCGGTCGAGTCTCCGAAAAGTCTACACTTGGCGATAACCAATCCGGTTTGTATGGATGTAAAGGTCGGCGCTGAAGTTCGGCACAGACTGATTTCAGTGAACCAGTCGAGTTCGGGCGGGGCGGGTAGGAAAACATCATCCCAAGTGATGCCGCCATCTGTGGACTGCTCGAGGAAAGCACCGGCCATCACCCCGAGGTTATCTTTTGTTACCCAACCTAGCTGGGTATCGGCAAAAGCCAGGCCGGTGTTGTGCAAGCTTTGCAGCCCCTCTCCGTAGGGGTCGGCGATACGCTGCCAGGTAACGCCCCCGTCACTCGTTGCGAATAAATAGCTATAGTCGTGGCTCATACCAGCGTCGATATGCACCAGCAGCCATCCGTGCTGTTCGTCGACAAAGGAGAACCCCTCTGGCGTGAAGTAGGGATCCATGCCAGTCAGGGGCAGCGGCTGGCTGGCCTGCCAACTCTGACCACCATCGGAGGTGCGCCATATCATCGGCGGTGTGATCGGTGGAGGACTGTCTTGTGAAACCAATACTACCCAGGCCGTTTGCTTATCAGAGAAATGACCCCAGGCCGATTTTGTCTGGCCCGGCGGGATGGGGAGGGTCTCGGGGGGCGTGCGGTCGTCCCAGGTTTGGCCGCTGTCACTGGTGTAGATAATATGATCACTGCCATTGTTTTGATGGCCGATTCCCCAGCCAGTGGTAGTGTCCATCATGGTGATATGGGTGATGGTGACCGCCTCTCCGGAGATCAGCGCGGGCAAGGTTGGGCCTGACGGGACTTCAACGGTGGGAGGCGTTGTGAGGCTGGGTTGTACTTCCGGTGTGGCCGAAGGTGGGAGCGTCGGTGTGAGGCTGGGTGCGGTCGCCTCAGTGGGGGCAGCTTCCCTGCTCGGGGTCGGCGTACCAACCGGGGTACGCGCAGGGGCGCCACCTTCAGGGATGTTGCAGCTCCCTAAGAAAAAGGTCAACACAATCATTAGCGGAATCAATCGACGCATGGTTTCGATCTCCTTTGCCAATAAAAAAATCCTTCCGTCCATTTTGAGGACGAAAGGATATGCCTTCCGCGGTACCACCTCGTTTCGCCGTGCATTACTGCAATGGCGCTCTCGATTCCCGACCATCATCGGGATTAAGCTGTAACGGGCTTACCCGTGCCGGTCTACTTTCCAGTAATCAGTGTTCAGTAATCGGTAGATTGGTTTTTCTGGTTACTGATGACTCAATGTCATTTAGTTTAGCCATAGGCGGATTGCGAATCCGCCTGGAGCATGTCAGAAAACCTGTTTTGCTCCTGTCGGATCCGTGATCCGACAGACACCAACCCTTAACTTAATGACATTTACTGTTTACTGCTTACTGATGAGTGCTTACTAAATTTCTTCGGCATTCGATCCGGGCGACATTCGGCAGTTGGTTGCTGAGGGCGGCTTTCAGCCTGTGGCCGTTCCTTCTCTGGCAGTTCCACCGCTGCTTACTCCTCCCGGGGAGGGGATTTGGTTGTTGATGAGGATTATACTAAGTTCGGTGGGGGGTGTCAACGCATCGCATTCATTCACCTAATCTTAAATTTTCTTGACTTATGGCCTCGTTGTGTGCTATCCTACAGCATCTTTTATTTAGAGGTCGGATATGATCCAACGCGAACGAGTTGCTGATAACGTTTATTTTTTTCAAAGTCAATATTATGCTCAAGTCACAGCTGGAGCTGTAGTGGGGTCGGATTGGGCTGTTATCATTGATACACTGGCATTTCCCGAAGAGACATTGGCGATACGTGATTTTATAGAGAAAGAACTTAATGTCTATGTCCGCTATGTCATCAATACTCACTATCATGCCGATCATAGTTGGGGAACATGCTTTTTTCCGGATGCACTGGTCATATCACATGTGTTGTGCCGTGAATTGTTAAAAACTCGTGCGATTTCATCCTTGAAAGAAGCCCGCAAACAGAATCCAACTTTTCGAAAATCACAGATCGTATACCCACAGATGACTTTTGGCGAGGGAAGCTTGAGTCTGAAAGTTGGCAAGAAGACTCTTTCATTGTTTCCTTTGCCAGGCCACAGCGTTGATGGCATTGGTGTCTACATCGAGGAAGACAGAACTCTTTTTTCGGGTGATGTTTTGATGCCCCTGCCGTATATTGTGGATGGCAATATTGACGAGATGATCGCATCCCTGAAAAAGATTAGTAAGATGAGCCTGGAAAACATTGTACAGGGGCATGGGGATGTTGTGTTGCGGGGAGAAATTCAGAGCGCGATCGACAACCACCTGGCTTACTTATCCACAATCCGAAAAATAGTCCGCCGGGCGGCAAGGCGGAAATATCCTGGCGATATGTTAGAAACAGTAGATGTAGAATCTTGTGGGAAGAGTCGAGTGATCCTCGGCGGGCTGGCAGAAGAACTGCATCAGCGAAATCTTATAGCCTTGTATGAACAATTATATGGTTCCCCCCCGGCATTTTCGCAGGTTGATGATAGTGATCTGTATTATTAGCTCTTATTCTGAGCGCGATTTTGCACGGCGGGCACGCCAGCCAACAAGGCGCTCAGTTCCATCTAACAGACGTTTTATATTGGGACGTAATGCCCATATTATCAGGATCTCAGATAAGAGACCGTAGAGCACGTATTCCCAGGGCGATGCACCGATCCATGCCCGGTAGGCGAAGATGAGTGTGGCAATCAGGGGAGCACTCAGTGTAGTAAGAGATGCGTATCCAATGCCGAAGAGGATTACCGCACCGATAGGCACAAGCAATACAATGCTCCAGGGCCATAATCCCATGGCCCCTCCTATGAAAGGTGCGCCTCCGGCTCCGCCTCGCAAACGGATTTTCCCATTTTCATAGCGTTCGATCAAAAAAATCGAGTAATTATGCCCAATTATGGCGGCAATGGGGGACAGCACTTCGAGCCAGTGATTGCCGGGTACTAATGCCCGCGCCAGCCAGACACCGCTGGCCCCTTTAAAAATATCGAGAAAAGCGGTAGCAAACCCGGCCCAAAATCCAGCTGCGCGCATAGCATTTGTCCCGCCAGTGCGCCCACTTTGGACTTCGCGAATATCCTGCCCAGTTGTTATCTTGACTACCAGCAACCCCATGGGGACTGAGCCAATCAGGTAAGCTGCAACCAATATTCCTACGAAAGATAATATTTGCATTTTTGCGGAGCCTCCATGAAGGTGTATTGATGGCGGATGGCGGACAGCGGACGGCGGATGGCGGATGGGGGATGGCGGATGGCGGACGGTGGTCGGCTGGCGGCAATACTAAGAACACAAATTCGGTCTCAGAGTTGCTCTTTTTTGGTAGAACCAGCGATGGCCTGATCCCGGCCCGGGATTGCTATAGACTTTCAGAAAAAGATTTTGACTCAGCCTGTCATTGCGAAGCAGCTTTACCGCTGAAGCAATCTCATCCTTGGCGAGAAGGAGATTGCTTCACCGAAAAGCGTCGGTTCGCACATCGTCCCCTTTGGGGAATGACA
>JBDRGC010000474.1:0-2152 GCA_043818215.1 Chloroflexota bacterium | reverse complement strand
ACAAGCGAGCAGGTGAAAGTGTTAAGAAGGTCACCGACGAACTGGGGCTGGACTGGTGGGATGTTTCCGGCTACAAAGTGTTGCCTGACTGGATGCCCTGTCCTTCGCATAAATGCGAGGACCCGGAGTATGATCTCTGGGTGGTAAATTATAAGGTCCCTCTCCACACACACTCCCGAACCTTTACCAATCCCTGGTTAAGCGAAATAACGGATCACTACCCGGACTTGCGAGATGTGACGATCAACACGGAGACCGCCAAGAGAAAGGGCCTCAAAGACGGTGACGAGGTATGGTTGATCGCAGAAGGTACTGGGAGGAGGATCAAGTGTGTGCTGAGGCTGGTGGAAACGATCCATCCGGAAGTGCTCGGTACGGTATGCGTTCAGGGTCACTGGGCAAAGGGAGAGGGGATAGGCAGAGGGAAAGGAAGCAATTTTAATAGTCTAGTACCATTCGATTATAAGTATATAGAGTTTCTCTCGCTGGCACTTGATTCATGTATCAAGGTCAAGATTGAAAAGACACTTGATTGAGCTGAACGGGGTTGCAACGGCTGTACGATGGCTTGGAAATCAGGGAACTGGACGTCTATGGAGATCTTCCTAGCAAATGCTGCTCAGAACGGCTATCTTGATACCTGGAAAATTGCATTTACCATAGTTCCATTCGTGATGACTGTCACGCCTGGATGCGCCGCCCGGTAAGGCCCCGGGGATGGAATGAGCTAATCATGTCCACAGGACATCGTAGCGCTGCCCAGCAGTAGTCAAGAGGGAGAAACCATTTCGGCACTTAAGCGATGATGCACCTATTCCTAAAAACTGCTGTGGATATCAGACAGTTTGCAAACGGCGCCACATTCAGCAGAAGGCTGGGATTTTCAGTTGAACTCGATTCAAGCAGAAGATAGAGGAGTTTAAGATGGCCGAGGGTATGCATATGAAGGGAGTGAAATATGTTTTTATGGCGCCCGATTTTGTACCTCCTGAGGACGCAAAGGTTAGCGTCATGAGTCACGCCTTCAACTACGGGACGAGTGTCTTTGAGGGCATACGCGGATACTGGAATGATGACGACGAGGAGCTCTATATGTTTCGTCTTATAGAGCACCTCCAGCGGCTCGAGCGTTCATCGCGCATTATTCGAATAAAACTGCTCGACGACGTCCCTACTTTGCTCGGGTATTGCCTAGATCTCGTACGACGAAACGAATTCCATGAAGACATCTATCTTCGGCCCGTCGCCTATAAAGGAGTGCCTAACGGTCTGGGTGTCACTTTAACAAATGCTCCAGACCACTTTCTGATCTATAGCTTTCCGCTCGGCGAATATTTGCCCCGAGAACGGCCTCTAAGAGCGTGCGTTTCACCATGGCAGCGTATTTCAGATAATGCTGCCCCCGCGCGAGGGAAAATTGGTGGGGTTTACATCAATTCGGCGCTTGCAAAGACCGATGCAGTAGCCCAAGGTTTTGACGAATGCATCATGCTGACCTCCGATGGACACGTATCAGAAGGCAGTACGGAAAATATATTCCTGGTCAATGATCGAGAATTGGTTACTCCTTCTGTTACGGACGATATTCTCGTTGGGATCACGCGAAACACTGTAATCGAGCTTGCTCGAACAGAACTAGAGCTCAAGGTGACGGAGCGCGTTGTGGACCGAAGCGAACTCTACATTGCGGATGAAATCTTCTTCTGTGGAACCGGCGCAGAGATATCTGGTGTTGGAGAGATCGACGGCAGGCCGATTGGAGACGGCGGCGTGGGGCCGCTAACCAGTCAAATTCAGGAACTGTATCGAAAAGTGACCCGTGGCGTTCTGGAAAAATATAAGCAATGGTGCGTGCCGGTTTACAACAAGGACTGAGCTGTCCACCAGAACCACTGGGTTCCGGTTTGCCAAAAGATGAAGACCTTCATGGCAATTACACGGAATGGCCGAAAGACATTTGAAACAGGCATTATCACGGTTCGGGACTGCGGCGCCAAGAACTATATTGATATTTGTTTCCCCAAAGCTGTAGGCCAAGGCATCTGTACCGCCCCTCGCATCCTGCTCAGCGGTACATTCATTTGTATCACATAAAAATCTAATTAGAGGAGGAGGAAATCAAATGAAGAGAATTCAATTATCGAAGTATGTA
>JBDRGC010000473.1:0-2229 GCA_043818215.1 Chloroflexota bacterium | reverse complement strand
GGACGTTAGGCCACAATGGGACCAAAATCGGTCCAAAAGCATTTACAATTTACCATTCACCATTCACCATTTACAATTCTCCCGGTGATCTGGGATTGCGTTCCGTTACTCCAACCACCGTCACATTTTGGGATTGCACCCAACCAGAGACGCTAGATATATTATTAGCGTGTCAGTTCCTGTTGTTAGTACGCAAGTTGTCAACTAAGTTTGTGTGAATTTGCTAAAAAAGGCGAATTTCTATGAAGCACAACTGAGGGAACTGATTGCGTCTTTTTACGCGGATTACCAAGTACTTGAACTTAGCCGGGGGATTTTGCTCTCTGCCTCGCAATTACGTACTCAATATTCGTTGTCATTTTGGGTAGCATCATTGTGTCAAGTGCTCTGAATGCTGGCGTCTCGGTGCTTTATTCAGAGGATATGCAAGATGGCTTGGTGGTGAGCAATCAACTCAAAATTATCAATCCGTTTAGGTGAGCGTCCAAATTGAATCCTGCCCGATCTTCACATCTTCCGTTCACTCATCCCACTCCGCTATGCTTCGGGGACTGTGTCACGTTTGCACGCATCACACATCTCACTGCGCTACGCTTTGGGGACTATGTCACGTCTCACGTTTCGCTCTTCACGCTCCACACCCCACGCTTTACGTTTCACGCATTTCATAACAGAGCCGAACACGGAGCCGGTCATGGCGGGCGATGATGCTGACCAGTTCTTTTATATCAATGGGGCCAAAGATGGCGTGGCGGACTGATCGCTGCCAGCCGGCTTCTGTCAACTCATCGAGCAGGGTCAGGGTTTCGATGCGGGCAGTGGTGAAATCTTTCAGGGCTTGGGGGCCGTCTTGCGAGTGGTAGCCCCGCTCTGCGACCCAGGCGTCAGTGTCGATGCCGGGGATGAGGGGATTACTTTCTCCGATAGCTTTGCGTAGCTGCGGCAGGTTGACCTCGCATTCGACATCCCGCAGGTGGCAGGCAATCTCGGTCAGGTTCCACTCGTTGGATTGGGGGCGTTGGTGCCAGACGTGTTCTGTGAGTCCTGCCGTTAGGCCGCCGAGCGCAGCCGGTGAGCCTCGCAGGATGGCGGTGAGAGCCGCGGGGGAGGAGAAATCAGGCCGCAGATCCACCTCGGGAACGGAATCCAACCAGGGGATCACGTCTGGCAGGGACCCGAATCCGCTGGGGGCGGGGAATCCCTCCAGGGGATCGGTATTCCTCCCACAAATCCAAAAAACGGGTAATCCCATCAAGCGGGCAGCGCGCACGTCGTGATCGGGGTCGTTTCCAATCATCAGGATGGGCCCGTCGGGCCAACCAATCGATGCCAGAAATTCGGTAAAGTAGGCCGGGTTTGGTTTGGCGAAGTGGAAGGTTTCGTACGAGGGGATCAGAGCGAAGGGGTATTTTTTGGGGGAGAGGCCAGCCCATTCCAGGCGTTGGGTGATGGCGATGCGGGGAAAGAGGGGGTTGGTGGCGATGCCGACCCGGTAGCCGCGGGCGAAAGCTGTCTCGACGAGTTCGATAGCTTCGGGGCGGAATTTGGTGACGCCTTGCAGGGTGGGGAAAATCTGGGCGTAGAATTGGCCGATGGGTTCCCGCATTTGGGTTCCGTTCAGGCCTAGCGGGGGATAGAAGGCCTGGTCGAAGACTTGTTTGAGGGTGCAGTCAGGACGGTTGTTGGCGAACATTTGCCCGGTGGCTGCCAGCATGATCTGGGTCATTTCGCCGGGGTCTGCGTAGCTGGCGATATGTTTCCCCAGCGCGCCCAGATACGCGGGGATGAAGGTGTCCATTTTGTTGCCCAGCAGAGTTTCGTCCAGGTCAATCAGCAGTGTCAGGTTCACGGGGTTCTCCGAGGAAGGCAGGGGGCAGGGGGTGACATTCTCCGCAGCCAATATGAGGTTCAGAGACATTGGTTTGGGTTTTGGTGCAGTAGGCAGTCACTCTGACCCGTGGTTTGAGAATAAAGAATGGACGATAGACAAATCCCGTGAGGGTCATATTGGTGCAGGCGTTGGCTTGCAGGATTCCCGGAACAGGGCAGGTAAAACACAGGTCTAGAGTCCAGTTTTTGGGAGGGTTGGTATCGGCCAGCAAGCGGCATTCCTCGTGATGGCGGCCGCGATAGTAATCCCCGTAGAAGTAAGGGCAGTCTTTTCCGGCAGGTGTATGCATGGCGAAGATTATAGCATGGATGGGGATTGGAGATTGGGGAGTGGGGAGT
>JBDRGC010000472.1:0-2986 GCA_043818215.1 Chloroflexota bacterium | reverse complement strand
GAGAATGTTTCACTCTTCGTCCTTGCTGGTTACCATTGGTTGCGCTAATACCTTTTCCCAGGCCACTACCATCGTATCTCCATCAAATTCTCGAGCAACCCTAGATTTAGCAGCATAAGCACATCTTTGGGCATCATCATGATTAGCCATAATCTTTTGAATTGTATTCCTCAAGGTTAGGGGATCTTCGGGAGGAATCAGCCACCCATGGGCTTCGTTATCAATCAATTCTCGAACCCCATCAATATCGCTGGCAATTATTGGGCGACCCGCCGCCATAGCCTCCAACAAAGAATTCGGCATTCCTTCCCAACGAGATGGCTGGACATAGAAATCGATGATATGCAACATTTCAGGGATGTCAGTCCGGAAATCTGTCAATATCACTCGATCTTCAACTTTTAAGTCCTGAGATAGTAGTCGCAGGTTTTCCTTTTCTTCCCCTTCCCCAATGATCAGCAAGTAACAATCTATTTCTGACAGCAAAGCAAAAGCCTGGATGAGAATATCGAACCCTTTCTGATAAGTCAATCGTCCAACACCGCCAACAACAAGGCTATTCGCTGGGATTCCTAACTCGTGACGCAATGACTCTACCTCGATTGAAATAGCATATTTTTTTATATCAACACTATTCGAAATAACTTGAATTTTGTCGGGTGAAGCCCCTTCCTCCTGAATTGCAAAATCGCGTACATGTTTACTATTAATCACAACCAGGTTTGCCCAAGGCATGGTCCGGCGGAGAAGCCAACGCTGCCAGCCAGCGTAATTAATGTTTCTTGCTCGCAAAGATGAAATAATGCGTGGAATTCTGGCCATCTTGGCTAACGTCCTCCCGAGGACATCCGCTACAAATAAGAAAGTTACCGCCACATCAAATTGTTGGTTTCGCAACCACAGACAATAATAAACCAACCCAAAGCCACTGCCCAATGCCAGTTTACCGATAATTCGGACTTCCGCACCAGCATCGCGCAGGTTTCGCACAACAGGTTCGTCCCACGAATTATTGAGACACAAAACAGTCTGCTGGTGTCCTCTGGTTGCCAAACCCGAAACCAATTGCCGAAGAAACTTTTGGGTTCCCTCTGGCCTCAAATGATCGATAAAATATACAATTTTCATCAATCTACTCCCCCAACCATAGAGAGAACATCAACAGCGCCCACAGCCGTTTGCCATGATTGACACGGCCGCTGTGATGTTCTTCCAAATATTTTTCGAGCTTATCTCTGCGAAACCACTCATCAAGCGCAGGATTCCCCAACAGCCGTTCAGTTGCCCAATCACGGAGTTCATTTCTCAGCCAAAAACCAATCGGAACGCTGAAACCTTGCTTGCCACGTTTGGCCACATCACTGGGCAACAAATCCGCAAAGGCCGCTTTTAGCAGCCACTTGGTTCGAAGACCGCGCACTTTATATTTCACCGGCAAACGGGCAGTCCATTCCACCCATTCGACATCCAGAAAAGGTGCCCGTGCTTCCAAAGAATGTGCCATCGTCGTCCGGTCTGTTTTCGGCAATAAATCTCCGGCTAAGTAAGTTACATGGTCGGCATATAGGGTGCTGTCTAGCAGATTTGCTGCTTGCGCTTGATTGTATGCTGCCGCAATCCAGTTTTCGGTTTTTTCATTTCTAAACAATTCACGCCATTTGTCCGTGTAGAGGTCCATTTTATCATGATGGGTAAAGTAGGAACCCCAACGCACTAACGATGCCTTATGCGTAACCGCCGAAAAATGACCGAGTCGTTTCAGTCCTGTAATTGGATTACGATCTTCGGGCAGCCAGGAAGGTTCAGGGAGTAGCCGGGTCATGGCAGGAACTGCGTGCTGAGTAAACCAGGTCGGGAGGGCCGCGTAAGGTCTCATAAATCGATCCAATGCATAACGACGGTAGCCGGCCAGGGTCTCGTCACCGCCGTCCCCTGAGAGTGCTACAGTAACGTGCTGACGCGTCTGCCGGGCCAATTCATACAGGGGTAAGGCTGCCGGGTCGGCAAGAGGCTCGTCAGTCGCCTGAATGACTCCATCGATCACGCGCCTCAGGTCTTCCGGTCTGAAAAGAAACTCATAGTGATCTGTGGCGTAACGTTGAGCAACCTGGCGGGCATATTGGGTCTCGGAAAAATAGCGTTCATCGAATCCAATCGAGAATGTCTTGACAGAACCCGAAGTATGTTTTGCCATCAAAGCGACAATGATGGACGAATCGATCCCGCCACTTAAAAAGGCTCCCAGTGGAACTTCGGAGATCAATCGCCGCTCGACTGCATTTGTCAGGAGTATATGAGCTCGCGCAATTATCTCCGCTTCCCCGATTTCCCATTTCGGTTCGAAGGCCAACTGCCACC
This sequence comes from Chloroflexota bacterium, assembly GCA_043818215.1. Taxonomy (GTDB): domain Bacteria; phylum Chloroflexota; class Anaerolineae; order Anaerolineales; family UBA11858; genus JBDRGC01. The sequence continues at coordinate 628 of JBDRGC010000472.1, read as the reverse complement.
ACTGCGTGACCTGCGGCTCCCCGCCCTGCTTAATCACCAATTTGTGAGCGGCAGGCAACTGGTGAATCCCTTCGAAAATTGTGAGCGGATCGGGCGTATATTGCAAGGTAAGATAGTGGTGGAGGGCTAACATATCGACGCTTCGGTCTATCCACGGCGCTGCCAGCAACGCTTTGGCCTCAGAACCCCACACCAAACCGTGCTCCGAAAAATGCCAATATACTGGCTTTTGCCCCATCCGGTCGCGCGCCAGCAACAATCTTTTTCGTTTATCATCCCAGAGCGCAATAGCAAACATGCCATTAAGGCGTGAAAGAACATCATCACCCCACTGTTCGTATCCATGCGCGATGACTTCCGTATCGCTGTTGGTAGCAAAACGATGCCCGTACTTCTCTAGTTCTGCACGCAGCTCTCGGAAGTTGTAAATTTCGCCATTGAAAACCACAATCACGGTGCCGTCCTCATTGGTAATCGGTTGCTGCCCGCCGGCCACGTCGATGATCGCAAGACGACGCATCGCCATTCCCAGATTGCCATCGAGATAGTAGCCCTCGTCGTCAGGGCCGCGATGGGTAATGACAGCATTCATACAACCCAACAACTCTTGGTTTACGAGATAAGCTCT
>JBDRGC010000471.1:0-19317 GCA_043818215.1 Chloroflexota bacterium | reverse complement strand
TGTTCTGGAAAAGAGGCTTGAACCCACCGACCACTGAACACTGAACACTGAACACTGAACATTGAACACTGAAAAACCCCTCCTAGCCACCCACGGCAGGAGGGGTTGTTGGTTTACCCTAATCCCTGATTCCTAGTCCCTAGTCCCTGCTCTCCTACTTCGCGTAATCCACCGCCCTCGTCTCCCGGATCACCGTCACCTTGATCTGACCCGGATACTGCATGGTCTCCTCGATCTGCTTGGAAATATCCCGCGCCAGGTGGATGGCGGCCAAATCGTCGATATCTTCGGGCTTGACGAAAACACGGATTTCGCGGCCGGCTTGCAGAGCGTAGGTTTCTTTGACCCCTTTGTAGGTGTTGGCTACATCTTCGAGGGCGCGCACCCGCTTCAAAAACTGGTCCAGGCTCTCCCGCCGCGCACCGGGCCGCGCACCGGAGATGGCATCCGCAGCCTCTACGATCACCGCTTCTACACTTTCCTGTTCTACTTCACGGTGGTGGGATGCGATGGCGTTGATTGCCCTTGGATGCACGCGGTAACGTTTGGCAAAATCAGCCCCGATCTGGGCGTGGGTGCCTTCGACGTTGTGATCCATGGCCTTGCCCAGGTCGTGGAGCAGCGCGCCGGCCTTGGCTATCTCGACATCAGCGCCCAATTCAGCCGCGATCACCGACGCCAATTGAGCAGTCTCGACAGCGTGGGCCAATTGGTTCTGCCCGTAGGATGTGCGGAATTTCAGCCGCCCAAGTACCTTGAGAATTTCGTGGTGCAGGCCGGGGACGCCGGCGTCGTAGGCAGCTTGTTCACCGGCCTCGATGATAATCCGCTCGACTTCCTTGCGCTCTTTTTGGACGATCTTCTCGATATGGGCCGGGTGAATGCGTCCGTCCAGGATCAATTTGTGGAGCGAGCGGCGGGCGACTTCACGGCGCACCGGGTCGAAGCTGGAAATTCTGACTGCCTCGGGGGTGTCATCGACGATCACGTCCACACCCGCGGCCTGCTCGAAGGCGTTGATATTGCGACCGCTGCGGCCAATGATGCGGCCTTTCATATCATCGGAAGGCAGCGGCACGGTGGACGAGGTCACCTCCGTCACCTGTTCGGAGGCCACCCGTTGGATCGCGTCGGCAATCAGTTTGCGGGCGCGGCGGTCTCCATCCTCGCGGGCTTCCGCCTCGATCTGTCGAATGATGCGTGCCATGTCATCGCGGGCATCTTTTTCTGCTTTCGATATCAAAAGATCGCGCGCCTCATCTATGCTCATGTTGGAAACCCGTTGCAATTCTTCCAGTTCTTGCTCGTAGACCTTATCGATCTCGTTAGCCCGCCGGTCGATCGTGCTCTGGCGTTTGTTGAGCGACTGTTCCCGTTGTTCCAAATTTTCAGCTCGCTCGTCCATTTGATCGCGCCGCCTTTGCAAACGGTCATCCTGGCGGGATAACTCTGCCCGCCGGCGTTCAGCTTCTTTTTCTGCCTCCTGACGAATTTTCAGGGCTGCATCGCTGGCTTTCAATTCGAGGCGGTGCGCATTCTCTTGGGCATTGGTCAGAATGCGATCCCCCTCGATTTGCAACCGTTGATTGGTTTGTTGAGTTTGGTATTGTTTGAAAAAATAACCTGCTGCCGCGCCCAGCGCAAGGGCGATGGCAACAATAATGATCCAGATTCCTAGTCCTCCATTCATTTTAATAACCTCATTTCTGTCTATGATTTTATTGGAGTGCAATTTTCATAATCGCACTATATGTTTTGGGTGCATTTCATTTCATTTGAAAGCGCTGATTGAGTAGGGCGACATGTTTTTCGTCGCCCGTATCGAAATCAAGCGATATTGCTCGGTCAAAGCGACATTTCTTGGTTTGCCCTAAAGGGCACGATGTCGATATGCCGGAAAAGCATCGGCTACCCTTCGATGAACTCAGGACACTGCTCAACCAGCGAAATGTCTTTCTCCAACTCATTTGAAATACACCCAAATCTTTTTCTGAAAATCTATAGTAGAGCTATATTTTTCGAACGCGGCTGCTGATTCTAGGCGGCCATCTGACGGGCTTGATACCTGGTTGCTGAGCCTAGGGATTATCCTCGGTTGATAGATTGTACTGCTCCTCAGCCCAAACCCGTTCGACGACTGGGGCGGCAACCCCGTATCCAAACCCGCGGCGAGCCAGGAAATCGCTCATCTTGCGGCGGTAATCAGGCTGCTCCAAGCCGCGGTATTTGCGGAATTGCTTGAGCGCGGCCCGATAGGCGAGTGCGTCCTCATCGAGGTCTTGAAATACATCTTCGATGATATCGTCGCCAATTCCTTTTTGACGGAGTTCCATTCTCAATGCTCGCCTGCCGCGGGGTCGAAATTCAGACCGGTTTTCGACCCAGGTCTGGGCAAATTGGGTATCGTCCACCAATCCATTCCGCCGCAGGCGGTCCAGCACATCCGGGATTGCCTCATCCGAGATATTATGTTTTCTCAGGTTTTGCCGCACTTCGTTTTCAGAGCGAGGCCGGTAGCTGAGAAAGTTCAGAGCTTTTTGATAGGCCGTTTCTTTATGGTCTGCGGCCTGTAATTCACGTATTTTTTCTGCGCTTAATTCTTGTCCTATTTGGAGCCAGGCCGCCTCAATGCGGGACAACCCGAAAGCGAACTCTCCATCTAAAAACACGTTCACGCGTTGGGGATTGCGCTTTTGCGCTTTCAGGGCAGTGATTTTGCGATCCATTATTTCAAATTTTACGGCGGGCGTGCTGATACCTATCACTTACTTGTTAAACCGCATTGTGCCAGATAAGTTAGTAGTGGGACCCGAGAGTGTCCTTATGTGCCGGATACGACATACTCACGTGGGCATGGTTCAAATAAGCCAATATTTCCATTACAGTTTCAGCGTAGTTCGCCGGTTGAGTAGGCGGCATTTTCGTCGTATCGACATCGTGCCCTTTAGGGTAAACCAAGAACGGGTCTCATAAATGCCGCTACGCCTTGATTTCGATACATTTTATCAGGTAGAGCTTGCTAAAATTACTCAATCGGCGGCTTCGCTAGTAGTGTAAATATAAATAGTATCAACAGAACTGTAAAGATGATTTTATTCAAAATGAACCATGCCCTCGCGTGCCTCACTACCAACCAACCAACCAACCAACCAACCAACCAACCAACCAACCAACATACAAACATACCAACATACCAATATACCAACAAACCAATAAACAAAAAGCCGTGACCCTGTATTAACAGGCCACGGCTGTACGCTTCGCGAATACTCGATCTCAGTTGTGTATGTCAGATGTCAGGCGAATTAAATTAAACGATCATTTCACCAGATCACACATCTAATGCCCGGTGGTCTTTGTTTGCCGCCAGAAAAATCACACAAAAATTTGATGTCTCTCTCGACTCCGAGCAGAGTGTCCATACCAATCAGTAGCTACTGAGATCTAAATTTCAAAGCCGTGGCCGCGCTGATGATCAAGCCAATAAATGTTCGCGCAGCAGGAAGTTCTTGCTGAGTGCTCATCCAAAGATTTGATAACAATGGCGCACACATCGAAAAATTGGGATGCTGCGCCACTCGTCTTCGAATAGCTGCTCAACAATAGAATGTCTATTGCTAAATGATGAAAATGTTAATGCAACAATAGCCAGCCTGCGCAGGCAGGCTTTGTGCTTTTGTTGCAGCGATTTTAATCGCCGGAACTTGTGTTAATATTCTAACGGCATGACCGGGGGAGGCAGCAATTCATCGCGGATGATTGCTTCGACTTCCTCGGCCATATCAGGGTTTTGGCGTAAAAACTCTTTGGCGTTTTCGCGCCCTTGTCCTAATCTCAAGTCTCCATAAGAGTAGAACGAACCTCGCTTGGCGATGATTTCCAGCTCTGTCGCCAAATCCAGCAGGTCGCCTACCTTGGAGATGCCTTCACTATACATGATGTCGAATTCTGCGGTGCGAAACGGCGCCGCAACTTTGTTCTTCACCACCCGCACCCGTGTGCGGTTGCCGACGATATCAGACCCAACCTTGATCGATTGGATGCGTCTCACGTCCAGACGCACCGAAGCGTAGAATTTGAGAGCGTTGCCCCCCGTGGTCGTCTCCGGGTTGCCGAACACCACCCCGATCTTTTGCCGCAATTGATTGGTGAAGATCACCGCAGTATTGGTTTGCTTGATGGCACCCGACAGCTTGCGCAAGGCCTGCGACATCAGACGGGCCATCAGGCCCATGTGAGCGTCGCCCATGTCACCTTCTATCTCAGCACGGGGAACCAGGGCGGCCACCGAGTCGATCACTACCACGTCCACGGCTCCGGAACGTACCAGGGCTTCGCTAATTTCCAGGGCTTGCTCGCCGGTATCGGGTTGCGAGATCAGCAGGTTGTCCACATCCACGCCACAGGCCGCCGCGTAGACCGGGTCGAGGGCGTGCTCCATGTCGATGAAGGCTGCCGTGCCGCCTAGCTTCTGCGCCTCGGCGACGATATGCTGGGCGATGGTGGTCTTGCCCGAAGCTTCAGGGCCGTAGATTTCGGTGACACGCCCCCGCGGGATGCCGCCCACACCGAGGGCGATATCCAGCGACAGCGAACCGGTAGGGATGACTTCCACTGCCAGATGCTTAGCCTCACCCAGCCGCATAATGGCTCCTTCTCCGTAACGTTTGGTGATGTCGCCTAGGGCTTTATCCAAAGCTATTTCTCGGGCCTCATCGACGCTTTCTTTTGATTTTCGAGCCATGTTTCACTCCTTGTCGTCGGGCGACTGTAAGTCGCAGCAACAAAATGCGCAAAGCCCACCTGCGTGGACTGGTTCAATAGTTCTTCTATTTTACCATTATCTCAACTCGCCGCTCGAAGTGCGTCGCACCTTTATCATCACCAAATCCCATACATCGCAGACTTACCTTCCAAGTAATCCCGGATTCGATTTTCGCTTCCCGAAGACATCCCTGCGGGCAAGTCATCGAGCGGGAAGAACGCGTAGCCTTCGATTTCACAATCCGATTGGCCGTTCAAATCAAAATCATGGGAGAGGAACGTCACCACGTGGTCACTTTTGCCCTGCTTGAAGTTGGTGTAAACGCCAAACAGTTGCAAGTCGTGCAAGGCCGCGCCAACTTCTTCGGAGGCTTCCCGGCGAACGGCCTGCTCCAGAGTTTCCCCTCTTTCGACCATGCCGCCGGGGAGGTACCACGAATCTTCGTAAACGTGTTCGACCAGTAAGACTTGATTATCACGCACCAACAGCAGTCGCACACCAACAGTCAGGGGCTTGAACAACAGCCAGACCATTCGGGAAGCCTGGTAGACGAACTTGATTAGAAATTTCATAACGTAGTCTTCCGCCGCAAGCAAACCATAAACGCAATACCCAAAGGGCACGATGAGCCGCGAAGTTGCAGAGACGCAAAGCTATCTTGTTTTTTCAGTTCCCTGGGAATTGCCGGGGTAAGGGAATGAAATGGTAAATGGTGAATGGTAAATTGTAAATGAGGTGCCGACAACGCCACAATAATTTACCATTTATAATTCACCATTTACCATTTACAATTCGGTTTTGTTTGTGAGTACGCATCCTTTGGGGTGCATACCCACAGGGCATGATAATGCACCACTAACATTTTGAGCAATTACATTCTATATGTCAAGGTGAAGCAGGCTCCGCTTCAAAGGGAGCAAATCCCTCTCCGGGGTCAGGGGGCAGCTCGAATCTGAATCCATCCCGCCCCTGAAAGGTGAAATATGTCACCCGCCCGGGGAAAATCTCAAGCTCCAAAGTGTACCACCGGCCCGCATACGAAGTGCCCACCGCATATATCCCGGCAGGCAAATCGCTTATCACCATATTCTCCTGATAATACGGATCGCTGTTGGCCGGCGCGCCGGAATACGGCCACACCTGCCAAACCTGCCCGGTCTCCCGAGAAGTGATGTAGATTAGCTCGTTCGCGTATAATTGCCCGGCGGTATCCATGATGCGGGCTGCCAGCACCCCCCATCCCTGCGGAGGTACCAGCCACAACTCCGGATTCAGAGTGGTGAAAAAATCGCTCTCGCCCACCCGCACCTCGAAATGCAAATGCGGCCCGGTCACTTTGCCGGTTTCACCTACCAGTCCCAGCGACGCCCTGGTCACAACACGCTGCCCACGAAACACATCTACGCGCTGCAAATGCCCGTATACAGTGAAAAGCTGCTGCCCCTGATAACCAAAATCGTGCTGAACGACCACGGCCTGCCCGTACGGATCCGATAGATCGCCAGACACCCCCCGGTACAAACCATACCCGGCCCACACTACCTTGCCATCGCCAGCGGCCAATACAGGCGTGCCAGGCGGGGCAGAAATGTCAATCCCGGTGTGGACTACACCCTCGAAGAACACGCCCCCATAACGATAATTCGCCAGCGGCCAATTGACCTCGTCGGCAGCGATGGGGCGGGTGAAATAGAAATGATCGTAAGGCGTAAGCGCCCAGGGGATAGGGTACAACGGGGGACGCCAGGCCGAGACAGGGGCCGGAGCCGCCTCAGGGAACGCGAACCGCAGCGGATCGGGAGCTGCCGTGGGGGGAATTTGCTCCATTGCGGGGGATGGCGTTGCAGCGGCGACCAGCACCGCCGTGGGAGAAACCCCCGCGGGGGGGGCAGGTGATTCTGTTTCTTGAGGCATGGGTGCCTCCCCGACTCCTTCCGCCTCCCCCACAGCGGAAGGTGTTGCCGTAGGGGAAACGGTCTGGCAAGCGGACACTAACAAAAACGCGGCAATCACCGCAAGGACAATCTGTATCCGGCGCAGGTGTGACGCACTTGGGATGGGCGTCAAAGCGAAATATGATAACTTAGCTTTTACAGGAAACGAAAACCGCCAACCAGAAACATGCACCAGTCGTGTCATTGCGAGGAACGAAGCAATCTCACACTTCGCAGGAGGAGATTGATTCGTTCCTACTAAGAAACTTACCAGCGTGTCATCGCGAGACGACGCTTTCCGGCGAAGCGATCTCCCTCTCGCCAAGGATGAGATTGCTTCAGCGGTAAAGCTGCTTCGCAATGACATACTCTTTTGTTTCTTCCGGTTCGAGCACCGCCGTTCCTTACGGGGTGGAGATACTAGCATACCGTCCCCTTTGGGGAATGACATTTTTTCGTTCGTGCAAAACCTGAGCGATAACCCAGTTGACAAAATTGCATTCTTGCACCATGAATAAATGCGTCGCACCTTCGCCCAAGCTTTCATGGCAGCGGTGTGATCGTCGTGGTGGGGAGCGGAGTTATGCTGGGGAGGGGCGTGTTGGTTGCGGTTGGTGTTGGAGAACGATACCACCACGGAGTTGCAGTAGGAGTCAGGGTGCGAGTGGGAATTGGCGTTTGAGTGAGCAAAGCTTCGGGAGGGTAAATTTCCAGCATGGCGGCTTCCCAACTGAGGCCGTCGGTTTTGGCAAACTCGTTGAAGCGCGCCGCCGGGTAGGCCGCCCGCCAGGTCGACAGGGCCGGCAATCGCTCCCAGCTATAAGTCGCGGCCAGTTGAGTCATATCCACCCAATAGCCACTGGGAACCGCCAAAGCCACTTCGCCGCCCTGATCGTAGGGGCGCGGGTCTCCGCTGTAACGGGCATCGAAATCCCAGGGCAAGGCGTGGAGCGGCAGGCCTAGAGAGCCATCCTGAAAACGTGCCCGCAGGTACATCCGCCAATAAGTCTGCTGACCGAAATCTTCGCGCAGTACGGCCATCCAGCCAGCATTGATGGGCAGCGTGTTGACGGTAAACGCCCTCCCGGTGTACAGCCAATCATCCCTCAACCCCGGGGCCAGGGCGGATGTGAGCGGGATATAGGCATTCTCCAGGCTGGCGAGCAAGTCCCAACCCACATCGGCAGCCAGCCGCTCCCGTAAGGCTTGGAAGGACTCATCCGCCAAATCGTGCAATTGGGGGTAGTGAGCATCCACATCTTCGAGGGTGACCATATTCCAACGTCCACCGGGGCCGAGGGGGGCGGTGTCCAAACCGGGCTGCCACAGCGGAGTCGAAGTCGGTGCGCCCATTTCAGCCACTGCTCCCGACAAGGTCGCAGCGGCCCAAACCAGGCCCGCAACCGAGCCGGGGAGGGCCACGGGCGGCAATATCACCACCCCCGGCCGTCCCACAGGATAGGCGGTCAGGTAGGTTTGATGGGGAGTCAGCAAGATGGTGAGCATAGCCTGTCCATCGGGACTCCACACAGGCCAATCCCCGCTGCCATGCTCGCGCGGCGGCGATGCAGGTTGGGTGCTGTCCCAAATGTAGATATTGTGCCAGCCATCTTCGGTGACCGCGGCCCAGGCCAGATAACGTCCGTCTGGCGACCAGACGGGGTGCGCGGCCGCGGCTTCGAAATGCTGGCTGAGGGCCACGAAACGGTTTTCTCCGCTTTCATCCAGATGGGCCAGCCAGACCTGGCTGCGGCCGCCGCGGGTGGAAACGAAGGCAATCTGGCGTCCCAATGGCGACCACGCTGGGGCGTAGTCGGCGGCCAAATGGCTGGTGAGTTGGATTGGGTCTTGCTCCCCGTCGAGCGGGCGGATGACAATCTCCAGACTATCGTCGATATAGGTTTCATAAGCCAGCCACAGTCCATCGGAAGACCAGGTGGGTGCGGCATCGTAATCAGGGGTGTGAGTCAGCCGGGTGGTTTCCCCGCTTGCCAGGTTCAGGGTATAAATATCCCATTGACCACCGCGATCAGATGCAAAGGCCAGGTATCCGCCATTTGGGTTGAGCGCCGGGGTAATATCGTCCCAAGAACCGCTGGTCAGGCGGGTGAGCGGCAGCACGGCGCCGGCGTCTTCGATCAGAGGCTGGTAGGCGAAAAGGTGCGTGTCCAACCCTTCCTGCATGGCAAGGATGATCAGTCCCTGCTCCCAGGCGCCCGGCTCCAGAGTGACTGCGGGCAGAGTGGCCGAGGCGGTGGGCGTGTTTGTGGGCGTTGGGGTATTGGATGGGGTGGGAGTACCGGAAGGTGTCGGCGTTTGGGTGGGTGGGCCGGGAGTGTGAGTTTCGTCTGGTGGGGCAGCTTCGAGGGCCAGACTCCACGGCACGGTCACGGGGAGATCGTACCGGGCTTGCAGATAGGGCCAGCCAAGTACCACCAGCACCAGCAGGTTGACGATCAGAATCAACGCCAGCGTGAGCGGGGAAATCGATATACGCCGAGGGCGGCGAGGTTTGGATCGCTCTCGGACATTGTTTTCAACGCTGGTTTCAGGGGATGTATCCACTCCCTGTCTCAAGCTGCTACAACTTCAAAAGAATACGCTGGGAGAAAGTGACGCGGTTCTTGCGGTGTTTCCAGAATCCCGAATAGCTGTTCTACAGTTTCCCAACCTAAAATAGTATCGCCACAGACATTGCACACTCGGGCCGGAATGTTCTCGACAACTACAGACTTTCCATCTCGAATAAAAACTTGTGAGATGAAATTTTCTGGGTCTTCGCCAGAGCAACCTCGAATTGAACACATCATAGCTCGTTCCTTCTCTTACACTGCCATTGTCTCAGGAAAAATGCCTACAGGAACAGCAGTTGTCATTTGCCATTTCTTTGTTGTCTCAATCTTCCGCTCGATCTCTTTGGCGATCTTAGCTGTCAGATATTTCTCTCCACACTGTTGGCAAACTCCAGCAGGCACATTTCGAAAAATATATAGCTCTTCTTGATAGCGGTAATCCAGTTCGACTTTACTTTCCTGTACCTCTCCTCCACAAAAGGAACAATCTCCATATTTATGCATTATTTCACCTCGTAAAGGCTCTCGTTCTCTCATCAATCCACTTCGGCGGTTTTGGCAGATACACTGTTATAACCCGAATCCATTCCATGTGGGTATAACCGCACACAATGTGGATTGCCTGGTTTCGCGAATAACCCGAAACAAGACAGCTTGGGCCTCTTGGGTCATCGGGATAGTCTTCGAGTATTTCTCCATTGAAGATGGTCGTTTCCAAATCGTGGATCAGAATATCTTCCGCGTATCTTTCCTTCTCAGCATGATAACTAAGTTCGTATTCGTCCCGTCTAACCTTTTTCTGAATTTTTAATATATCCACAATTTCTCTACCGGCTCATCAATAGCGCTCCGAACTCAACAATGCGCTCATCCAGCGCAAAATCATTGTAGCATGGGCGCGAGGGAGCGTCAAACAGGCATGAGTTATGCCCAATGTAGCCCGCGTCTCTTCGATGTTGTTTGAGACCACCGTCCCGTAGCGACGAGATTCCACGACGCCGCCCGCTCCTTGAACACGCAGGGACGGTGCAGGGTAGGTGTGGAAATCTCGGCTACATCTCCCCTTACTTTTGAAGAGGATACAATTGGACTTTGGATAAAAAACATGGCTGCCGATTTACAGCAAAACTGGGACACGGATTTACACGGAGTACACGGATTCAAGCCGTTTTTTACAAAAATCCGTGCGTATCCGTCTAATCCGTGTACAAAATGCTGTTTTTGTAACCCACAATATCGGTATCTGATATGCTCCAATTTTGTCCAAAGTCCAAATACAAAAACCTGCCAGGTTTAAAAAGTGTGGTTTACATATATTCTCTGAACTGAAGCCCGTAACGCTTGCGGGCCTCTAACCAGGCTTTTCTGAGCAGTTCGTAAACTTCTTCAGGATTGGCAACATTGCGCAAGACTATTGCCGGGTCTGAGACGTCGTGTCCCTGGATGGCGATATCCCCCAGGCCCAGGACGCGTTCCCTCACATTCTGCTTAAAGTCGATATCCTGGATGCGAATCAGTTCGTAGTTTTCGACCTGCCGGGAAACCAGACCAGTGATAGTTTTGATCCGTTCTGATGTGATTATGTAGGATTCCACCAAAGAAAGAAATGGTCGCCCCTCCCAGATGATTTTCTCGTCTTCAGTGTCAGGATCATCGTCAGGGGCACTTTTCTGGGGAACAGCCGATTTATATTGTTCGCCTAGAACCTCATCAAAGGTTGCTAACATGGAGTCTGCAATTTTGCGGACCAATTTCTCTTGATCATCTTTAGAAATGGCCGTTAGATTGATACTGCTTTGGGCAATTGCCTGCCAGATGCTGGCCGTAACTTGGGTGCGAATTTTATCGATAGACATGATTTTCTCCTGTTTTCTAATGTTCTTTCTTCGCGATCTTTGCGAACTCTGCGGTTATATTTTGGGTCGCGGCTGGAGGTTGCGCTATTGTTAGAAGTATACATTATTTTTGGCTTCACAAGTCAAATTGCGGCCTGAAACCAGTGATCAAAATATTAGTTTCCACCGTGTAATATGCTGTCCGTCTAAGGAAAGAGTGAAATTTCTGCACCCGGATGTCATGTATAAAACTGATTTTTCTTGTTTTTTTATCCGTACAATCCGTACAATCCGTTAAATCCGTGTACCAGTTTTCACTGTTTTAAAGGGCGCTCAGTATAACCACACACAATGTGGAGGGTGCATTCCCATTTTGTGACATTTAGCTAAACAAGCCATGCAATTGTAAATGGTAAATTGTAAATGGTGAATGGTAAATGAAATGGCGCGTTGGAAACTTATTTTAGGAATTCAAAGCGCTGACGGTCGGACGTTAGGCCACAATGGGACCAAAATCGGTCCAAAAGCATTTACAATTTACCATTCACCATTCACCATTTACAATTCTCCCGGTAATCTTGGATTGCGTTCCGTTACTCCAACCACCGTCACATTTTGGGATTGCACCCCTTCGAGTATTTCTCCATTGAAGATGATCGTTTCCAAATCGGGGATCCGAATATCTTCCGCGTATCGTGACTACTCAGGCAGAGGATGAATCTAACTAAACAACGCCCGAAGCGCCCCCCCTGCCCCCCAATCCTGGGGGGAGCAACACGGGTTCCCTCCAAAATTGGGCTTAGTAGTGGGTTCCCCCCAAAGTTGGGGGGTCAGGGGGGCTGACTGAGTAGTTACCGCGTATCTTTCCTTCTCAGCATGATAACTGAGTTCGCATTCGCCCCGCCTAACCTGTTCATGGATTTGTAATGACTACCTAGAAACACCCTGGATTGCTATCGTGTTTCTTGCCGAATGAATAATTTTGAAGTATGAAAAGTTATGGAGTTGCTGCACTGAAAAAACTCTCTTACCGCGGAGAACGCAGTACCCCTTCGGGTATGCTTCGCGAAGAACGCAGAGAAAAACCTAAAACCAAGTTTAGGAATTCATGCCAGAATCTGAGCAAAGTTCCGAAATATTAAACTGATTTTCAATAATCTCAGCGATCTCCGCGTGCTCTGCGGTGAAATAACCTTTTTTCAGTGGACTCTTGTAATATATCCACAATTTCTCTACCGGCTCATCAATATCGCTCCGAACTCAACAATGCGCTCATCCAGCGCAAAATCATTGTAGCATGGGCGCGAGGGAGCGTCAAACGGGCGTGAAGCGTGACGAGCAGAGCACGGATACCGGAATGGGCGGATAGTCTGATAACTGGGCAGCAGTTCAACCACCCTGACACAGGTACGTAACACCGTGACGGCATTCCCAGGCAGTCCACCTGTATAAAGATCGTGCCGCCAATCCTTTCGGGTAGCACGAACTTTTCACACCCGTGCCTGAGCAGCATCGGCTGGTGTGCATCGACGGAGGGTAACACTCGAAAAGTGAGGTTTTACCGATCTCGCATTTTTGATTCTGGAAACTCTCTGGAAACCAATTACGTCACGAAATCCACCCCACCCTCTGTGCCTATAATAGTGAGACAACTGCAACCAATAATTTAGAGTGCAGGGCGAAGGAGAAAACCGATGTCTCACGACCAGAAAAACAAAGCGGTTGAACAAGATCCCGATCCAGAGGTTGTACCCATAGGGCATGATATACCGAAGGCCAAACGCAGACGGTTCTCAGCGAAATACAAACGACGGATTCTAAACGAATATGAAGCTTGCAACGAACCGGGCGAAAAAGGGGCATTGCTGCGCCGAGAAGGACTGTATTCATCTCACATTACGACCTGGCGTTGCCAGAGAGAGCGTAACGAAATGGATGGATTGAAGTCCAAGAAACGAGGCCCTAATAAAGATTCTCAAGCAAGTGAAATCGTCAGATTGAGGCAGGAGAACAAGCGTTTGCGTCGGCGGCTGGAGCAAGCAGAGTTGATCATAGACGTTCAAAAAAAAGTCTCTCAGATACTTGGTCTGCCAGAGACGAAGACCAGAGAAGAGAATTGATCCAAGAAGCGGAACAGTTATCAGAAAGGCTAAATGTTTCAGCGGCCTGCGGAGCGTTGAGCGTACCCAGGAGTTCATTCTACCGATCGCAGAAACCAGCACAGCCTGCTCTTCCTACTACGCCACAGCGAGCGCTCAAACCAGAAGAGAAAGTAAAAGTTCGAGAAACGCTCAACAATGAACGTTTTCAAGATCAATCGCCTCGGGAGGTATATGCCACTTTACTGGACGAAGACACTTACCTTTGTCACTGGCGAACGATGTATCGCATTCTAGAAGAGAACGATGAAGTGCGAGAACGTCGGGATCAATTACGGCATCCCCAGTACAAAAAGCCGGAATTGCTGGCTACCGCCCCGAATCAGGTGTGGAGTTGGGACATTACCAAGCTGTTAGGGCCAGTAAAATGGACCTACTACTATTTGTACGTCATTCTGGACATTTTCAGTCGCTATGTGGTCGGCTGGATGATCGCTGGACGAGAGACAGCCAAGCTGGCCGAAGAGTTGATTTCTCAAACCTGTGAGAAACAAGCTGTTGACCCGGAGCAACTCACAATCCATGCGGATCGAGGCGGCCCGATGATTGCCAAATCATTGGCCTTGTTGCTGGCTGATTTAGGCGTGAGTAAGAGCCACTCCAGACCGTACACATCCAACGACAATCCGTACTCTGAGGCCCAGTTCAAAACAATGAAATATCGTCCAGGTTATCCAGATCGCTTTGGCAGCCAACCCGACGCTCGGGCTTGGGCGCGCCCATTCTTTGATTGGTATAACAATGGGCATCATCACAGTTCATTGGGCTTGATGACACCTTCGGATGTTCATTTCGGGAGAGCGCTTATCATCATACAAAAACGTCAGAATGTTTTACAAACGGCTTATGAGAAACATCCAGAACGATTTGTCAATGGAGTTCCCAAAGCTCCGAAATTACCTGAAGCTGTTTGGATCAACCCACCACAGAAAACAACTGAGACGTAATCTAAATCTGACCAACTTGTTTTGAACCTGAAAATTCTACCCAACTGTCGAACTCCGTATGATACAATCTTGCCACTCGTGCGGAGGATAGAGCAATGCTGGAGAGCAACTCGAGCGCCGACACGAGTGCCGACAGATGGGCAGAGATCTGCAACTCTCTGCCCCTTTTTCTGCCCATCTGGAGGCCAAAAGCGATAAACTCATCCTGCCCGGCTTGACAGGATGTTGATCTCCAAGAGGCCCACACGGACCTTGAAATTAGAGCTTAAATTATCAGCAAAGTTGTCTCAAACCATTGACACATTCCGCCATCATCGTGATATAATAATTTGAACGAACACATTTGCCCGCAAAAAATGACAGCGAATAGAGCAGGATGCCGCGAATTGAACACCACCCATTCGCGCTATTCTTTGTAATTTGTTGCGCAGTGCTGTGTTCTCTACAGTATAATTTTCCCCAGGCGCTCGATATGATTGCAATGCTCCTGCCCAATCATGCTGGAATCTCTACCAAAACAGAAAGTAAGAATAAAATGAAATCAATAGAAGATACTCAATTTGCAAATGCTGCAGCGATGGTGGGGTGTGAGCCATTACCACCACCGAGATCCAACCTGACTTGGCCGAAATTGTACATTCGTGCTGGTCTGATATTACTCGTACTATCGACGCTGGCGTGCCTTCCCCTAGGATGCAGCTTCCCCTATTTTTATCACGCTGATTTGTTACCGTCTGATGCGCTCCAGATGGAGGCGCATGGGCAATCCGTCGACGTGTGGTTGGAATTCGGCGAGACGGACGTTTTCACGCCTACGACTACGGCGAGCGGAATAACGCTACAGACTGGCGACGGCCAGACCATCCCCTATTTGGACGAGCTGGCGGAAAAAGGCTACCTGGCCATCCGCGTTCCACATGCACCGCCTACCTACACCCTCAGCAGTCTGCTCCCCGGCATCCCGCCTGGGGAGCCTGATGCCATGACGTTCAGCTATTACTCACCGCCATCCACGACCACGCTGACCACGGTCGCCGTCAGCGTCACCCGGCGAGTTGACCTGGAGCAGATTGTAAATGTCCAATACCCTATCGCCAACAACCAATCGCACTGGGAAGTATGGTGGCTGCCGCAGGGTGAGCAATTTCCCTTCCCCGACCAGCCCTTCCGTCTGGATGCAGACTCGTGGCCGCCGTCTCTGGGACTGCGCTTCCGGATCGATTTTGGCAGCGAGGCGAGTGCTCTCGACTGCGCTGGCTGCCCGGTGGAAGTGCTAGGCTACAATGGCTACCTGTTCGCTGGCCCTTATTCCTACGCTCTGCGTTACGGGAACCTCACGATCCCTGATCCCCAAGCGTCTTTTGGGGTGCATTGCGCCTATGAAGATACCCCATTGAACCCGACCGCGGTGCAATACATCACGCCTACTGTGCCCTTTACCCACACCTACTGCCTGGAGAACTGGGATACGGTAACACACACCTTCACAATTACTACCTCCTCTTCTCAAGGCTGGGACTATACCTACTATTATCAGTCGACAGAATCTGACTCTGTCCCTGTCCCGGTGCCGAACGTCCCGTTCACAATCACCGTTGGCCCGCCTCCAAACCAATGGACTCCCGGCTTGTTGGGAATTATAGCCGTCCACGCGCCCAACATTGCCGTCACCGACACAATGCGGGAGACACTCCACATCACGGCCACGTCTGTCATCAGCCCGAGTGTTTGGGCTTATTCGGGTAGTTTTTGTTTGGCACCTAGTTATCAACTAAATGAAGGAGGGGGTGGATTCAGACTATATCTACCCCTGGTGGTGCGGTAGTAAGCCGCAAACGCCGCCCAACAAGGACTTCCGCCCAACACCACTTGCGCGGCTGGTCAGCGGCAGCCATACGCACTTTGTGGTTAGTTGGTTAGCAAAGATATCTTTCACGCAGACGTGGCGCGGGTGAAGCCCAGGCCATTGTGTGGTGAGACTGCCGCCAATCCTTTCGGGCAGCACGATCTTTTCACACCCGCGCTTGAGCGACATCGGCTCGTGTGCATCGACGGAGGGTAATACTCGAAAAGCGAGGTCATACCGGCCTCGCTTTTTTGATTCTGGTGGATTGACCCGTAAAGCCATCTGAAAGCGGATTAGTTCTCCCAACCTGGGGACACTGGCTAGAAATTTTTACAGTGACATTTTTCCTGTGACCCCTATTCGTTTTATAACCGTTTTGTTATAATGTGTGCTACATACCAACTTTAGTATTGAGCGACTATGTCCAAGAACAACGAAACCCGCTGGCAAATCCATTTCGAGAAATGACTGATGACCCCCATATCTACTACCACTTTCAAAGATTGGCAGACTGAACAAATGCAAGATGCAGAATTCGTAGAGACTCTCCATGAGCTAGAGCCAGGGTACCAAATCACCCGCCTACGCATCGGGCGCGGCCTAACCCAGGCCCAACTGGCCGAGTTGGTCGGCACGAAACAACCCTCCATAGCACGGCTCGAGAGCGGAGAAACTCCCCCCAGCCTGTCTTTTCTCAAGCGCGTTGCTGGAGCACTAGACGCTCACTTCGAAATCCGTCTCGTGCCAGACCCATCGCCATAAATGGGGCCAGGGGAGCTGCGCGAGGGGAACCCCCACAGGGCGCGCGATTTTTTGAGATATGGCCAAACAAAAATGACAG
Source organism: Chloroflexota bacterium (assembly GCA_043818215.1). GTDB lineage: Bacteria > Chloroflexota > Anaerolineae > Anaerolineales > UBA11858 > JBDRGC01. The sequence goes on along the minus strand of JBDRGC010000471.1, from coordinate 2,417 downwards.
CGAATAAAATCGGATGCCGCGAATTGAACTCAACCTATTCGCGCCCAAAAAAATGACAGCGAATAAAATCGGATACCGCGAATTGAACTCAACCAATTCGCGCTATCCTTTGAAATTCGTTGTCATATTCTGCCCAGCAAACAAAAATGACAGCGAATAGGGCAGGATGCCGCGAATTGGAATCATCCTATTCGCGCCCAAAAAAATTACAGCGAATAAAAGCGGATGCCGCGAATTGAAAACCACCCATTCGCGCCCAAAAAAAATGACAGCGAATAGGGCAGGATGTCGCGAATTGAACCCAACCCATTCGCGCCCAAAAAATGACAGCGAATAAAAACGGATACCGCGAATTGAAAACCACCTATTCGCGCTATCCTTTATAATTCGTTGTCATATTCTGCCGAGCAAAAAATGACAGCAAATAGGACAGGATGCTGCGAATTGGAATTAACCCATTCGCGCTATTCGGCCTACTGCGCTGTCCGCTCGTATTTGCGTTGGGACTATGGTAACAATCTTCCTGCCCTGAGCATTGGAACGAAGTGCGAAAGCTACACTCCGCGGCCGAATCTTGTGGTGAGTGCAATCGAAGTACGGGAACACTTCCCTACTTTTTGGAGATGATACCGAAATTCGTTCCTCCTGGGTTTAGGGCAGATGTGGTAAAATTTAGCCCGTCACGCCCCCATAGCTCAGTGGATAGAGCGTCGGCCTCCGGAGCCGAAGACCCGCGTTCGAGTCGCGGTGGGGGTGCTTCAAAAAAGCGCACCGTAAAATTGCGGTGCGTTTTCGCGTAATTTTGGGGTAAAATCAACAATTCCTGGTTTGACCAACAAAGTAGCTGAGATTTCTACACCAGCCCTGCACCGTCCCTGCGGTATCCAGGGAATGGGTGGTGCCAGGGAATCTCGCAAATGCACAAGGAATCCAATTGTCCAATCCCACTCTCCCCACACCTACATTGACCATCAGTAAAACCGCTGCCCGCCGCTTCATGCTGGCACATCATCATCTGTGGCCGCCGCGCCAACTCGAAGGCAAAGCCGGGATTCTGGAATTTATCCGCCACGTCGGAAGCATCCAGTTCGACCCCATCAACATGGTGGGGCGCAACCCGGATCTGGTGCTGCAATCGCGGGTGAAAGATTACCGGCCTGCTCTGCTCGATGAGTTGCTCTACGCCAACCGCCAATTAGTGGACGGCTGGGACAAGATGGCTTCGATTTACGCGCTCGAAGACTGGCCGTATTTTACCCGCCACCGCGCCCGCGGGCATGACGACTCACGCCGCCCGCCCGCGGCAGCCCTGGACGAAGTACTCCAGGCTGTTCGCGACCGTGGGCCTGTCTCCTCACTAGATTTCAAAAACAACGCAAAAGTAGATTGGTACTGGGGGCCAACAAAAATGGCGCGGGCCGCGTTGGAAAGCCTATACGCCACGGGGCATATCGGCATTCATCATCGCGTCAGCAACCGGCGCATTTTCGATCCCATCGAGCGGCTGCTCCCCGCGGAACTGCTCTCCGCGCCTGACCCCAACGAGAACGAGGAAGGCTATCAAAACTGGCACGTACTGCGCCGCGTGGGAGGGCTGGGACTGGCATATCCCGGCTCCAGCGAACATTGGCTGGGCATCGTCGGTGTAAAGAGTCAGGCTCGACGGGCAGCCCTGGGCCGGCTTGTGGAGAACGGGCAAGTCATCGCCGTTTCAGTGGAGGATATTCCCAACTGCATCTTTTTCATCCGCACCGAAGACCTGCCCACGCTGGAAGCCGTGAGGCATGACACGCATCCCCAATTGGGAGCCGCCATCCTGGGGCCGTTGGACAATTTTATGTGGGACCGCGGCTCACTGCGCCGGGTCTTCGATTTCGATTATGTGTGGGAAGTGTACAAACCAAAAGCCACGCGCAAGTACGGATACTATGTGCTGCCGATAATTTACGGCGACAAGTTTGCAGCCCGCTTCGACCCCGCTTTCGACAAAAAGAAACGTGTGTTAACGATCACGAACTGGTGGTGGGAGGATGGGATTCAACCCGACGAGGCTATGAAGTCAGCGTTGATGGCCTGCTTGGATGATTTTGTGAAGTACCTGGGGGCTAAACAAGTGCATCTTGGGGGTAATGTGAAAAACGAGAAAACCCTGCAATGGATCACAGAAGTTGAGATAAACTGAAAGTAAGCGTTCAGGAGGGCTGACGAAATAGAACGCGGACACTTGCACCTGCGGCAAGTGCATGTGTGACGCGGATCGAGCGGATTGACGCGGATTAAAATATTTTTTTCTGCCGTACATTTGAATTGACGGTTAGTCAAATGGAACACGGATTACACGGATTTGACGGATTTTCACGGATTCAAATACGATTTTAAGAAAACCGAGTCTCTGCCTGATAAATTTCCCCGAAAAA
>JBDRGC010000470.1:0-3557 GCA_043818215.1 Chloroflexota bacterium | reverse complement strand
AAGGAAGAGATGATATTCTCCCTTTTTCCAGATTTGAAACGGCTCATCACGCTCTCAGGTGCAAATCTCTCCGGGGGGCAGCAGCAAATGTTGGCTGTTGCCCGTGCGCTGGTCGCCGATAATCGTCTGCTGCTGATTGACGAACCCAGCGAAGGTTTGGCTCCCGTCATCATCGAAAACATGATCGACGCCATCCGTAAACTGTCGTCTGAAAGCACGGTCGTGCTGGTAGAGCAAAATTTCCTTGTCGCCACCCATTTGGCTGAATATTACGTCATCATCGAAGAAGGTCGCTCGGTTAAGGATGGCAAGATGAAAGACCTTGTCAATGACCGTGAGACCATTCATCGTTATCTTGGAGCCGCATAAGGAGCAGCCATGAAAGCATATTTACGCAAAAACATCGTGCTCGGGCTAACCCTGCTGGGACTGACACTTTTCTTCGTGGCCGCCGTGCGTGGTATGGAAACGAAAGACTGGGTGATCACCTTGTTGCGCGGTTTGTCGGTCGGAGCACTAACCTTTTTGGTGGCATCTGGATTTTCGCTCATCTTTGGTTTGCTGGATGTACTCAATTTAGCGCACGGTACGCTCTTCATGATCGGGGCATATATAGCATGGTCGGTCTACGTCCGCCCGGATACATTTGTGGATATTCTGGCTCCGATTTTGCTGCTGGTAAGTGGATTCACGCTCTCGGGGTTGTGGAACCACCTGTCGAATCGGATGCAGGTGAAATGGAAAGCGATCCGCGCTCTGCCTTGGGCTGGGCTGCTATTGTCGGCATTTATCTTGTCTTATATTTTACCCCGTTATCCCATCAGCACCTGGGACGTGGGGAATTACGGACAAAGCCCGATCACTTACTCGTTTATGGCCAATCAGGGAATTTTGATGCTGCCGCCGGAAGTGGCTTTTGAATCGCTTTCACCCATTGTGGCAGTGTTGGGACTTCTGCTCGCCAGCACGCTGGCAGCGTTCAGCCTGTCTCTGTTTGGGCGGGGCGGGCAATCTGCGCCAAAGTTGCGTTGGCAGAATTTTATCGGATTTGCCGTCACGTTAGGGTTGGGGCTGGTGGCTTTGTTCGCCAACGATGCCTTGACCGCATTCCTGATGGATTTGGATACGACTTGGTTGTTTTTGATTTCGTTGTTAGTGGCGTCGCTTTCTGGCGCGCTTCTGGGCGGATTGATGGAATCGACGCTCATCCGTCCACTGTATATCCGTCCGATCTACCAGTTGATGCTCACGCTTGGCCTGAGCGCCATCGGTATTGAGATCGTGCGTGCCGTCTGGGGGCGGCCGGAGTTCGTGATGCCTAAACCATCGTTGTTCAATGGCACAGGGGATGGTTGCCCGGCGGCATCGCTGGCGGATTGGGCACAAAACCACTGCTCAACAATTTTGCTCTTCGACGGTCGTGTGCGTGTTTATAATGAAATCTTTATCCCAATCGTGGGCGTGCTGGTCTTGATTGTGATCTGGGTGCTGCTGCAGCGTTCCCGGCTGGGCATGATCATTCGCGCGGGCGTGCAGGACCGTGAGATGGTGGAAGCGTTGGGTATCAATGTGCGACGCGTTTTTGCGCTGGTTTTTGCTCTCGGTGTGGGATTGGCGGCATTGGGCGGCGGGTTAGCTGCGCCCTCGATGGGTCTGTCCAATATGATGGGAGAAAGTCTGCTACTCAATGCTTTGATTGCACTGGCAATCGGCGGGCTGACCAGCTATCCTGGCGCGGCGTTGGGTTCGCTATTGGTGGGGCTATTGCAGCAATTCATAATCAAGTATGGTGCGATCGGCATTCCCATCCCCTTTACCGATATTATTTTTAAACCTACCCCGCCGCTGGTGCCGGCCTCGACTGTGTTGTTGATGGTCATTATTTTGCTGATCTTGCCTAATGGTTTGCTTGGGAAGAAGGAGTAAAGCATGGCTGAAAAAACTTCCCGCTCTATGACTTCATTTATTAGCCGTAACCGCGGTTTGCTGCTATCTGTGTTGACCTTGTCTTTACTGCCGTTCATTGTGGGGCTGTTGGAAGGAGCATCCCCCGCGCAGGTTTGGGTGAATGAAAGCGGCACGTCCAAGTTCATACAGGGACTGGCGATCGAGATTTTTATCCTTGCATTGTACGCCCTGAGCTATGATCTGATCTTCGGAATTACTGGGCTGCTTTCGTTTGGTCATTCAATGTTTTTTGCCACCGGCGCTTATCTGACTGGAATCCTGCTCAAGAGCTTCGAGATGCCCCTGGGCCTAACGCTGGTGTGGGTCTTTTTTGCAGCGATCGCCAACGCGCTGCTGTTCGGGCTGGTGTTGCCGCGTGTTAAAGGAATCACTTTTGCGCTTGTCACGTTGGGGATGGCTTCGGTATTTCATATCATCGTTATGTCGAGCGAGCTGGGTGCATACACCGGTGCAGACGTTGGTCTTCAAGGCGTGGTTACACCTGGCTTTATCAATCCTGCCACCGAGCGATTGCGCTTCTATTTCATTGCGATGGCGATCATGTTCTTGATCTATCTGCTTTACAAACGCTTCGTCGCTTCTCCAACGGGGCGCGTTTGCGTCGCCATCCGCGAGAATGAAGATCGCGCCCTTATGTTGGGCTACAACACCTTTTACTTCAAATTGGCTGCGTTGACACTATCATCTCTGACGGCAGCTCTGGCCGGGACCTTGCATGTGCTCTATCAACCGATCGTCTCACCAAATGTAGCTGGATTGGCTTACACGGTTGCGGCATTGTTGGTCATTTTGATTGGTGGTGTTGGTACACTGAGCGGAGCGCTGATTGGCGCTGTTATTTATCGTTTGCTCGATTACGGTCTACGTCGATATTTGGGTGAAACGGCCAGCTTTATCAACGGAGCGATCTATGTTTTGATAGTGCTCTTCTTGCCTTATGGCATAGTTGGGACGTGGAAGTTGAAGTCTCTTAATATGCGTCAGGGTTGGGAACGGTTATTAGGGATGCTTGGGGGTAGGACATAGAAATAGTCGATCTCGATTATTACTCAAAAGTATTTCCGGTATTTACTTCAAACTGAATCACTCGTTATTTAAGTACAACACTCGATCTTTCTTTACAGATCTGAAGGTAACGGTTGAGTTTTGGCCTGATAGCTTCAACACGGGCGTATTTTCCAGTTGGGGGAGGGCAACCTTGAGTTCCAGTGTGCGTTACGGTGATATGACTTTGGACCTGCCTACGCTGCACGCCTGGCTGCGCGCCCGCGTGAGTGGCCGCTGGCAGCCGCCTACGGGGATGAAAGTACAACCTATCGACAGCACCGATCATAGCAAGATAAATGCCTTCATTCGGGAGGTCATCGCGGCTCATCCTGAAGATTATGCCTCGCCCGATGGCTGGCAGGAAAACACTGTCGAGGCCCTGAAAGCTCTTTTGCCGCCCGGTCGCCGAGGGCTGCTCTCCGAGTTGCTCACGCCGGAGAGTATCAGCAAGGCTGTTTCAACGCCTATGGTTGCTGATACGAAGAAGGCTAAACGGAGGCGGTTGGGGTTGTGAGGGAGAACAATTTTGTCTCAAAGCGTTG
>JBDRGC010000469.1:0-12395 GCA_043818215.1 Chloroflexota bacterium | reverse complement strand
ACAAAATACTGGATCAGAATCCTCCTGTGGTTTATCGGTTGTTCAATCCTGTCCCCCAGAAAGTGATTGATGAATTAATGGAAAAAATTACCGGATTTCAAGAAGGGTTATCTTGAAGACGGCCTTAGCGTTGAAGAATTTGAAGATTTTGGGCCTGTGCAGCTCTTCAAGAGCGGGTTTACCAAGAGTTGGAAGCGAGTATTAGAGATAATTACAGTAAATCGCAGCCAAATCTAAACATATTTTGGGAGGAGTAGAGATTCGAGTGATAGGTTTGAAAGGAGGTGCTGAGAAGCTTAAAGGAGCATGATGTCCAGATCTCACCAGATGTGCTGTATCAAGCCGGTCTGGCGGTGGCGCTCAAAGTATATAACATCAGGACAGACCGTGCCTATAATGATCTATTAGCAAACTCAATGTTCATAAAAGTCGTTCCGTAATTACATTAGGAGAAAAAATGAAGAAACAAATGAAATTCGTTATTGCTTTGGTTTTTGGGCTTTCACTAATGCTGACTGCCTGCCAACCAAAGGTGGTCGAAGTTCCTGGTGAAACAGTGATTGAAACCGTTGTCGTAGAAGTCGCTGGAGAAACCATCATCAAGACCGTCGAAGTCGAGAAAATTGTCGAAGTTACCCCTGAGGCTGCCGAACCCGTTACGCTGGTCTTTTGGTCTCACTGGGCTGAGGAAGTTAATAAGAAAGCTGTTTTGATAACAGCCATAGATCAGTTCGAGCAAGAACATCCAAACGTAACAGTCGAGGTTAGCTGGTGGCAAAAGTCAGAAATGTTCCCTGCCATGCGAAATGCCTTCACCGCTGGCGAGGGATTCCCGGATATCTTTTACTTCGACCGTGGAGTATTAGAGTTCATTACTGCAGGCTGGTTGGCTAATCTCGAAGATGCCATAGACTGGAGTGAGATAACAGATTATGCCAAGGCAGGTTGGACAAGACCTGGACCGGATGGGGAAGATGGCGTCTGGGCAGTTGCGTTAGAGACTGCCACTGACGAGATCTACTACAATAAAGACATCTTCGATGAATTGGGAATCGTGGTGCCCGACAATTACCAGTTTACGGCTGACGAATTCTATGATATTTGCGTAAAAATCCGTGAAGCTGGATATGATCCGTTTGCAAACGCAGTTGGAGATTCCACACTCTTGGGGTCTTACCTGTATAGCTTTGTCTTGACTTCACAGTTAGGTGAGGAAGGTGTAGTACAGTTGTGGAAAGGGGAAAAATCCTGGAAGGATCCCGATGTTGTAGAGGCTATGGAATACATACAGAAACTGATTGATATTCCAGTTTATCCCAAAATCTTCTCCACCATGAGCCTTGGCGAATCCCATGGCTACTTCCATACTGATAAGAAGGCAGCAATGTTCTTGGTTGGGTCGTGGTACCCAGGCCGAGCGTTCATATCTCCAGAAAGTGGAGGTCAACCAGCTGACTTCAGACTTGGCATGTTACGCTACCCATCAATGCCAAATGGCCAAGGAAACGATCTAAAAGTATCCCTTGTTTCAGGCTCAATCTCAGTAGCTGAAATGAGCCCTCAGAAAGATCTTGCGTTTGAGTTACTCCAAATTATCGCATCCACAGAGACAGGCAATGCGTGGTTACAGAATACTGCTGTCCAAACTGGGATTGTAACTTCCGAAGTAGGAGGACCTTTCCTGTGGTACTTTGAGGAGTACGACAAAACACATGAAGGGCAACAATATTCGAATTCCTACCCTGGAATGATGATGAACCCAGGTCTCACAGAAGCATGGAACAATGTGCTGTGTCAAGGTTTGCCATTAGGACAAGTTACACTTGAAGAAGCTCTCGATCTAATGGAAGAAGCCAGGCTATCCATCAATCAATGATGACAGACAGGTTGTGAGGGGCGCTAACAAGCCCCTCACAACTGCCCCATCATATTGAACCCAACTTGATATTCACGTGAGCAGCAAATACTCACTTCAGAAACTAAATAAGACGAGAAACTAAAAAATGGATCCTAAACATCCACAAACACGACGTCCATGGAGAACTATTATCATCTTTCTGATGCCTGCATTATTATTCTATTTGGCATTAATTTTTTATCCAGTTATGAGAACAGTGTACAACAGCTTTCACACCCTTGATATGGCGCGGGGGATGGAAGAGACGTATATCGGAATAAGCAATTACAAAGAGTTGCTGACCAAAGATAAAACATTTCGATTAGCGACAACGCACAGCTTAATTTGGGGATTTGCATCTCCTTTGCTGGAAATTCCGTTAGCGCTTGGGTTGGCATTGATCTTATACAGTGGCGTACCTTTTGAACGTTTCTTTCGAATAGCCTGGTTCAGCCCAATCCTGCTTTCATATATTGTTGTTGGCATCATCTTTCGTTGGGTATTTAACTATGACTGGGGAGTAATCAATATGCTCTTGCAAAAGATTGGTTTGGGTGCATTGGCTCAAAATTGGCTGGGGACGACACTTACAGCCCTACCGTCCTTGATTATGGTTACTACGTGGATGTTTACAGGGTTTAATTTTGTCATTCTTCTCTCGGCGTTGCACTCGATTCCCAAGGATTTGCTAGATGCTGCTCGCGTTGATGGCGCTAATTCATTCCAATTAATATGGAATATTATTATCCCCCTTCTACAGAGAACGATTTCAAGCCTATTGATCTTGTGTTTTATAGGGAAGATGAAGCTATTTGACCTGGTGTGGGTGATGACGAAAGGTGGACCAATGTGGGCCACAGAAACAGTTTCAACTTACGTAATTAAGAGAGCCTTTCACTGGCAGACATTAGATTTAGGGTATCCCTCTGCAATAGCCGTTTTGTGGTTTGTTGTAATATTGGTATTAGCACTACTCTTTACGCGTCTCTTCCGACAACAAGAACTGATCGAATTTTAGGTAATAGACAATGACAAACTCATCGCTTGCCACACGAATCACAAATAAACTTACTAAGGAGAGTATTATCCGTAGCGTGCTGTTGATACCGCTCTTTGCATATTCATTGTATTCCGCAGGACCTCTTCTATGGACTTTGATCCTTTCCTTGCGGACAACGCCTGAAATCTATCAAAACCCATATGGCTTGCCCTCATCCATTCAATTGACCCAGTATGTCAAGGCATTTACGGAGTTTGGATACGCATTATACATACGGAACAGCCTTATAGTGACCGCAGGCGCATTATTTTTGATTACTATTATCGCCTCGATGGCTGCATATATATTCTCTCGGCCTCGGTTCTATTTCCCTTTACGGGAGCCTTTGTTTTTGTTGATTTTCTTGACCATTATGTTTCCTCCCCAAATTATGATCCTGGCGTTATTTCAAATACTGGTAGAGTATCACCTTTACAATACCCACATCGGTTTAATTCTGGTGTACACAGCCACAGAAATCCCCCTCGCGATTTACTTGCTGCGAGCATTCTACGCACAGATTCCTCAGGACCTAGAAGATGCAGCTCGCATAGACGGGTGTAGTGATTTTTCGCTTTTTTGGCGGGTGATGTTTCCGATTGCCAGGCCAGCGGTCGCAACCGTGCTGGTTTTAAATCTGATCCGATTTTGGAATGAATTCCTATATGCATCGGTCTTGATCACAAAGAAGGAAATTCGCACGCTTCCTTTGGCGATAATATTCTTTCTTGGTGAACAATATCAGGATGTTGGCATGCTGGCAACGGGCTTGATGATTTCCAGCCTTCCGATTATTATTATCTATGTATTTCTGTCAGAGCAATTTATAAAGGGGATGACTGCTGGCGCTCTAAAAATGTAATAATGGAGCAACATAATCTGGCCAGTTTTCAATTCCCCCAGAATTGTAAACTATTGAAATAAAGGAGATAGGAAAAGAAATGAGAGCGTACATGTCCGTAGATCTGGAAGGGATTTCTGGTGTCGTAGGAAGTTACCAATGCCCTACTGAAGGAGCCTCAGAGTATATAAAAAGGCTCACAACATTAGATGTCAATGCTGCCATCGAAGGGGCTAAAGCTGCCGGAGCTAATGAAATTTGGGTAAACGAAAACCATTCAGGCAGGGATCTGCTCCTTGACGAACTTGACCCGATGGCAGAAGTGCTGATAGGGAAACCAAAGCCATTATATACAATGGATGGTGTTGATTCATCTTTCGATTGTATCTTTATGATTGGTCTTCATGCTAGAGCGGGGACTGCTAATGCTGTTTTAGATCATACCTGGTCGCCAAAATGTGTTATGGAATTACGCATCAATGGCAAACCGGTTGGAGAGCTGGGACTGAATGCCTTAGTTGCTGATTACTATAATGTCCCCATTACCCTGGTTACCGGAGATCAAGCTATGGCTGATGAAGCCAAGGATCTTCTAGGTGATGTCGAATGTGCTGTAGTGAAAGTAGGTCTTGACCGGTATTCAGCCCGTTGTCCCCACCCATCCGTAGCTCGCAAAAGAATACGGGATGCTGCCGAAAAAGCCGTCCGAGAAATTGAGCGTTTCGGCCCATTAAAGTTCGAAACCCCAATTCAAATGGAAATAGATTACGTAAACACAGCTTATGCCTTACGGGCATCGTATATTCCCACAGTCGAAAGGATTGCGCCTCGAACAGTGAGATGGTCGCCATCTGATCAGATCGTAGGGTTTAAAACATTTATCGCTGCAGCGGCACTTTCTTTAGGGGCTTATGATCCAAAATATTAACCTGCGGGAAAGGATGAGTTGCCGAAATTGGATTGAATCGGTCTCTCAATTGCACAACTGTGGGGAAATGCGAATCGAAATGGCCCGATGATGGAAGGCAATCTTCCAAAGACACATGCTGAGGATAATCGCAATAACCTTGCTGTCGTGCTAGAGGTTTACCCACTAGTCGAAGTTGGATTATCTAGGGCACAACTTGGTATCCTCCACGGTTGGGCATCTTTCATCGTGGTAGTGGTTACACCTGTGTTGGCTACTTAGCTTATCAAGAGCAGGAATGTGAATAAAACTGACCAGAGGGTGAGAGCAAGAAACCGAAATCGGGGGATGACCATGAGGAATGAGCCAAGAATAGCGATGGTAAAACATATCTCCAAACCTGGGTTTGAAGATATGTGCGCGTTGAAGTAAGGTAAATGCTCAACAGAAAAATAAAGAGATCAGGGGTGATCACAGGTGTACGGCCTCCTTTCCGCTTTAGTGTGTCTACGGATACACCCAATGATCATGTGATTCCCTTTTTGCTGACGATGACAGCCTATAATGGTCTTGATCCTACAGATACCACCGTTTTCGATTGACAAAAACACATCGAAAGCTCTCTCGATTCTGTACTGGGTTTTCAACGCGTTTTCCATCATGAATCGCTATTTCGATAACCTGATTAAGAACAAATAAGCCCGTTAGTTATAATTACAACTGCAGATAACCTCGATTTTCTATCATCAATTAGTTTGCTCAGAAAAACAACAACGAAACGTTCGAAAAAGCAGATCATTTGGAAACGAATAACCAGTAGTTTCCGTTTCATCCAAGAAGATATAAAGGGGGTAACACGCGTGATTTTGCATTTTTTTGGTCAAAAACTGTCAACTTTAAATATTGGGCTGATTTTATCTAATTCATACTGGGAATTGCTGAATCTCGGGCTGGTTTTAGCACATACGGCATGTAGACCTCAGTTTGAACGGACAACACACGCTTTATTTTCTGTTTTTCTTCCTGTTTGTTAGAAGCTTTAGCTGGTTCAGGGTCAGGCAAGGGAGACAAGAAAAGCTGCGTAATCAGATCGAAACCTTTGACGAAAGCACGCAACACCCATTTCCAGCCGATTTTTAGGTAGCTGTTGCCTCGAAACCAGTGCGCATCTACCCAGCGTCGCTTGTTAGATTCAACAACCTCTGTACCCTGACTAACCAAGAACAAAGTAGCGATAGCTAAAACTAGATATAAGCGCGATACAGCATATGCGGAACGGAAGAGAGAAGATTCGATTTGAAATCCGCCTGATTTATCGTCCAGAAAGTTCTCTTCGATATCAAAGCGCAAGCCATATTCGTCGAATGTAGAGAGGTCTGTGGGCTGATCGCTAACAATAAACCAACTTTCTTTGGTGCCGTGCGGTTTTGCCAAAGCTAAATGCAAAACGCCATACATCTTCCCTGTAATGTAAACATTGTGCCAAATATGAGCTTGTTCACGTTTTTGTTTGATGCTGCTAATCTTGGTACGGCGCTGATTGCGTCGGTATACATAAAAACTGGATTTGATGCGAATACGCCAGTGCCAATGCAGCTTTTCGCTTAGATATTTCATCAATTTTGTGTCTGCAAAGCCGCGATCGGCCAAAAAGATGATATTTGCTCCACTTGGCAGGAGTTTTGCGGCTGCATCTAGCAAATCTTGATAATCTTTTAGTGCAACTGTGCTGCTATTGTGTTCTATGGTTTTCCAGACCAGAGGAATTGCACGCCCACGATAAATCACAGATATGCGAATATGGCAGAACTGATCCCATAACATGGTTGTGTCGAGCGCCAAATATATCGTGTTTTGGCCCCATTCTAGCAACACTTCCTGAATAATTGGACCGTACAACTTGTATGTTTTGATACGCTCATTGTGGATCCAACGACTGAATCTTCGTACTGTGCTTTGTGCAAACTTAGCTCGACTGTCAACAAAGGTTGCCCACTCTGGTAAACTAATGGTTTTACTTTTGATAAGACCGACCATCATCCATACCAAAGTATGAAGATGTCGAACATCAAGCCAATGTGCATGTTGACCAAGTATCTGAAATAGAGTATCGTACAAATTGGGAGTGTTTTTCATTTGTGTCTTCCTTTCGTTTGTGGTGAATAAAAGGAAAGATAACTCATTTCTGGGTTTTGGGGAACACTCCCTAAAAGATTTGTCAGTCAATCAGCTTAATGACATTGATATCCAGATTGCCGAGAACCTGTTCGAACAACTCGCCTCGGGGGAACTATCGCCAAACGATGGCATCGTGGGATCCCCCATGCCGTGTCAGTTAGTGCCAACCGAACACTGATTCTTGCCAATTGCCTATAGACTTTCAGAAGAAGATTTTAACTCAGCGTGTCATTGCGAGCGTTCTGTGCGAAGCAATCTCCTGCTTACCTGAGGGGAGATTGCTTCGTTACACAGAACGTTCCTCGTACATCGTCCCGTGCGTAGCCTACCCGCAGGGTGCTTTGGGGAATGACATCCGGTAAGCAGAGATAAAAGGACAAGTATACCCCCCATGCTTCGCATTTACCTCCTCGGAAACTTTAGCGCTACCTGGGAAGGTTCTCCGCTCCCGCCGTTCCCAACACAAAAGACGCGAAACTTGCTGGCTTACCTGGTTTGCAACCGCCAGAGGTTATTCTCGCGGGAACAGTTGGCGGGCATGTTTTGGGGCGATTATCCAGAGCCGCGCGCCCAACGTAATCTAAACACCACCCTCTGGCGCTTGCGGAACACGTTGCCAGAAGGTTACCTCATCAATGAGCGCAATCGGCTAGGTTTCAACGCCTACAGCCCGCACTGGATCGACGCGGTCGCATTCGAAACGCTTTGCACATCGGAAATGCCGGGTTCTGAAAAACTAGCAAATCTTGAAGAAGCCGCCCAGCTTTACCGGGGTGATTTTCTCGAGGGCTGGTACGAGGATTGGGTGCTGGTCGAGGCTGAACGATTGCGCTTGCTATATCTGCAAGCCCTGAGCGATTTAGTTGCTGGGCACCAATCACTGGGTGAACTCACCAAAGCCCTCGCTTACAGCGCCCAAATTTTGCTGCGCGACCCGCTCCGGGAAGACATCCATCGGCAGGCAATGGAAATATACATCGCCTGGGGACAGCGAGAGGCCGCGCTCAACCAGTACCAGGCCTGCCAGAAGGCGCTGCAAACCGAACTCGGCCTCCAGCCCGCCCCGGAAACCCAGGCCCAGGCCGCAAAAATCCGCCGGATGCGCGCCACCCACCCGCTCCCTGCCTCCCCCGCCCACCCGCTTCCCGCCTCTCACCCCCCACCGCTCCCTGCCTCCCTCCTCCAAACCGGTCAACCCATTCCTCTGATCGGGCGACAGACCCAAAGGGAAACGCTTCTCACTCGATTGGATGCTCTCCGCGATGGAATCGGCGGGATGATCTTCATAGAGGGGGCGCCTGGGATCGGAAAAACCCGGCTGGTGGAAGCGGTCACAACAGGTGCTGAATGGCGCGGAGTGCAAGTTCTGTGGGGACAGTGCCGCCCTGTCCCGTATGCGCCGCTGGTGGAAATTCTAACTCAGGCGCTCACTCCATTGCGGGTGTCCCAACTTCAACGTATCCTGCCGGCCGGGACTTTTGATGTCCTCACAACCCTGCTTCCCGGATTGGGCGCGCCCGCTTCCAATATCGAAGAAATCGAGTTGCACCAGGCTCTCGGTGCCTGCTTCCACGCGCTTGGGACGATTGTGCCTCATTTGCTCGTCTTTGAAGATTGTCACCAGATGGACGCGGCAACCCTTGCCATTCTCCCGAGATTGGCAAAAGGACTGGCCGGCACCCCGGTTCTCATCATCGGCACGGCCCGCAGTGGTGAACTTCGTGACCGGGACGATGTTTGGGAGATCATCCTTGAATTGGATCGCGGCGGATTGATCGGAAAAATTGCGTTAGCGCCGCTATCCTTCGAGAATACATCCACCCTCACCCAGCAATTACTCGGCGATCTGGCCAGATTGGACGACTTCTCGCAAGCTGTTTTCGACCGCACCCAGGGAAACCCGCTCTTCACGATAGAAATCATCCGGGAACTGCTCGAAACGGGGCGATTGACCCCCGCCCCTCAAGGAGGCTGGACATTTCCCCGAGAGGAAAGCTGGCCGATACCTTCCGCAATCCAGGATGTGATCGCGGCCCGGCTGGCCCGGCTGCACCCCCACGAGCGGAACGTTCTGGAAGTCGGTGCGGTCCTGGGGAGACGCTTCGACTTTGAATTGTGGAACAATACCGCCGGGATGGGGGAAGAATCCCTCCTGGCGGCCAGCAACGAGCTGCTCCACCGCCAATTCATCCTGGAGGATGTCGACGCCTACCGCTTTTCCCACGACCTCGTCCAGCAAGTGGTCTACGACCATATCCACGAAGACAGAGCGCAAAC
Organism: Chloroflexota bacterium; assembly: GCA_043818215.1. Classification (GTDB taxonomy): domain Bacteria; phylum Chloroflexota; class Anaerolineae; order Anaerolineales; family UBA11858; genus JBDRGC01. The sequence continues at coordinate 3,256 of JBDRGC010000469.1, read as the reverse complement.
ACTGCACTTGCGCGCCGGGGAGTCGCTCGAAAAATTCTCGCCTGAACAAAAAGGTGAGATCGCCGCCCATTTTCGCCGCGGCAACGACTTGCCCAGGACGATGCGTTACGCCCAACAAGCCGGGGAAGACGCCGCGAAGGTATATGCCAACCAGGAAGCGATCACTTATTTCAATTGGGCCGTCGAAGCTGCATTGACGTTGGGGGATGATGCTGCTCAACGCACGATCTTAGCCGTTTGCCCACAGTTGGGTTGGGTGTACGATCACATTAGCGACTATGAATCTGCTATCAAGGCCTACCAGATCATGCTTCGCGTCGCAGAACAGTTGGCTGATCAAGCCGCGATGTCGGTGGCGATCCGGATGATCGGGTGGGTAAAAGGCGACCGTTACGGCGATTGGGAAACCGGGCTGAATGAATCCCGGCGGGCATTCGAGCTGGCCGAAGCTGCGGGCGCGCCTGAAGAGGCCGCGCTGGCACTCATGGACATGGGGGCATTTCACAACCAGCGCGGCGAGCATAAAGGAGCACGGGAAACGCTGCACGCAGGATTGAAAACTTTCCAAAAATTAAATCACATCCGCGGACAGGCAGGCTGCCTGCAATATTTGGCTGTTAGCTATCATTTTTTGAGCGAGCACACTACTGCGCTCGAAACCTATCAGGATGCCTTGCAACTTTGGGAGCAGCTAGGTGACCAGCGCAACGCTGCCAAAACACAAACCAATATCGGGTTCCTTTCCATCAGCGAGGGAAGACTGGCCCAGGCAGGGGAAGCTCTGACCGCGGCGCTCGCCCATTTTCAGAAAATCGGTGCGTCCGGCTCATTTCCCTGGGTCAAAATGGGGATTGGCGCGGTCCAGTGGTACCGGGGCGACTATCAAGCCAGCCTGGAGACCCTCAACGCCTTAGACAGTAACTCAAAAGAGCTTGCGGGAAACGCTTACCTGGCCGCACTCTGCGCCTACCACAAGGGGCTGGCGCATTGGCATAATGGCGAATTGGGAACCGGCCTGCAACTGCTCAACGAATCCCTGGAATTGGGTCGCGAAAGCAATACCCCCACCGTCATCGTCGGCACCCTGGTGGAATTGGGAAGACGCCTGCGGCAGATGGGCGCTCCCCAAAAGGCTCTCCCCCTCCACCGGGAGGCGTTCACCCTGGCATCGGAGGCCGCTTTCGAGGCCGGAAAGATCACTGCGCAAAGCGAATTGGGACTTGATCAGGTCATCTTGGGGGAGCCGGATACCGGCTACGCGAATTTGAAAGCAGCTCTGGATGCAGCCCAATCCTTGACGGACTGGCAGCGCACGCTCACCTGTCTCAACCTCGCCGAAGCCTTCCTTTGGGAACGCCAATCCGTCAAAGCGCTTCCCCACCTGCAAACCGGGTTCCCAATTGCCCGAGAAATAGACCTGTACCCCATCTCTCTCCGCTACTCCTTGCTATTGGGATGGGCTTACTGCGCGCTGGGCCTGCCAGAACGCGGCCTCGATGTGGTGAAAAATGGGTTATCGCGCATCCCAACACAGCAATCATCGTTGATCCGGGCCGGATTGCTGGCGTTGCACGCCGCCCTTTACAGGGCACAGGACAAAGCGTCACAGGCAATTCCGTATGTCTGGCAAGCCGAGAAAGTCTACGAAAAGGCGGCCTCAACGCTCAAGGAGACCTTCCCGCCAGAAATTTTGCGGGAACAGTGGGAACATTTCCTGGCCTGCACCAGCTCAACTACCTCCCAACGTTGGATGCAGGTTTTTCTTGCCCGGTCAGGATCCCCCACCGGCGGACCCCTCTCGAATGCGAAACAGGTGCCGGTCGTTTGGACTGTGGATGCCGGCCCTGAAGATGAAGAAATCAGGGGTAAAGAAGGGAAAGTTGCCCTCCGCAGGGCGCGGTTGCGCCGCCTGCTGCGGGAGGCCCATGATCAGGGCGGGGTCCCCACCCAAAAGGATTTGGCCAATGCTCTGGGGGTGAGCACTCGCACGATCAGGGGGGATTTGAAGGTGTTGAAGGGGAAGTAGGCGAGTCAGCGAATCAGCGAGTCAGCGAGTGATACCTGTGCAATGGATACTTATCCGCCCATTCCGTAAATCCGTACTATCCTGCCTGCCGAGAGCAGAGCACGGATTCACGGAATGGGCGGATTGCCGGACAACTGGGCTGCGGAGAACCGGCAGCGGACTGTAGCGGATTAGCGGAGGGGCTGCGGTCTGCGGGGTGAAATCCGCTAATCCGTAATAATCCGCTGCCGGTTTGGGTGGCGGAGAACCAGCACCGGACTGTAGCGGAGTAGCGGATCGGCGCGTCGGCGTGCAACGAAGGGCGACGCACTTTGGAAATGCGTCGCACCTTCGTTTCGGCGGTCGGTGGGGTACAAAAATTTCCGCTTCGCACTCATGCCATCCACCCCATCTTGTGACAATCTTGTGATAGGTGCATTCTATAATGGGGCCACTATGTCCAATAACCCCATTCAAGACGCTTCGTTCGTCGTCCGTATCTGGTGGGAAAAAACCGAGCAGGATGAATTTTCCTGGCGCGGTCAAGTGATCCACGCTCAAACGCGTCAATCCAAGTATTTCGACTCCATCCCCGCGCTTACCGGCTTTTTGGAGCGGTGGGTGGGAGGGTTATTACCTATTCAAGTCCTAAAAAAGTAGAAAACATCGTGAGTACGAAAATCTAGACACGAGTGTATCTAAAAGGAGCATACCATGACCAAGAAACTCATTTTCATTACCACCCTTATCATCAGCCTGGGGCTAACTGCCCTCTGGCTGACGGGTGCGGCAACTGCCGGCGCCCCGTCCACTCCACTCGAAGGGGAGTCCCTGCCTGCGGGGAGTGTCCCCTCTTCAGAAATGGCACCATCCCAAGTCCACCCTGTCTGGACTGAGTTCGACATCTCTCAACATCCCGGTTCTGCCCAAACCTACCCCGAAATCGCCGCAGACAGCGACCGGGGATCACACCTGGTGGTCTGGCGGGATGAAAGAGATCTCGGTTATAAGTCGAGAATCTACGGGCGAATCATCTCAGCCGCTGGCGAGGTGTTCACCGAAACCCTGATCTACAGCCAAACCGCCGAAGGCAATCTCGTGCCCTGGACGGACGTGGCATACCATCAAAAAGCCGGGGATCGCTATCTGGTGGTCTGGAACGCCGACGATATCCAATTCCCGAATATCTATGGGCAGGTAGTCGCCTTCAATGGAACCCTGATGTCCGACACCTTCCAAATCGATGGCGGC
>JBDRGC010000468.1:0-13823 GCA_043818215.1 Chloroflexota bacterium | reverse complement strand
ATCCATACTTTTCTGTGACAATTGAATATATCCAATAGGCCAGAACGCTAAGAGTTATCCCAATCGCCAAGAGTAATACGCTAATCAATAATTTATGTTTTAACATTTTTCTCCTTTTTTATTGATTTCCGTACTCCCGAGCTAACTCGGCGTATTCTAGTTTGATATACAAAATCGGTATGGATGGATCTGGCGATATTCTACAGCTACAGATTGGTGTCCGGAATTACTTTTACAAATCCGTACACTATGTCGGACAGCTTCCAGGCTTGGGTATGGTAGAAATGAATCAACAATTTTTAGCAAGGATTTATTGTGAAGATTGCAGCCAATATTCGAAGTAGTTAGAGCCTATTTGTAGGAGATTTCGCAATGTTGAATATAAATGACCGAATCCAAATACCAGCCAATTCGATCCGATTACTTACCGGAAATGAAGTGGCTAATATCCTCAATATCTCTCGTGCTTTTGCTTATCGATTGATGAAAGAAGGGTCAATCCCCACAGTAAGAATAGGTAGTGCAGTTCGGGTACGGTATGAGAGCTTACAAAAGTTCATAGATGAAAACACAATGATTGCGAGTATCAGCTAGACCGTGGCCAAGTGTAAATGTGAGGGTTTTGGGTTTCCTGTTGAAAATTATATGCAGCAAAATAGGACGTATTTGCTAATAAGGTGATCGCATGGTAAAATTAAAAGTACACAAATGCACCTTAACAATTGAGAGATGTCGACAGGTCAGTCGAATCGCCACTCCTTATATTTAGAAAATAAAGGAGATAAAAATGGCGAAACGACGAGGAAGAAATGAAGGATCCATTTGGGAAGAGCGGGGGAATTGGCGCGCAGCTATATCTTTGGACGGACATAGAGTAACGAAAACATGTGGAACAAAAGAGGAATGCAAGGCCTGGATACGGGGTATGCAAAATGAGATTGACCTTGGCCTAACCTTTATCGCAACACAGGTCACTATGGAGGAGTATATTGACCGATGGTTGAGTATTCACACCTCTCGATTACGTCAAAAAACTGGGCCTCAGTACAAGCAGCTATCCAGGGATTATATAGTCCCCAATTTAGGAAAATACCGTCTCAGGGATTTGCGAGTGGATACGGTCGAGACTTTCTACCAGCTTCTTCTAAAAAAGGGCGTGGGAGTGAGAACGGTACGTTATGTGCATTCAGTGCTCCATCGATGTCTGAATGACGCAGTAAAGCGGGGGATAATTGGTGTCAATCCTACTCATGGTGCTACCTTGCCTCGGTACGAACATGATGAGATGAAATATCTGTTTGAAGACCAGGCACTGCAATTTCTGATCACTGCCAGGCAAAGTCGCTTTGAGGCTTTATATCACCTGGCCATCAAAACGGGGATGCGCCAAGGGGAGCTTCTGGGTCTAAAATGGAATGATCTAGATTTGCAGAAAGGAACGGTGGGAATAAAACGTCAGCTACAACGGATATCTGGACAGGGCTTGGTCTTCAGTCCGCCGAAAACCAAGGCCGGACGCAGAACAATCCAGCTTGGCGAACAATCCGTGCAAATATTACATACACATAGGGAGAATCAGATGGTAGAAAGGGTTATTGCAGGGGAACGGTGGCAGGAACAGGGCTTGATCTTCACAACGAGCATTGGAACTCCGTTTGACCCACGTAGCCTGCTACGGAATTTCAAGGCCTTACTTAAGCTGGCCGGGTTGGATGAAATGCGTTTTCACGATCTGCGCCATACAGCAGCTTCCCTAATGCTGAATAATGGGGTGCCTATCCTAGTTGTAACAAAGATTCTGGGACATTCGAAGCCAAGTACCACGCTAGATATCTATGGACACTTGGTTCCGGTGATGCAAGAAGAGGCAGCCAGGATCATGGACGGATTGATCACACCGATTCCTGTGGATTTTGGAAACATGTTGAACGTTGATGTATCCGTTGCGGAGAATGATGGTGAGTGATATTTACCGAATCATTTGCACGTAATTGCACGCAATTGCACGCAATCTGCACGCAAAGAAAAAAGCCTGCTCATTGAGCAGGCTTAAAACCACCATATGTGGGGGGTCTACAGTCGGAACCCCCCACAGCTATGGCGCACCCGGCGCGACTCGAACGCGCAACCTTCTGATTCGAAGTCAGACGCTCTATCCATTGAGCTACGGGTGCATTTTTACGAGTGTGAACATTATATCGGATTGATGTGGTCTGTCAATATTCAGAATTCAGGCGAGATTTGGGAACTTGTCCTGAGTATGTCGAAGGGTCTCGCCTACATTGCTAATCAAGCCACGCATTGCTGGATTTTTATGCTTTTACCGCGCTCGCCTGTACTGCGAAGTCCCAGACCGCAAACTCCCCGAAAGGGGAAGGGAGTGGGGAGCACCCTCGAAGATTTGATCACCGCCATCGCAGCGCTCCTGGAGGGGTGACGCGCGGTGTGGCGATCAAAAATTGAACGCTGACACCGTGCCGGTACGGCGTGACGCGGGCCAAGCGGATTGACGCGGATTTAAATTTATTTCAAGAATCCGCGTAAATCCGCTGTATCCGCGTCATCCGCGTTCTATTGACACAGCCAGGTTGGCCGATTACCCGGGGCAACCACCTGCCGTGCCTCCCCAGTTACGATTTCCAGCACCCATATCCCCGCCGTCGCACCCCGCTCTGATAGCAGATAGGCTTGAAAGAGCAAATGCTCCCCATCGGGTGACCAGACTGGCGCTCCGTGGAGCATCTCGGGGTCATTCGTCACGGGGTGGGCGTCGCTGCCGTCGGGCCGCAGCAACCAAATCTGGTCGCCGGACAAGGGTTGGGAATCGACCCACTCGTGGCGCACGAGGGCAATCCACTCGCCACCGGGCGACCAGGATGGGTAATTGTCATTGGCTTCCAACGCGCCGGTCAGGTCGGTCAGGCTCTGACTCTCCAACTCGTAGAGCAGCAAATGGGTGAAGTATTGCTCGCCCTGCTGCAGTACGTCCGTGACCAGCAGTCTCCCCCCCTGGGGACTCCAAACCGCCGCCGCGCCAGTCTGGGTGGGAATCGAGTGGGCGCGCCCGCTCTCCAGCGGGAAAATCTGCACCTGGGAGGGGTTGACCGAAGTGTAGCTGATCCAGTCCCCTGTGGGCGACCAGCGCGGGTTGAAGCCTGGCATTTGCTCATCCTGAAAGAGTGGGCCGGTTTCACCGGAGACGAGATTCAGCCACCAAATCGAGGGGATGCCCAGTGATGTGATCGAGGATGGGTCTTCGAGTTTTCCATATAGCAGGCTCTGACTGTCGGGCGCCCAAACCGACCCGGTACAACTTGCCTGTGGACAGGCCAACAACTCCCGCCGCCCGCCTCCATTTACGTCTATTCCCCACAGGTCAGTGCCACCATCTTCGCGGGGAGCGCTGTAGGCAATTGTGCTCCCATCGGGGGAGAGGACGTAATCCCACATCCCGAAGGCCTCCTGGGTCAGGGTGATAGGCTGTCCGCCGGTCAGAGAAATGCTGTAGAGCTGGTAAAGGTTCGTCTCGTCCAGGGCGGTGAAGAGCACGCCGGCGGTGTCGATTTGGAATGCCGGCGCAACCGCAGCCTGGGACTCGTCAATGGCCGTATTTCCCACTTTTCGTTCCAGCAGCCCGTAGTTGCCGAGTGCGCTCCAGGTCAGCGCAATACCCAAACCAATCACGACCAGAGCGCTCGCCACCGGTACAACGGAGGCCACGCGGTCAAACCAGCCCAGGCGTTCGAACAGACGTTGGCTTTGCACCATCGTGATCCCGATGATGATCAGCACCAGGGCCAGCCCCAGGCTGAAGGCCGCGATCAGCGACAGGCCCAGCGGGATGCGGTTGAGGGTCACTGCCACCAGCAAGATGGCGATGGCGTCCGGGCAGGGCACCAGCCCGCCGCCGATGCCCAATGTCAGCAGGGAGCGCCAGGTCACCCCGGCAAGGGGCTGCTTGCCCGGCGTCCCCGTGGGGATATAGCCGACCTGCGAGGGATCATGGCTGTGGGCTGGCCCAGTCTCACGAACGGGAACATCGATTGTGAGGCGCGTCCGCCCGGTGGCTGCATTGTACGACGAGTGAGCAGGAGGGTGGGCGCGCTCCCTGTGGCGGCGGAGGCGATCCTGTTGCCAGGTTTGCCAGCGTGGATATAGCAGCCCCACCCCCAGACCGGCGATCAGCAGGCCTGAAGCAATCTCCAACATAGGAATAAGGCTGGTCGGCAAGATATATCGGGAGGCCGCCAGAGTCACCAGCCCCAGTGCAAACACCGAGCCTGTGTGAGTCAACGTCACGATGCTGCCCAGGGCTATGGCGTGGTAGGCCTTGCCCTGCGACCCCACCAGGTATGCCGCCACGATGGTTTTGCCGTGACCAGGGCTGAGGGCGTGCAGGGCGCCCAACACCACTGCAATGGCAAGCGCGGCCAGGTAAAATGGGAGGGATAACTCAGGGGTGCGCACCAATCCCTCCAAAATAGCAGAGATGCCCCATTTCTGGGTCGCTTGCGCAGCGGCCTCCGCTGCCACATCCCCCAGCCCCAGCGATTCAATCACCCCAGGGATGGAAGGCTTGCCGCTTTCCCAGAATTCTTGGAGCGCATCTTGCAGAGGGGTAGCCGCCCCCTCGACAGGTGGGAGCACGAAATTTATCGCCAGCCGCCCGTTGTCCTGTTCGGGCGTCTCGAAAGTCACCCCTTCCAGCCCGTAAACGTAGAACCAACTGATACTATTGGCTTCTTGGTAACTATTTTTCAAGTGCAGGGTGTGCGTTGCCCCCAGGTTTGACGGCCAATCGGCATACAAGTGGATGCGGATCGGTTCATCGCCCGTCCGCAAAGTGGGGATGGAGGTGGGCCAATCGACTGCCTCCAGACGCCAGATGAGGGGGGCTGCGCCGTCGATGTTGGCGGCCAACATCCCCAGGCCGAGTTCAGCCCAGGAGCGCGCTTCTTCGTCGCTTACGGCTTCATCCTGGTTTTGATCGGCATCGTGCCAGATGGCGGACGCGATCATGGGGCCGGGGACGATTTCCCAGATTACCTGAACGCCGTCAGGGGACAGGTTGACGGTGTGGGTGTGGAAGTACATATCGGCGGGGTGCGCCCAGGCAGCCTGCACCAGGAACAAGGCCAGCACCGCCGCGCACAGGCAGGCGAGCTTTTTCATGGGCCTATTTTACTCCACTGTTGTTCACGGGGCGTCGTTATTATAGAACACGGATTACACGGATGATGCGGATTACCGCGGATTTTTTAAAAAATATATATCCGCGTTAATCCGTTTAATCCGTGCAATCCGTGTTCTATTGACATAATACCCCTTGTCACTATATCTCACCCCAGGGCGTAATTCAGAGCTGCTTCGGCGTGAATACTTGTTGTGTCGAACAGCGGTATCCCCACGTCGGCTTCACTGACCAGCAGGGGGATTTCGGTGCAGCCCAGGATGACGCCCTGCGCGCCGCGCGCCGCCAGTTTCTCGATGATGGTCACGAACCCGGCCCGCGACTCGGCGTGGATTTGACCAGCGACCAGCTCAGCGTAGATGACATTGTTGACGTACTCGCGGTCGGCGGCGGCGGGCGTCAGGACGGTGATGCCTTTCCGGGCCAGGGCCTCGGGGTAGAAAGTCTTCTCCATTGTGAATTTGGTGCCCACCAATCCCACCGTCTTTTGTTCGCATGTCAGAATCGCATCGCCGACGGCGTCGAGCAGACTCAGCATAGGAACATTGACGCTGGCCTGTACTTCGTCAAAGACGATGTGCATAGTGTTGGTGGCGATGAGGATGAAATCTGCGCCCGCCGCCTCGAGCTTTTGCGCCGCGGCGATCAAACCCTGCGCCACCAGGTCCCAGCGGTTCTCGTTGGGCCAATCCACGTAGGGCTGGAAACTGACGCTGTAGATAATTATCTCGGGGTAGCCATAATCGCCGAAACGGGCGGTGTAGGTGCGGGTAATGTACTCGTAGTATTCCGTGGTTGACTCTGGACTCATGCCGCCCAGAATGCCGATTCTTTTTGACATTGGATATTCTCCTTATACTAGGAATCAGGGACAAGGGGCTAGGGACTAGGGATTAGGCCCTAGTTCCTAGTCCCTAGTCCCTAATCTCTAATCCCTAATCCCTAATCCCTAATCCCTAATCCCTAATCCCTAGTCCCTAATCCCTGACCAATTTATCACCCAGGGCGCACAGCCAATGGGTTTGCGGGCTTGCTCCCCCATCCTTTTCATCTTCGTTGTAGTTCTTCACCACTGCAGACAGCGATCCGGCCAGACCCGGGGTTGGTGAACTCGCCGATATGTGCCGCATCAGCCACGCCACGCTCTGCCAGCGCCACCAGCAATGCTTCCAGTTTCTCCGAGGGCACAGCGATAAGCAGCCCGCCGGAGGTCTGCGCATCGGCCAGGATGAGCTTCTGCATCTCAGAGATGTCCTCACCCCAGTCCGTATGTGTCTCGACAAAGGCCAGGTTGTCCCGCGTGCCGCCTGGCACCACGTTGGCCCCGACGAAGGCGCGCGCCGCCTCCAGCACCGGCACCTGGTCGGCGTAGATCACCGCGTCCAGGCCGGCGCCAGTCGTCATCTCACGCAGGTGGCCCAACAGCCCAAAGCCGGTCACGTCAGTGCAGGCCGAGACGCCAATCTCCACCATCGCCTCGGCTGCATCCCGATTGAGGGCTGCCATCAGCGCGATAGCTTGCCGCGTTGTGGCCTCGTCTGCCAGGCCGCGCTTGACCGCCGTAGCGATGATGCCCGTGCCGATAGGCTTGGTCAGCACGATCTGATCGCCGGGACGGGCCGCCGCGTTGGTTACCACCCGGTCGGGATGCACTACGCCGGTGACGGCCATCCCATACTTTGGCTCGGTATCGTCCACCGTGTGCCCGCCGATGACGCTCACGCCAGCCTCGGCGGCCTTGTCGAGCGCACCCAACAGGATGCGGTGGAGCACCTCTATCGGCAGCCGGTTGGAGGGGAAGGCGACGATGTTGAGCGCGAAGAGCGGCCTGGCGCCCATGGCATAGATGTCGCTGAGCGAATTGGCAGCCGAAATTGCCCCAAAGTCGTAGGGGTCATCAGCAATTGGCGTGAAAAAGTCCACGGTCTGCACAATTGCCAGGTCGTCGGTCAGCTTGTAAACAGCGGCATCGTCGGAGGTCTCCACGCCGACCAACACAGCGGGGTCGGTTGGCAGGGGCAGTTTCGACAACACACCTTCCAACACCTGGGGACGCAGTTTGCAGGCGCACCCCATACCGTGGGTGTAGTGGGTCAACTTGATCTCGCCGATCTCGGCTAACACCAGCGCGGCCAGCGCACCCTCTGGCTGAAGGCGGCGCACGGCGGCGCTCACGACTTCAACGGCCCGGTCTATCTCCTCGGCTGTGGTCATCTTGCCTACGGAGAAGCGCACTGTACCCATGGCGTACTCCAGCGGCACCTGCATGGCCTCTAATACGGCCGAGACATCCACCTGGTCGGCGTGGCAGGCTGCCCCCGCCGAAGCCGCCACCTGCTCGCCAATCTCCGAAAGAAGCGTGTTGGCCTCGACGGAACGAAAACTGACACTGAGGGTGTTGGGCAGACGTTCGTCCGGGTGGCCGTTCAGCTTGAGCAGGCCGGGGGAATCCAGTTCGCGGGTCAGGCCAGCCCACAACCGGTCACGCATGGAGCGCATGTAAGCCCTGTTGCGCTCCATGTCCCGCATGGCAATCTCAGTTGCCTGGCCAAGCCCGACGATCTCCAGCACGTTTTCGGTGCCGGCGCGGCGGTTGGCCTCGTGGTCGGCGCCGTGGACGAACTTGGTCAACCTGACGCCGGGGCGGATGTAGAGTGCGCCGATGCCTTTGGGGGCGTAGAGTTTGTGTCCCGCCACCGAAAGCAGATCCACCCCCAACTCATCCACGCGCACCGGAATCTTGCCCACCGACTGCGCCGCGTCAGTGTGCATCAGCGCGCCGTGGCGGTGGGCGATGGCCGCGATTTCGGGGATTGGCTGGATGGTGCCGACCTCGTTGTTGGCGTGCATGATAGTAACCAGGATAGTATCGGGGGTGATAGCCCGCTCGACATCTGCGGGGGCCACCATCCCGTACTCGTCCACCGGCAACACGGTGAGGCGGTAGCCCTGGCTCTCCAGGTAATGACAAGTCTCCAGCACCGCCGGGTGCTCGATGGCCGAGGTGATAATGTGGTTGCCGCGCTCACGATAAGCGCAGGCCACGCCCTTGATGGCGCTGTTGTTAGACTCACTGCCGCTGCCGGTGAAGACGATCTCGGCAGGCTGGCAGCTCAACATCTCCGCCACCTGTGCGCGGGCCTGCTCGACCGCCCGTTTGGCCTGCAAGCCATAGGGGTGCATGCTCGATGGGTTGCCAAAGTGCTCGTAGAGGTAGGGTATCATCGCCTCCGCCACGCGGCGGTCAATGGGCGTGGTAGCGTTGTAGTCCAGGTAAATGGGTGTGGGCATTTTATACGAGTATCTCCTTCCCGACCAGCAGAGCTTGATATACCCCACCGAAGGCGCTGCGGAAGGCATCCAGGCTCCAATCGCAGCTATCATGGGGCGAGAGGGAAACCAGTTGCGGATTGCGGCGTTGCAGGTAAGCGATGGCGGCCCTCACGTCTTCCTCGTTGACGGGGTCCCAGGGCCATTTGCCCGTGCCCAGGAATTGCTGCGCCGGCAGCCCAAATATCGCCTCCCGCGAGGCAGTTACCGGGTAGTGCAGCCCGCCGACGAGGCCGTAGAGGGGTTCGTCGAAGAGCATTTCCGCCCGTGCGATGATGCGCTGAATGGTGGGATGTCCGCAGCCGATGATGAGCACAATGCCCTTGCCCTCCACGTTGACCGCCAGCGACTGCTCCGGTGTCCAGCCGAAGAAGAAGAGTTGGCGGGGGATAGGTCCCATAGTGGCGACGCCGGGAGCAATAATTCGGGGCTGATCCACCACGATGGCGTTTGCCGTCGGGTTGGAGAGCGGCTCTGGCACGTAGGCCGGGATACCATTCAAGTCAAGCGGCTGCCCCGATAGCCCGAAGGTGTGCCGCATTTGGTGCGAGGTGCCCCCCAGGTGATCCGAGTGGGCGTGGGAGATGAGTAACGCGTCGACTCCGGCTAGGTCTACATCCAGGGCCTGCATATTGCGCAGCAGGGGCGAAGGGTGTTCCCCGCGCTGGTTGAAGCCCACGTCGAAGAGAATGGTGGTATCGTTGGCGCGGACGAGGTACGAGACTCCCGGCTCGCCCGTCAGCCCTGCGTGGGCGGTGTACCAATCGATCAGAGGCAGGATGCTGAGGTGTTTCACCGTACCCATATCCGCGAGTTTGGGATAGCGGCTACCAGCCCAAACCCGGTCGGCGCGGCGGCGTCCCAGGTGAAAGCAGGCTGCTAATCCGCCCAGCGCGGCCCCCGCGAGACCGGCCAGTAGATTCAATCCAGTGGCAGCACTTCGTTTGAGGTTCATTTGTCATCTCCTAAAAAGATAATAACGCAATACCGCAGAGACGCCAAGCATAACAGACCTCCGAGGTCTTCGGAGACCTCGGAGGTCTTGTACGGTGGCCAAGTTTCTGCGCGGTTGTGCGTTTATTGATTCGACCGTTCAATCAATATTTCGTGTGGGGATGGAATACGTTTTGGGCATCTTGGCGACAAAGGGGCAGGCCGCCACACCTATACAGGAGCCGCCACAACTGGTGGGCGCGCAGGTTGGCATCGCCGCGGCTAAATCCGCGTCGTCATCTCGCAGGCGGCCTTTTCGCACCCAGAATGCCAGCATACCTTCCAGCGCGCTGCGCTCGATCTCCAATTTGCGGCTGAGGTCGCTTATGTTGATGGTGCCGCGGGTGTTTTCGATTTCGTGTAAAATTTGATTTAACATGGGGAGGCTAGGGACTGGGGATTGGGGATTGGAGATTGGAGATTGGAGATTGGAGATTGGAGATTGGAGATTGGAGATTGGAGATTGGAGATCGGAGATTGGAGACTGGAGATTGCCATCTCTAATCTCTAATCTCTAATCTCTAATCTCTAATCTCTAATCTCTAATCTCTAATCTCTCTAATCTCCTTTATCCTAATCCCAACAGCTTTCCACCCTGAAAGACTACAAACGCCATTAGCCAGGCCAGGAGCAATTGCCCGATGAGGCTTAACCAGGTCCATTTGGCGCCCAGTTCCTGCCATTCGGCGGCTACGGCTACCATGCAGGGGGTGTAGATTAGAACGAAGACCATGAAGGCCAGTGATGCCAGGGCGCCATGTCCGCCGCTGGAGGTTTCGAAGCCCTCCCGCACGGCCAGCATCAAGTCTGTGAGTTCTTCCTCTTCCTCTTCATCGAACAGGTTGATACCCACGATGAGGGGCAGAGATTTGAGCGTATCGCCCGTGGCGCCGATGAAACTGGTGATGATTTCGCCCACGTCCTCGAAGAAAGTGGTCGGCTCGGCCTCCGCGTCGGCTTCTTCCACCTCGTAAACCTGGGCCATAGTGCCGACGACCACTTCTTTGGCTATGAAGCCGGTCACCAGTGCGCCGCTGGCCTCCCAGGTGTCGAATCCCAGGGGGGCTAAGACGGGCGCGATGGACTCATTCACTGTCGCAAAAGCGCTGTTATTCACATCGGTATCGGCAAAGGCACCCTCACCGTCCACCGGGATAGCCATCAGCAGCCAGATGATGATACTGGTAGCCAGGATGATGGTCCAGGCCTTGCGGACGAAAGCGCTGGTGCGTTCCCATATATGGAACCAGATACCTTTCAAGGTTGGCAGGCGGTAGGGAGGCAGTTCCATCACAAAGGTGGATGACTCTTTGCCTTTGAATACCGTGTTCTTGAGAATTATGCCCAACACGATAGCGGTTAAGATGCCGAGCAGGTACATGCTGAAGACCACCGCACTACCGTTGGCCGGGAAAAAGATGGCCGCAAAGAGCACATAAACCGGCAGCCGCGCCCCGCAACTCATGAAGGGCACTAACAGTCCGGTGAGGATACGGTCTTTTTCGTTCTCCAGGGTGCGGGTGGCGTAAAGAGCCGGCACCGTGCAGCCAAAGCCGACCAACATGGGCAGGAAGCTCTTGCCGTGCAGCCCCAAGGCGTGCATCAACCGGTCCATAACGAAGGCGGCACGCGCCATATAACCTGAGTCTTCCAAAAGTGCCAGGGCCAGGTAGAGGAACATCAGAACCGGCACAAAGACTAGCACACCGCCCACGCCCGCGATGATACCGTCCACGAACAGGCTCTCCACCCAGGTTCCGCCCGCGCCAATGGCACCCAAAATAGCCATCACCCAGTTGGTGATCGGCCCGCCAATGACGCCATCCACCCAATCGAGATAGGGGGCCGAGACGTCAGTAGTCAATTTGAAAACGGCCCACATGGCTATCAAGAAGATGGGAATACCTAACAGGCGGTGGGTGACAATTTGGTCGATCCGGTCTGAAAGATTTACCCGGTCGGGGGCTGTCCTTTTCACTACTTCGCGTACCATGCCATTGATCCAGCCGTAGCGGTGGTCGGCGATGACGATATCCAGATCGTCGCCATAAACTTCTGTCAGGTGGATAATGCTCTTATCTACTTCGGTCAATAGTGCCGGGCCATTCTCCATATCCCTTAATCTGCCCTGGATGCCGGTGTCTTGCTCCAGGAGTTGCAACGCCAGCCAGCGCCCCGGGAAACGCTGCTGAATAGCGGGGTATTTATCGATCTCGCGCTGTAGTTGTGCGATCTCTTCTTCGATCTCGCGGCCATAGTCAATTGCAAAACCCGTTCGCCGGGTGTAGGCTAATTCGTGCGCGCTCATGCTGCCTCCTTCGATTGGCTCAAGATGCCACCCTTCTCGGCTGCCTCGATCATGGCGTCTACCAATTGGTCGATCCCTTTCCCTTTACTGGCGACGGTGCGAACCACCGGCGAACCCAGGGCCCGACTCAACATCTTTTGGTCGATTTTGAGACCGCGCGAGTCGGCCATATCTGACATATTGAGGGCTACCACTACGGGAGTTCCCATCTCCAAAACCTGGACAGTCAGGTAAAGGTTGCGCTCCAGA
This sequence comes from Chloroflexota bacterium, assembly GCA_043818215.1. Taxonomy (GTDB): domain Bacteria; phylum Chloroflexota; class Anaerolineae; order Anaerolineales; family UBA11858; genus JBDRGC01. Next base: position 1,752 of record JBDRGC010000468.1, on the reverse strand, counting down.
TTGGCCGCGTCCACTACAGTCGTGACTACGTCTGGTTGTTCGTCGATGATAAAATCGCGAGCAATGACTTCCTCCGGCGAAAAAGCGCTCAAGCTATAAGTGCCCGGCAGGTCAACCACCTCGATCTCGTATTCACCGTATTTGAATTTGCCTTCTTTCTTTTCGACTGTTTTGCCAGGCCAGTTGCCCACGTGCTGCCGGGAACCGGTCAAGGCATTGAATATGGTGCTTTTACCGGCGTTGGGATTGCCGGCCAGTGCGATACGCAGTTTTTTCATTTGCTTTCTCCTATGGGGTGTATACCAACTCCACTCTCATCTTATGCGCCATGCCGCGTCCCAGGGCAAGCCGGGAATCGCGCACAGAAACCACCAGCGGGCCTCCTGTGTTCTGCATGACCGTTAATTCCACCCCGGGCGTCAGGCCCATTTCCGTCAGACGATGGGTCAGTTGTGCTCCGGCTCGAATACTGATCAGCTTGACCGCCTGTCCAATCGGGGCCAGCGATAAAGGCAGTGAGTGATTATTGCTCATTTGTGATCTCTACCTGAATCTGCCTGGCTTCGCTCTTGCGGAGCGAGAGGTGGTATCCTTTGATAACGAAATCTATCGGATCACCCAGGGGGGCCACGCGTTCCACTTTGATGGTCTCCCCTGTGACCAACCCCATATCCAGGAAACGGCGCCTGGCTGCTCCCCGGATATTGATGGCGACGATCGCGCCGCTTTCTCCAACTTTCAATTTGCTGAGGGGTAATTGTTTCGATGACATCAATAGCTTCTCCATTTAATTTCTAACCATGATTTTTTCGGCAACGGTATTGGCCAGACTGACTTGCTTTTCACCAGCCTGAACCAATCTTGCTCCGCTGTCACTGATTCCTAGAATAAATACTTCCACTCCTGGTCTAACACCCTCGCCCGACAAAAACGCGCCTGTGGCATCGTCGGCTTCCAGGCTGACAACAACTCCGCTTTGTCCCACTTTCAGGTTGTCGAGAGGCTGCGGAGGGGCTGCCCAGGCCTCTCCGTCCACTTGCGGGATCGGCCTCCCGTGGGGGCTGATCACCGGGTTCCTGAGGAAAATGGATAGACGACCGGCGACATCATCAGACGTGATATGCTCCATGCGGCAAGCCAGGTCATCGGCTTCCTCGAAAGAGAGACCAAGTTTCTCCACCAGGAAAACCTCCCACAAACGGCGCAAGCGCAGCATCCGCGCGGCAATCTGGCGGCCTTTCGGCGTCAATTCCACGCCTTTGTAGGGGCTGTAACGTACCATCCCGGTCTCGTCCATTTTGTGGATCATCTGGTTGACTGAAACAGGCAATACGGAGAGTTCCTCTGCCAACCGGGATAGTGGGATCGGCCCAGCCATCCCGTCCTCGCTCAACTGGGCAATGGTGATCAAATACATTTCTTCGCTTTCGGTCACAACGCTCTCCTTAGGTGCGCCATAAGATATATGTCGTAAATTATATGGCTGTCCCTAAGATACTCCTTAAGCTCTCATTTGTCAATGCCATTTGTTATACTCAAAACGGACATAAAGTATTTATTTTTTGGACACGGATTTGACGGAAAAACACGGATGAAAACAGAAAATCTGTATTGATCCGTGATATCCGGGTACTATTTTCTGACCGTGTTCAGTCTGTTATGGGTGTGTTTCATTTCATTTGAAAGCGCTGATTGAGTGGGCGAGTAAATACTCAGGCTATAACCAAATGCACAAAAATAGAACGCGGATGA
>JBDRGC010000467.1:0-5274 GCA_043818215.1 Chloroflexota bacterium | reverse complement strand
AAACTGATATCCTTTCAACTTCCCGGATCGCAGCCATTCATAGATCTGTTCTTTATCCACGTCCATGATGATTGCGGTCTCCAGAACAGTGATAAATCGTAGAGCTTCTATTTGGTTAATGATATCTCTCGCAGTTTTAGTCATGACACCATCCTTTGGATTAAACAAAAAATGCCCACCGATATCTTTCATCGGTGAGCAAAATCCTGTTTAACGCGAAAACCTGGAGGCTATCTCCAGGTTTTCCTCTTTCTAGGTACCTTATTTTACATAAGGCGGGGACGACGGGGATTGAACCCGCGATCTCCGGCTTGACAGGCCGGCATGTTAGACCACTACACCACGTCCCCGAACGGACAATAGTTTATCACACGCTCCCCCCTCACGTCAAGTTGTTTTTGCCGCAAATAGAGTATCGTCTCAAAAATGGGGGGAAATGGGAGACTACTCAATAGAACGCGGATGACGCGGATGCAACGGATCACCGCGGATTCTTTAAAAATAAAATCCGCGGAATCCGCGTCATCCGCGTTCTATCGGTTATAATACCCCGCGGCCAAAATCCCCAATCCACCAATTTACCAATCTCCAATCTCCAATCTCCAATCTCCAATCTCCAATCTCCAATCTCCAATCTCCAATCTCCAATCTCCAATCTCCAATTTCCAATCCCTATGACCAACCCAACCAAAATCGCCACCCAACTCAACATCCGGCCACAGCAAGTCACCGCCGTGGTCGAGCTGCTTGACGCGGAAAACACCATTCCCTTCATCGCTCGCTATCGCAAGGAAGCCACCGGCGGGTTGGACGAAGAGCAACTCCGCGCAGTCAGAGACCTACTCGACAAGCTGCGCGCCCTCGACGCGCGTCGTGAAACGGTGCTCAAAACCATCACCGAGCAGGGAAAGCTGACGGAAGAACTCAAAGCCGCCATCTTGTCTGCCGAGACGCGCACCGCGCTGGAAGATATCTACCAACCCTACAAACCCAAACGCAAAACGCGGGCCAGCGCAGCCCGCGAGAAAGGCTTGCAGCCCCTGGCCGATTTGATCCTCCAGCAACCCGTAGAGCAGTTTTCCAAATCGCTTGACGAACTGGCCCAAGCCTACCTCAACGCTGATGTCCCTACCCTCGAAGATGCCTGGGCTGGAGCCCGTGACATCGTCGCCGAGACCATCAGCGACAATCCCGACGTGCGCCGTTTGACCCGCAAGAAAGCCGCTCAATGGGGAATCCAACAATCTGAGAAAATCAAAAAGGCTGAAGACCCGCGCGGCGTTTATCAGAATTACTACGAGTTCGAATACCGCCTCGACCGCCTGCGCCCCCACCAAATCCTGGCCCTCAATCGCGGCGAAAAAGAAAAAGTCCTGCGCGTCAAATTGGACATCACCGAGCGGGATTGGCGTTACGCGGTCAACAACAGCTTCCCACCCGACCACCGCTCCCCTCTGGCACCGCAAATGGAACTCGCCGCCGAGGACGCCGCCGGCCGCCTGCTGCTCCCCGCCATCGAGCGCGACCTCCGCCGCAGCCTCACCGAGGAAGCCGAAACCCACGCCATCAACGTATTCGCCACCAATCTGCGCGCCCTGCTCAGTCAGCCGCCGCTGTCGGGCCACGTTGTTATGGGCATTGACCCCGGTTTCCGCACCGGCTGCAAAGTCGCCGTGGTAGACCCCACTGGCGAACCCCTTGACACTGCCACCATCTACCCCCACCCGCCGCAAAAACAGCGCGACCGCACCCTGGAAATTCTCTCCGAACTCATCACCCGCCACGACGTCACCCTCATCACCATCGGCAACGGAACCGCCTCCCGCGAAACCGAACAACTCATCGCCGACCTCATCACCAATTTCCCAACTACCAATCTACCAATCCCCAATCTCCACTACCTCATCGTCTCCGAAGCCGGTGCCAGCGTCTATTCCGCCTCCCCTCTGGCGCGCGCCGAACTACCCGGAATGGACGTATCAATGCGCGGGGCGGTATCCATCGCCCGCCGGGTGCAAGACCCCCTCGCCGAGTTGGTCAAAATCGACCCCCAAGCCATCGGCGTGGGCATGTACCAGCACGATGTCGACCAAAAAGAGATGGCGTGCGCCCTCGACACGGTGGTCGAAAGCGTAGTCAACCAGGTTGGCGTAGACGTCAATACAGCCTCGCCTGCCTTGCTGGCGCACGTTTCTGGCATCGGCCCCAAACTGGCTGCGCGTATTGTGGCCCACCGCGACACTCACGGCCCATTCCCCCACCGCAAATCCCTGCAAGACGTTGCCGGCCTCGGGCCGAAAGCCTTCCAGCAAGCGGCGGGATTTTTACGTATTCGGGATGGGAAAAACCCGTTGGACGCGTCTGCCATTCACCCGGAGAGTTATCCCGTTGCCGAAGCGGTGCTGGCACGCGCCGGCCTGGAGGTTGGCAGTCTGCCCCAGGAACGCGAATCAGCCCTCAACAGCCTCCGTTCCCGCATCTCATCGGAGGAACTCGCCAACGAATTAGGAACCGGCATCCCCACCCTGGAAGACATCTTCGAGCAACTCATCCGCCCCGGTCGCGACCCGCGCGCCGATCTGCCGGCTCCCATCCTGCGTTCGGACGTGCTTAAAATGGAAGACTTGGCAGCGGGGATGCGGCTGCGGGGCACGGTTCGCAACGTGGTGGATTTCGGCACCTTTGTCGATATCGGCGTCAAACAAGATGGGCTGCTGCACCGCTCGCAAATCCCCCGCGGGGCGCGCTTGAGCATCGGCGATGTGCTGGATGTGGAAATATCGAAAGTGGAAGCCGAGCGCGGCCGGATCAGCCTGGGATGGCTTGCGCCAAAGCAATAGCCCCCAGAACACCGGCCCGGTTGCCTAAGCCGGGGGGAACGATAAAGCTGTCGATGTGATTGAGCAATTGGTCGTGTTTGACGTAGCCGTTGAGCGAGGCGAGAGTTTTTTGCCGCACCAGGGGGAAGAGATGGCGTTGATTCATGATGCCCCCACCTAAAATGATGCGCTGCGGCGATAGCACACATACGAACGTGTGCAGCGCCAATGCCAAATAATGAGCTTCCAGTTCCCAGGCGGGATGATCTGCTGGGAGGGTTTTCGCTCTTTGTCCCCAGCGCGCTTCGATAGCCGGGCCAGAGGCCATGCCTTCGAAACAATCCCCGTGAAACGGACAAAGCCCCGGGAAGGGGTCGGCCTGCCAATCGTGAGGCAGGGGCAGGTGCCCCATTTCGGGGTGAACCAGGCCGTGAACGAGTTGCCCATTTACCATTGCCCCGCCGCCAATCCCGGTTCCGATGGTGAGATAAATGGCATTTTCCAAACCTTGGGCCGCGCCCCAGCGGTGTTCGCCTAAAAGCGCCCCGTTGACGTCCGTATCGAAGCCGACTTTCGGCCCAAAAATATATTTGATGACTCCGGCGAAATCAGTCTGCGACCAGTCTGGCTTGGGCGTTGCGGTGATGTATCCATAGGTTTTGGAAACGGGATTCAAATCCACCGGGCCAAAGGTAGCGATTCCAATGGCTTCCAGAGGGGATTTTGCGTGCTGCTCCCAAAGGAAGGCAATTGCTCTGCCGAGGGTTTCTGCCGGGGTAGTGGTTGGGAAATGCGTTTCTGCCCGTATATCTTCGGGGCCGGTGCCAACTGCGCAAACGAATTTTGTGCCTCCAGCTTCGATGCCGCCAAATAGTTTTGTCATATATCTATTTTACCGCAGAGAACGCAAAGAGCGCGGAGAAAAACAAAGTAGAAACGTCTCCTTTCCGTATTGCAGGGTAAAAACCATTGTAGGCGGGGTTTCCATACCCCGTGCGGAGCGAGATACCCTGGCACCGCCCGCCAGGGCAGGTGTGGAAATCTCGGCTACATCTCCCATTACTTTTGAAGAGGATACGTAGAAACTCTGCGCTCTCCGCGCACTTCGCGAAGGAACGGGAATTAAATAACCTGCCCAATTGCAAATTTAGGTGTAGTGCCGGTTGAGTAGGCTCTGAGGTACAGAGAGCCATATCGAAACCAAACGGTGATTGAAAATGGGCTAATTTGCTATAATCCGCTGGGTTTCGACACTTGCGCCACACGCAGTGCAGGTGTACGCTATGGCACAAAAAGCGTGTGCCTCCGCTACTCAACCGGCGCTCGCGTTAGGATACAAACGCGCAAGTTATTTAATTCTCATTCCATAGTAAATCGAAAGAATTATTTTCTGAGTATTGTTGAATTGCGGCAAGCTGTCAGCCCAAAGTAGAGATGTCCTATTTTCTCCCAAGTTAAAATGTCCTGTCCAAGCAGGACAGAGAGGTGATAGAATTGTATCACCTAGACGGAGGATCGGGCACCGCTGGCGTCCACTCCGCTTCGCTACGGGATGATAAGCGACCCGAGCGCCGCTTAGGTGACTATACGGCAGGGCAGAGCGGAAATCGTTCTGCCCTTTTTTCTGCCCTGCCGGTAGTCCACAAAGCGATAAACGCATAACGCCATTGTAGCGCAATCGCTGTTTTAGGAGGTAGTTTCCTGGGTGGGTTTGCCATTGAATTTGCGGCCATATTGACGCCAGGGGTGGTCATGAGCAGGTTTATGGAGCTTATTTTTCTTCTCGAGATGAGTATCGATTTCTTTGGACATGACCACCTCGGCCTGGCGTTGTTGCTTGTGAAAGATGGAGTACTTCAAGGGTTTACCCTTGTAAAGGATGGCGATTTTGCCCTGGGCGTTCTCGCACACAGTGACCTGGGATTTGCGCAAGGCATAGGTAGGACGAGTGGTTTGTATCTGGTAGATCACCTTGTGGTACTGCAAGGTGAGGTTCTTTGAAAGGATGCGTGTCTCTTGGAGAGAGAAGATGATATCGAGTTCATCTTTGGAGAATAACAGGGGGAGATGAGCGTCATGGTTGCTGCGGGGTTGGACAGCAAAGCGACGATTGAAGTCTTCGATGTACTCGGGAGTAAAGTCATTGGCGGCCTCGATCGTATTGATATTCTGTAAGCGCAGTTCTTTTACCAACCGATCTTGTAAAGTTTCGTTGACGCGCTCAACGCGTCCTTTAGCCTGGGGAGTGTTAGCGCAAATAATCTCGATGTCTAAATGCTTCATGCCCCTTCCAAACTGGGTCAAACCGGATCCAGAGAGAGCATTCTTGGCATTGATCTTGAAAATGCCGTGTTTGTCGCTGTAGAAAGCCACTGGAATACCATGCCGATCCAGATAATGGCGTGTGGCGGCAAAGTAACCAAAGGTGTTCTCGACCGGAACGAAGAGCAACTCC
>JBDRGC010000466.1:0-7359 GCA_043818215.1 Chloroflexota bacterium | reverse complement strand
TTATTCTTCATTTTATCCGTCAGTCTCCCTACAATAAAGTGGTATTTGGGCTATTGCTCTATCGAGATCCTTAGCCTTCGCTTTTTGTCCTTTTTTCTTGCAGGCATAGCATACTACGATTGTTTTCTTGGTAGTGTTCAGATGAAGGTATAAGCGATGGCTTTTTACTGATAATTGGTAAAGCGGAAAATCTCTATGCCTAAAAAACTTGACATTTCCCCATTCTTTGGGAATTTTAATTTTTTCCAAAACGCCGAGATTATATCTGATGGAAATATAGTGATCTTCTTGAAGTTGGGATATATAAGCATCTGGCGGGTTATTCCCGCCAGTGAAGAACTGTACAGTCCAAAATTTTTCTAGATCGTCTTGGTTAATAATATAACTTATTTATTATATTGGGTCAACCGCCAATTTTCCTAATATCCCAATCTGGACATAAATTGATTATACTATACTTGTAGAAACTTTGTTCTGCTTTGTGTCGCCTACTCATGTGTGAATATTTGAGTATAATTGCATTGATGTGATGAGATAGGTAAGTTAACCCTGCGTTAACAATGACCAGGTTATCGCCCGGAGGGTCGTAGCGCGATTTGCCAAGTTTGGTTATGTGTAAAAGTCGCGTCAGTGGCAAATGTCGCCCGGCATGTTACACCATCGTTGGGTTGAATTCAAGCAGGGTGTTTATCCAGAAAATAAATTGCCCCACTTTTGATTTTGTGACTTGTCCCCCAGAGATGCTTCGCGATGAAACGTGATTTTCACGCATCACGTTTCACGGATTTCTGGATGCTTATGTTTCTGGAGTTCCCTTACAGGAGGCGTTATGAAAAAAGCAATACTTTTGACCACAATTGTGTTATTGGCTCTTTTACTTGTTCCTCATGCCCTAAATGTTGTGGCAGCAACAATTAACTTCGCTGGCCCAAGTATTTCTAAAGGACTGGGGGGAGATTCTTCCTATCCTACTCCCTATCCTACTCCCGATCCCTACCCGTTTACCTATCTCCCCTTTATCGCTAATGGCAACATAGAACCATAATAGGCGATACCGCGAAAGAGCAGATAGCAGACGGCGTGGAGCGTGGGGTGTGGGGCGGTCGGTGGTCAGCTGTCAGCTGTCAGCTTCAAGCGCGGCATCTAAAACGCGCTCGAATACCCACACCCCGTTTCGAGAGTAGAGGAGATCGAAGCGGGGACTTTCTGCCAGCGACCGGGGAGACAGTATCCCGCCGCGTGCTCCGATATAAACATAAGTAATGCCGCGGGTCTGCATATAATCCCACAATTGGGCGGCATCATCCCCGGGCGCCAGCACAGCTTTGGCAAACGCATTGACATTCTCAACGTATTCTCGAGACCCCATTCCGTATAATACCGGCGGTGGCATTGTCTGATGTCCGGTGAGAGGGGCTATCCAAAACCCGCCGTCATTTCCCATATAAAGTCCATATCCCCACTCCGTTGGATTAATCAGGATGACCGCCTCGTCTGGAATATTTTGGTCGATCCATCTCATTGCGGGCTTATCCGCCTCCCGAAAGAGAAACGTGACCGGGTTGAGGGTTGGCAGCAGGCGCTGCGCTCCCAAAACGGATATCCCGGCCCCCAACAAAACCACAGCCCATTGCCCAACCCCATGCCAGCGATGTGGAATAACAGCGCGCCAGACTGCAACCAGTTGACCGACGACGTAGCCTCCCAGAAGGGCCACGGGCATGAATAGGGTGATATCTACCGAAGTTTGATTCACAAAATTTGGCAACGGCACTCCCATTGCACCGGGGTTAGCCAGCACGAATAGCAAGCTGACCCATGCCATGATTACGAGTACAAATCGCTGCCGCTTGATGATCCCCCATATTACCCCCACACCGGCTAAAACTAAAGCCTGTTTGCCGAAAACTGGCGTCAGAAAACGCCAATTGACTCCCTCAAAAGGAACCTGGGGCGCCCCCCAAACCTGTCCCTTAGGAATTATCAATTCTGTGAGAGTGGGCATTAGCCAGGGCCAGACCAGCAGAATGCTCCCTGTTCCAATAATAGCCAATTGCTTGATGGCGGCAGGAATGGCCTGCCAGCGTATTTGTCCTATTACGTACACTGCCAGCAGGCAGCCTAAGAATGCCGCCACCCGATAGTGGATCAGGAACGATCCTGCAAAGGCGATGCTGCCCAACAGAAAGCTGCAAAGTTTCCAGCTTGTAGTGACTGCTTTCGCGTCAACATCCCCATAGAGGGCAGCAATCTTTGGGATCGCTTCAGCGACCACTACAAACAGCGCCAACCCCACCGGTAGCACCAACAGCCCCATCAACTGCGTGTAGCGTCCCCAACTGGTGTAGTACGCCGGCAATAGTGTACATATCCCGGAGATCAAAGCTGCTGCTAATCCGGCGGCTTGATCTTTTGTGAATGTCTTACTTAGCAAATAAACCGCGAACACCATCAGCGCGTTGAGCACTTGCCCCAATATCAGCATTGTTTCGGGAATTTCCAACCCTGATAACCAGTGGAAAGTTGCCAGCACGCTGTGAAAACCCGGATGGTACTGGCTGGCCTCGATGGGGAGAAGAGGCGCGTAGCTCTCCGGGAATCCCCCGGCCTCGATAATCAGCCGCGTGATCACTCCGTGATGGACAGAGTCAACCCAGGCTGGCGCGGCCAGGTCGCGCACCATGGCGAAGCGGATGAAGAGGGTGAGGGCGAAGATGGCGAGGAGAATGATGAATGGCGAATAGCGAGTGGCGAATGAGGAGCGTGGAGCGTGGAGCGTGGAGCGGTCGGCGGTCGGCGGTCGGTGGTCGTTCTTCGCCATTCGCCACCCGCCATTCGCCATTCGCCATTCGCTACCCGCCACCCGCCACACGAACAACACCGCCAACACCCCCGCGCCAACCCACACCGACACCGGCCCCCACCTCAGCCCCAGGGTGGTTGTCCACAGCATCAGCAGCGGGATGGCGGCCAGACTCAATCCCACGGAGATGGCGATTTGCTCGCCGTCATCGAAACGTTTTCTCAGGCCGCTGAAATCCAGCAGCAGCCAGCCGGGCAGGAGCAGAATCGCTCCCAGGGGCAGAATCAGCCACCAATGGGCACATCCCGCCTTCAAATCCGCGAGGGCAGCTTTTGCATCGTAATCGTAAGTCGCACGGAAGGCTAAATCTCCCGCAACGGGTTGGTCATCCACAAAGGCAGTCCCGCGGGGGTAAATGTCTTCATCCCGCCCCAGGATGCGTATCTCGCCCTGAGTGGTGGTCAATTGCAAATAGTAAGTTTGGTTGGGGGGATCGGGCTGCGGAGGAATGTCGACGGAGGTCTGTCCATCTTTGGCGCTGATAGTGGCGGCGAACAGGGCCTCGACATCCTCGGGGGTGTGGCGGAGTTCGATACTCAGCGGCGTGCCGGGGGAGTCAGTGTCCAGCCACAGGGTGATGCCGTCCAGCCGCGCCCGCCGGGAGACGAAACTCTGCCCCACGGACCGACCGGGCGCGACCACCGCAACCGTGTCGGCGCTGAAATCCTGGGTTGTTTCCGGGTCGGGGAGGGTAACGCAACCGGTCAGGAGCCAGAGAAGCAGGAAAACAGGAAGCAGGAAGCAGGGACTAGGAACTAGGAACCGGGAACTAGGAACCAGGAAACAGGGACCAGGAACCAGGAAACCAGGAAACCAGGAGGCAGGAAACCGGGGAGCGAGACCGGATTCCGGATTCCGGATTCCGGATCCCTGATCCCTGATCCCTAATCCCGAATCCCTAATCCCTAGCCCCTGATCCCTAATCCCTAATCCCTGATCCCTAATCCCTGATTTACTCTTTTCCATTCCCCACATTGGCTCTCAAATACGCTTCAATAAATCCATCCAGATCGCCATCCAGCACGTTCTGGGCATTACCGGCTTCGTGATTGGTGCGGTGGTCTTTGACCATCTGGTAGGGATGCAGCACGTACGAGCGGATCTGGCTGCCCCACTCGGCTTTGGTGTACTCACCGCGCAGCTCGGCGATATGCTCGGCATGCTCGCGCTGTTTGACTTCAAGCAGGCGGGCCTTCAGCACCTTCATGGCGTTATCGCGGTTTTGACTCTGGGAGCGCTCGTTTTGGCAGGTGGCAACGATGCCGGTAGACAGGTGGGTGATGCGTACGGCGGTATCGTTCTTTTGTACGCTTTGGCCGCCAGCCCCCGCCGCGCGGTAAGTGTCGATGCGCAAATCGTTGGGACCGATGTCGATTTCAGTTTCGTCTTCGACTTGGGGGAGTATTTCGACCAGCACGAAAGATGTGTGGCGGCGGTGATTGGAATCGAAGGGGGAGAGACGCACCAGCCGGTGGACGCCTTTCTCTGAGCGCAGGTAGCCGTAGGCATAGCGACCGTTGACCGCGATGGTCACGCTTTTTATGCCCGCTTCTTCGCCAGAGGTGGAGTCGAGGATTTCGGTCTCGTAGCCTTTTTGCTCCATCCAGCGCAGATACATGCGTTGCAGCATCTCGGCCCAGTCTTGCGAATCGGTGCCCCCGGCCCCGGCGTGGATGGCCAACAGCGCGTCTCCCCGGTCGTATTCGCCGGAGAACATGGCGTCGAATTCGCGCTTATCGACCTCGGTCTCGATGGCCGCGGTTTCAGCTTCCAGTTCGTGGCGCAGGTCTTCGGCTTCCATTTCGGCCAGTTCCAGCGTGTCGGCAACACGTTGGGCTAACGATTGCCATGTTTCGACTTCCTCTCGCAGCCAGGAGACTTTCTTCATCACCCGCTGGGCTTTCTCGGGGTCATTCCACAGATCGGGGTCTTCGGATTTTTTCTGTAATTCGGTGAGTTGTTCTTCTTTGGCCGCTAAGTCAAAGCCGCACCAGTAGGTTTTGGATTTTTGCCTGGCTCTCGCGCAGGTGGGCGATTATGTCTTGCATGGGGACACCTCAGTTTTCAGTTTTCAGTCTTCAGTCTTCAGTCTTCAGTCTTCAGTCTTTAGTCTTCAGTCTTTAGTCTTTAGTCTTTAGTCTTCAGTCTTCGGTCTTCGGTCTTCAGTCTTCAGTCTTCGGTCTTCGGTCTGCCATCGGCGGTCGTATTATACGTTATTGTTCAGGTTGTGCAATCTCGCCTGATACAGTGTCACTCCCACAGCCACCGCCAAATTCAGCGAGTCGATGGCCTCGCTTTGGGGGATGCGGATGCTGGTTCCCAGGGCGTGATACTCATCCCCGAGGCCGCGGCTCTCGCTGCCGAAAACCAGCGCAAAGGGCAGCTTGAAGGCGGCTTCAGGGAGCGGGATGGCTCCGCCGGTCATCAGCGGGTAGATGCGGCGACTGTGGGATTGGCGGTACTCCTCGAAACTGGCAAACCCCTCGCAACGGACTTGGAACAGCGCGCCCATCGAAGCTCGAACGGTATCCGGGTGAAAGATATCCGCCGCAGGCTGGATAATCGCCAAGTCCCGCATCCCAAACCCCAGCATCGTGCGCATGATCGTGCCCAGGTTGCCCATCCCGCCGGGGTTGACCAGCACAACGTGGTTGGCCGCGGGATCGAGATCGACTTGATATTTGCGGAAGACCCCCACCGCGTAGACGTTTTCTTTGGGTGACAGCCGCTCGACGGCCTTTTCCTGGATTTGAAGAGGGATGCCGTTCTTGTGGCAGATTTCCCGGATTTTGGCGATGCCCGCGTTTTCCTGGCCTTTGGGGTGAGTCAGCACCTGGAGGGTGTGCTGGGGTTGGTGGGTCAGCAATTCCAGGGTGGGGAAAACTCCCAGGGTGTAGCTGTGCTCGAAATCTTTTTTGTAGCGTTTGAGTTGCAAGTTCATAGCGCGGTCTCCAGCCGCCTGTCTGCCGATAGGCAGGCAACCAAACTTTTTTTATGTCATTGCGAAGCAGATTTACCGCTGAAGCAATCTCCTTCTCGCCAAGGATGAGATTGCTTTCCTTCGATACGCCTACGGCTACTCAGGACAGGCAGCGGTAGAGCTACTTCGCAATGACACGACAAGCTGATTGACTGACAAAACTCGTCCACAGCTGGGTCAGGCCCGGAAATTGTACACGGAGCACACGGATTCAACGGATTCTTTGGATTTTTCATCCGTGTAATCCGTTGAATCCGTGTACGAAAAAGATTTGTCAGCCAACCAGCACGACAAGAATATTTCTAATTGATTGAGCAGTACCAATCGCACTGTGGGTTTACTCGCAATGACAGCTTCAGGCGAAATCAGCCAGAATGCCCCCGATAAAGGCTTCGGGGTCGAAGGGTTCCAGGTCATCGGCGCTCTCACCCAGCCCGGCGAAGAGAATTGGCAGCCCTAGTTCGCGTTGGATGGCGAAGACCATCCCGCCGCGGGCAGACGAATCCAGTTTTGCCAGGATAACGCCAGAAACCTTGACCGCTTCTTTAAATGCTTTGGCCTGATGCAACGCGTTCTGTCCGGTGGTGGCATCCATCACCAGCCAAACGGCGTGTGGCGCGCCAGGCAGAGCTTTGCCGGTCACGCGGTAGACCTTCTTCAGCTCTTCCATCAAATTGAAGCGGGTGTGCAGCCGCCCAGCGGTGTCGATCATTACCACGTCTGCTTTGCGGGCAATGGCGGATTGCACGGTATCGTAGGCCACCGCGCCGGGATCGCCGTTGGGTTGACCCGCAATGACGGGGATATTCAGCCTCTCTCCCCAGATTTGAAGCTGTTCCACGGCCGCGGCCCGGAAGGTGTCGGCGGCTCCGAAGATAACTCGTTTTCCATCAGCCTGGAAGCGTTGCCCCAGTTTGGCCATATTGGTAGTCTTGCCCGATCCGTTGACCCCTACGATCAGGATCACGTAGGGTTGCTCGGAGAGTTCCACCGGGGGCGGGGCATCCAGCCGGGCCAGCAATTCAGCGTGCATGGCAGTATGCAACTCACCGGCCTGAGTCAGCCCTTCCTGGCGAACGCGTTCTCTCAGAGCTGCGATGACCTCCTCGGTGGTCTCTAATCCAATATCGGCCTGGATGAACATAGCTTCCAGGTCATCCCAGGTTTCATCGTCAATTTCGGCGACGCCGAGAAGTTGAGAAATGCGCCCGAAAGTAGTCTTGCGAGTTCGGGCGAGTCCATTTTTCCATTTGTTGAATATATTGTCTGTCATGGCGAGCTATTATATCATGCCGCGGTTTCGTGCTATAGACGTGTTGATGTTGTTTAGTAGATTCATGGATCGTGGAATGTTGAAGCGCGAGGCGTGCCAATTTTTGCCCAAATTTGCCCAAATTTGTCCTAATTTGCCCTAATTTTTCCCTAATTTTTCCTTGACACCGCTGCATTCCCCGTGTATACTCATTGCTCGTAGGATGCCAGGAAGTTTTGTTGGATGAAGTAGAAAGACAACGGC
>JBDRGC010000465.1:0-2113 GCA_043818215.1 Chloroflexota bacterium | reverse complement strand
GGCAACATGATCCTTGATTAGCTGTCTGCCGTTGCCCGTTTCATCCCGCAGTTCATGCCCTGTCAGTTTGAGAAAGACGTCATCCAAGGTGGGGCGGCGCAGGCCAATGCTGAGAATATCAGTATTGAAATCCCTCACCAGTTCAGGGATGAACTTTTCCCCGTCAGCCACCTGCAAAGACAAGCCTTCGCCATCAAGCTTGGGCTCGATTTGATATCGCAGGCGAATTTCTTCCGCGGCCTTCTGATCGTCGCTGGTTTTCAAGTTTATTATGTCGCCCCCCACAACGCTCTTCAGGTTGTCGGGCGTATCAAGGGCAATGATCTTTCCGTGATCGATTATGGCGATCCGATCGGCATTGGCAGCTTCGTCCATATAATGAGTAGTCAGGAATATGGTGATCCCTTCGTTGCGCCGCAATTCGAGGATGAACTCCCAGAGCCGGTTTCGTGTCTGGGGATCGAGTCCCAGGGTAGGTTCATCGAGGAAGAGAACCCTGGGATAGTGCAAGAGTCCGCGGGCCAGTTCCAAGCGGCGTTTCATTCCCCCGGAAAAAGTTTTGACGAGGTCCTTTCGCCGCTCCCAGAGTTCTACTACCTTGAGCATCTGCTCTATCCGTTGACCCCTAATGGAAACAGGGATGTTATAGATAGCAGCGTGAAAATTTAGATTCTCCAGCGCAGTTAGCTGTATATCGAGACTTGGGTCTTGAAAGACCAACCCGATGGACTCGCGCACCTTGGATCGTTTTTTGATGACGTCAAAGCCGTTGACGAAGGCCTTGCCCGAAGTAGGGCGAAGCAGCGTGCACAGGATGCTGATAACCGTAGTCTTACCCGCACCGTTTGGACCAAGAAAGCCGAAGAGGTCACCTTCCCCAACCGAGAAATCGACACCATCTACAGCAAGAACGTCACCGAACTTTTTTACCAAACGCTCAACTGAAATTATACGGGTATTCGGCATGTTTCCTTTTGGAGGCGGGTGTTAGGCGACGTAAAGTTTTTTGGCGACCCACAAGCAGGCAGATGGAAAGGGCCATAGGACTTGCATAACTCCATACGTGCCCCAGGCAATTATTGCCCCAATCACTGCCCCTCCGATAATATCCAGTGGATAATGAACACCGGCGTAGACTCGGGCAAAGCACCAGACCACAGCTAGTAAGAAAAGGGGGCGGGAGGCCTTTCTGCTGTAAATCCACATTCCCATTGCCGCGCCGAAGGTGATAGCGGCTATGTTGGCGGGGAAAGAGGGATCTTGGGGCATGTAAAAAATGATTTCCGCAGCTCTCGCGGCGCTCTCATGTACCTCAAATGGTCGGGGCCAGGGATTGAATTGGATCACTCTGTTTAGAATATGCACTGCTAGATTGGCGAAACCTAGGGAAGCAGAAGCGCACATTGTCCCGTGCTGATGGTTGCTTCTTTGCACAGGATCACGAGTCCCAAACCAGAGGAAAAGCAGAACAAGGCTCATACTCACAGGCATGAAGAAGTCTGATGCCAGTAAACGCATCACCTCATCAAGTAAAGAAACTCTGCCTGCCAGCTCTGTGATCCATATGGAAAGCTGCGCATCGGGGGAAATCATTTGTCGCTCCCTCGATTCCTGAAACGAGAGACGAATGCCCGGGAAACGGTGATCTCTTTTAAGTCGTCCAGTCCTTCCCCTGTTACTGATGCCGTCTCCCGATTGATTCTGCGGCGGTTGACCAAAGAGGAAATAAGGAAGGTAGTAACCAAGGCCAGGAAAGAACCGAGAAGAAAGAGGTAGAGCTGCTGGGATCCTTCTACCTCTTCATGAGGCACATTCAGGTTTGTCGTGTCAAAGAACCATGCAAATGTTGCCCCAAGAATGAGGAACCCGCCAAGACGTGTGCGGAATGAATTCCTGAAGAACCAGAGTCCCCTGAATCCACCTGAAACCGATGCTATCTGATATACTCCCAAGCATCCTCCGAATATCAGTAGCAGATATGTTGAAGCGAAATCATCCATTGGGGAGCTTTCTTGCGAGATGTTCTACAAATGAGTATAGCAAGCCGAGCAAATACAGGCAAGTGGCGTTATCAAATGACTGTAGACATCCAAATAGTCACTGTTGTATAATG
>JBDRGC010000464.1:0-3860 GCA_043818215.1 Chloroflexota bacterium | reverse complement strand
TGCGTTCGGTGCAGGTGCGCAGTGCCTGCATAGGTATACAGCTCTCCGTCCCTCCAGCAATTCCCGGTATGGTTCACCTACTCTGTGAGAAAGAAGAAAGATATTTGCAGTTTGCTCATAACTTGCCCTCACCCCAACCCTCTCCCACAGGGCGAGGGAGCTTTTTCGCCCTGTGGGAGAGGGTTGGGGTGAGGGCCGGGGTAGAAACCTTGGCGACTTTGCCGGCCAAACCGGGAATTGCTGACTATGCAATCGATAGGAGGGTGCGGAGGCCATGATTGTGCGTGTCAAAAAATGCAGGATATGGTAATATGCCCATCTAAAACGTGCGACGTGGAGCGTGGTGAGTGGAGCATGGAGCGTGAAACGTGAGGCATAACGAGTGATACGTGATGAGTGGCAAGTGATCCCGAAAGAACGGTTCACGCATCATGCTTCACGCTTCACATCTCACGCATCACGCTCCACATTATTGATGGAGGTTAATTTCAGATGAAACAAATATGTGTAGTAGGTGTTGGCTATGTGGGCTTGATTACGGCGGCTGGATTTGCAGATTTGGGCAATCGCGTGATCGCTCTCGACATAATTGATGAAAAAATCGAAGGCCTGAAGCGCGGCGAGATGCCTATTTATGAGCCTGGTCTGGAAGAATTGGTCGAGCGCAATGTTAAATCCGGACGGCTCACATTCACAACCTCATACACAGAGGGCATGAAAGATACCGAGTTTGTCTTTATTGCTGTGGGTACTCCTTCCGGTGTTGATGGTGAGGCAGATTTGCAATATGTCGAGGCCGCAGCTCGTTCCGTCGCCGAGAATATGAGTGCTGAACTAATAATTATCAATAAATCTACTGTGCCCGTTGGCACCGGCGACTGGGTGGCCGAAATTGTCAAGCGCAATCAAAAAGAAGCGATTCCCTTCTCGGTGGTTTCCTGCCCCGAATTTTTGCGCGAAGGGTCAGCCATTCTCGATTTCATGAATCCGCACCGCACTGTTTTGGGATCATTGGATCATGAGGCAGCCGACAAAGTAGCTCAATTGCATCTTCCACTGCGTGCTCCAATCGTCATCACAGACCTGCGCACTGCCGAGATGATCAAATACGCCTCCAATGCCTTCCTGGCAACCAAGATTTCCTTTATCAACGAGATTGCTAATATCTGCGAGGCCCTGGGGGCAGATATCAAAGAAGTAGCCACTGGCATGGGGTACGATAATCGGATTGGTCATCATTTCTTATATGCTGGATTAGGGTATGGCGGCTCTTGCTTCCCCAAAGATGTCAAGGCCCTGGCGCACATGGCTGAAGAAAAAGGCAAGCACCCTCAAATGCTGCACGCTGTGATGGAGATCAACGATGACCGCCGCCCGATGGCAGTCAACCGTGTCAAAGAGATGTTAGGCGGCAGACTGGAAGGCAAGATGATTGGCTTGCTGGGTCTGGCATTCAAACCCAACACAGACGATATGCGTGATGCCCCCTCTGTTGACATCGCCAATGCCTTGATCGCGGCTGGCGCTCACGTGCGGGCTTACGACCCGGTGTCGATGGAAGTCGCCACACCATTACTGCCCGCTGTCGAGATGATGCCTGACCCCTACACTATGGCTGAAGGCTGCGATGCTCTCATGGTCAATACCGAGTGGAATGAGTTCATGCAGCTGAATCGCCGGCGAATCCGTAATATTATGAGACAGCCTGTTCTCTTCGACGGACGCAATATCTACGATCCAGACGAAATGGCTGAGTTGGGCTTCCATTACCGCGGCATGGGGCGCGGCTACGATGGCACTCGCACTGCCGAATAGGTATCCTTTGTGGTTTTGTAACCATAATCCACAGTAAGTGTGTAAGGAGTTCAGTCCCCTGGTGAAATAGAACGCGGACACTTGCACCTGCGGCACACTTGCACCTGCGGCAAGTGCAGGTGAGTGCAGGTGTTATGCGGATACAGCGGATCACCGCGGATTATTTAAAAAATATAATCCGCGTTAATCCGCTTAATCCGTGTCATCCGCGTTCTATTCAAGCAGCTTTCAGTAGCCTACTGAACGATTACAATCCACATGGCCGATAAATATCCCCCCATCTGCGATTACGAAGACTCCGATTACCAGACCAGTTTTTGGGATCAGGGCGGGCGGGCTTACGAAGATCAAGTCGAGGCGGTGGCCCTCGAGCGGTTGCTGCCCCCCAGCGGCAAATTGATGCTGGAAATTGGGGCCGGAGCAGGACGTAACACCCCCCGATACAAAAACTTCGAGCGCATCGTGGTCATGGATTATTCCCTGACCCAATTGCAGCAAGCCCAAGAACGTCTTGGCCGCAGCGAGCGTTATATCTTAGTCGCCGCAGATGTTTATAGCTTACCTTTCATCGACGGCTTGTTCGACACTGCCACCATGATCCGGGTGATTCACCATCTGGCTGAAGCTCCAATGGCCCTGGGGGAAATCCGCCGGGTGATGCAGCCAGCGGGGATTTTCATTCTAGAATTTGCCAACAAACTGAATATCAAAGCTATTTTGCGGTATCTGCTTCAAAGGCAGGATTGGAACCCCTTCACTCCCGAACCGGTGGAATTCGTGCCCCTGAACTTCGACTTTCACCCCAAGATGGTGAGCGCCTGGCTGCAAGAGGCGGGATTTCACATCGAACGCCAGGTGACCGTTTCGCATTTTCGGATTGGATTGCTGAAGAGGCTGATCCCGTTGAAACTGTTAGTGGCGCTGGATTCCCTGGCTCAACTGACGGGGGAGTGGTGGCAACTGACCCCCAGCGTATTCGTCAAATCCCAGGCCGTAGGACGAAATTCCATTTCGTCCCACCACCCCGAGGCCTTCTTCCGCTGCCCAGCGTGTGGTCACAACCTGCCGGACGAGACACCGGACGCGCTGGTCTGTCCTGACTGCGACAAAGCATGGCCTATCCAGGACGGGTTGTATGATTTTCGGGGAAAGTGAGCGTTCACAGCGGATATAGATGTTAAGATAATGTTTTTAACTCCACTTACCCAGATGTCATTGCGAACCGACGCTTTTCGGTGAAGCAATCTCCTTCTCGCCAAGGATGAGATTGCTTCCCTTCGACACACTCAGGGCAGGCAGCAGTAAAGCTGCTTCGCAATGACAGGCTGAGTCAAAATCTTTTTTTCTGAAAGTCTATAGCTTAACGCGAAGACGCCAGGACGCCAAGTCGCAATACTCATTCAGCTTCGCATCTTTACGCCTGCGCGTTAAAATCGTCTGAGCACTCCTCGGTGAATAAAAGTGTCTTCCCCACCAAAAAAATGCGATAATCCGAAGATTTGCAGAGGGAAGATACAAACCCTGTTTCCTGAACTCATCCCGTAATGGTTGTCCAGGGTACGGCCAAAATGTTCTCACCCAACCGCTGGATCGTCTTGCCGCTATGTAGCAGCAGCCCTCCAGTGGCCTGGGGATAGTCGCATAAGAAAGATTGCAAGCCCGTTGTATCACCATAGCGCGGCTGGGAAGTCAATTTGACCTCGATTCCTAACAGCCGACGACCATGCTCTACAATGAAATCCACTTCGGGGCCTTTTCGCATTCGCCAGTAGTATAGCCGTGCAGGAGGAGTCATCAATCCCACCAAAACGCGCAGGTGCTGGAAAATCAAAGTTTCGAAATAGCTTCCAAGCTCTCGCGCTCCTCGCAGGTCATCATCATCGAAGTAACCTGAGAGAAAAACAGCCAGGCCAGGATCTGTCCAAAACGCTTTGGGAGATTTCAGCAAACGGGTAGTGCGGCTCGGTGTGTAGGCAGGCAAGCGTTCGAAGAGATGTGTTGTTTCCAAGAGATTTACATAGCGATGAACCGTGGGTTGAGAAAGC
>JBDRGC010000463.1:0-14703 GCA_043818215.1 Chloroflexota bacterium | reverse complement strand
ACGCAATCCCAGATCACCGGGAGAATTGTAAATGGTGAATGGTGAATGGTAAATGCTTCTGGACCGATTTTGGTCCCATTGTGGCCTAACGCCCGACCGTCAGCGCTTTGAATTCCTAAATTAAGTTTCCAACGCGCCATTTCATTTACCATTCACCATTTACAATTTACCATTTACAATTTCATGGCTTGTTTGAGCTAAATGTCACAAAATGGGAATGCACCCTTGTAGGACGATTTGGAAAATCGTCCTACAACTGGTCGTCTGCTACGGGGATAACAACCGTAAAGGTTGAACCGGTTTCCAGGGATGAGTCCACCCAAATGCGTCCCAAGTGGCTTTCCACAATGGATTTCACAATCGCCAACCCCAAACCACTGCCCGGAACATCTGATGGGACATTGCTGGCACGATAAAATTTATCGAAAATATATGGCTGGTCTGCAGGTGGAATGCCTAAGCCGGTGTCCTGGATTTGCATAATGACCTGGCCTCTCTCAGCTCGCAAACGAATAACGATAGTGCCGCCTTCTGGTGTGTACCGGATGGCATTGCCCAGTAAATTATCTGCAATTTGCCGCAAGCGTACAGGATCACCTAAGATTTTCGGGAGCTTTTCGGGGATATCCAGAGTCAACTTGAGTCTTTTCTTGTTGAGACTGTTCATCATGCTATCTACAGAATATTGAACGATCATCGCTAAGGGAATTAATTCCTTACGGGTATCAAATCCAGCTTCTATACGCCCCAAATCCAACAAGTCATTGATCAAAGTAGTGATATTGCGCACGCTAATTTGTACACGGCTGATAAACTCACGTTGTTGATCATTCACCTCGCCAACACGCGGAATCAATTCCGTGTATCCCAGTATTGCTGTCAGAGGAGAGCGAAGATCATGCGATACGGTATTGACAAAATCACTTTTAATACGATCAAGTTCTTTGAAGTAGGTAATATCCTGCATAGTCACGGCAAAGCCCACATCTGGAATTGAAACAAGCTGGGCATTCACGATCCGTCCATCATCCAAACTAAACTCGCTCCGATAGGGATAGGCAGCATGCCCGTCAGTGAACATATATAGCAACTCTGCGTGGTGGAAAACAGTTTCAATCGACTTTAATGTTATTGTCTCATCTTCTCCAATCCCAAAAGCATCCCGAGCGGTACGATTAACTATAATCACCCGGTGGTTGAAGCCCACTACGATAACACCGTCCTCAACCCCGTCGAGAATGGTCTCGAATTTCCGCCGCTCGACCTCCGTATTAGAATATATGCGGGCATTCTCGATGGCGATAGCTGCATAGTCAGCCAAAGTGGAGACCAGTGCCAGGTGATGCCTGGTAAAAGCCTGCTTGCTTTCCCGATTATCCACACCGAGTACACCAATCACCCGTCCATGGATCTTGAGCGGAACGTACATCAATGTGCGCACCAAATAAGATGTTTTGATCTTTTGCAGCGTTCCTTCATCTAACAAGACCGGTTTCCCCGTGCGGATTACTTCACCCGCTAAGGTATCACTGACCGGTAAGCGAAAAGTACGCACGAATTCGTCCTGGAAATTGCGGGCCGCACGCATATAAAGTTCGCCACTATCGTCATCCAATACCAATAAACTGCCTTCTTCTGCTCCTGTTATATTGACAGCGGCATCTACAATCGCCGTCAGCACAAAATCTAAATCCAGCGAAGCGGTTACCGAACGTCCAATTTGCTCTAATTCCTTCAGCACGTCAACGCGGCGGCGCAATATATCGGTGTTCCGCCGGGTTTGCTTACGCGTCCAGGATTCGATCCGTTTGCGACGCTCGAGTCCATCACGGACAGCTTGCAGCACATCGGCCGGTTTCAGAGGCGGGTGAAGACAATCTGTCACCCCCATACGCAAAGCCCGTAAAACTAAATCGTCGCGCTCGGAACTCACAATCAATATAATGGCTAACGCAGGATACGCACATAAAAGCTGGCCGGCAAATTCAACAAGTGCCTCGTCAGCCGAGTGTTCTTCCAGAATCACAACATCCACGGGTGAAAATCCAAGCAACGATTCTACCGAGTGGCGATCTTCTGCCCGCGTAACCTGATAGCCAGCCGGGCGCAGAATCCCATCCTTCAGCAATTTGCCCAAGGTGGGATCGGATACAGCCAGAAGTATTTTTTCGCTCGCCATAGTTACTTTGGTGGCCTCAGTGTAAAGTAAAAGGTTGAACCATCACTGGGCTGGCTCTTGACCCACATCTCCCCACCGTGTGCCTTGACAATCTCCTTCGCCAGAGCTAGGCCAATCCCCAAGCCAGCGTACTTTTTAGCAGCAGATGTACCCGCCTGATAGAATGGATAGAAAATAGAAGTCTGATATTCCTCATCGATTCCAGGGCCTGTATCATGCACGGCTGCATAGGGTTTGCCGCTTTTATCTAGCCCTACGTATACGCTCACGTCCCCCGCGCTGAATCTGACAGCATTCGATAACAATGCGTCGAAGACTTGAGCAATATGATCAATATCTGCCATCACAAAAATCGGTTTTGCTGGCAGTTTCGAATGCAGAGTCACCGCTCTTTCTCTAGCCGCATGCTGGAAACGTGCAATCGCCTGACGAGCCAAATCGCTTAGATTTACAGTCACCAGATTTTGGGGGGAACTGGCTTTCTGTAAACTAGCAAGCGACTCCACAACCCTGTCCGCCTTTCCCAAATGCTCACGAATCAGCCGAATGGCATCCTTCTGGTCTGCGCTCGAGGAACTTTCACTCTGGCCTGATAGCAGATCCACCTGATGAGCAATACTCATCAGTTGAGGACGCAATCCCTGGCTGGCATTTTCGAGAATTGCGGCCTTGCTTTGCTCGTTTTCACGCGAGGCTTCCGCCGCTTTCTTCAACGATAAGGTACGTTCTTCAACCGCCTGAAACAGGCGCACATTCACCAGGGAAATCGAAACATAATCTGCAAGCGCTTCTAACAATGTTTGACTACTGGAACTAAAGGGATTCGCCTTCTCCCGCACAGCTACCAATAAACCCACAACTTCTTTTTGAGCCTTGACCGGCACGACCAGGGCCGATTTTCCCAATCTCGAAACTTTGAATCGATCGAGAGGGGTTCCGTGAATTGAGAGTGTCTCCCCCGAAAGCGACACCAGGGAGCTGATACCGTCGTCCCAGGGTTGATTGATCTTCGAGGCAATAGATTTTGGCAAATTTCGGTGAGCACTTAGAAGAAAAGTCCTGCTGTCTCCCTTTCGCAAGAGCAGCCAGCCTTTGTCCGCCTCGGCGACGTAAACCGCCCCCTCGACGATCTTATCAAAGAGCGCCCGCCGGTCGGTGATCGAAGTTACTGCTTTACCGATACCAAATATGGTGGTCAGCTCGCGCACCCGGCTCTGCAATTCCTGGTTGGTCTTCTTCACCTGACGGACCAGATGATCACGCTCGCGCCGCGCCCGCACCTGTTCAAGCGCCCGCTCCACAGCGGAGACCACCTCCGCCTCCCTGATAGGCCACCCCAAATAATCGGAGGCTCCCAACCGGAAAGCCTGGATCACATCTCTCTCCATGCCTTGCTCGGCGATCACAATCACAGGCATATTCAAACCCTGAGATGACAACGCCACCAGCAGGTCTTTGCCGCTCAACCCGGGCAAGTTCAAATTCACGATCATGACATCAGGCAAGAGGCGTACAGCCTCCTGAATCGCCTTAGGAGCAACACTAATCACCTTGACCTGGTATCCCATCGGGATCAATGCCTGACGGGCAATGAGATCGCTGATTTCAGGATCGGCTTCTACTACTAAAATCCGTTCTTGTGTTGTACTCATACCTTAATGATAGCACGGTTCTAACAAAATCGGGAGACGGGGATATACGAATTTTATACGCATGTTAGAATATTGTTAAATATTACGAAAACCGCTTGACTCTACCTACCCTACGCGCATACAATCATATCAGGCAAGGTACACAGCGCACTCTCGGGCGCGACTACAAACAGTGACTACAAACAGCAGCGCACTCTCGTGCGCCACTACAAACAGCCACTATAAACAGCAACTACAAACAGCTGCTACAAACAGCCGCTACAAACAGCCGCTACAAACAGCCGCTACAGACAGCGACAGGATTGGCAGAATTTTTCTGCCCATCATGCCAGTTCGTGTACTGAATAGGCTCTCAGGATACCCATAAATGAAACGTACACTTTACATACTTATTATCATTGCAACCGTTCTCTCTCTAACAACATTGGCATGTGCATTGAGTGGTTCACCAGTTGACACGCCCGTCCCAACGACTATCGATAACACTCCATATCCAATTTCAGACCCGCCTGACCCGCCCGTTGAACTGGCAGGCCAACAAGATCGACTTATCGACCTGTATCAACAAGTCAACCCAGGAGTGGTCGCCATCCGGGTGCTCTCCGAAGAAGGCAGCGGGCTGGGGTCTGGTTTTATCATCGACAAAGAAGGCCATATCGTCACCAATTATCACGTTGTACGCAATGCAACGGAATTAGAAGTCGATTTCCCTTCCGGCTTCAAAATTCGCGGGGAAATATTGGGGGTTGATCTCGATTCGGATATTGCGGTACTTAAAGTGGATGCCCCGCCCGATGAACTTTTTCCCATCCCTATGGGAGACTCCGACCTGATTCAGGTGGGCCAAATCGTGATAGCCATTGGCAACCCCCTGGGATTAGAAAGCACCATGACAACTGGAGTGGTCTCATCGCTGGGGCGCACAATGCAATCCCTGCACGCAGCCCCCGACGGCGGGGCTTTCACCGCGGGCGATATCATCCAAACTGATGCCGCCATCAACCCCGGAAACTCCGGCGGGCCGCTGCTCAACCTGGATGGGGAGGTGGTCGGTATCAATGTGGCTATCCAAAGCAGCAGTATCGACATCACCGGGCAGCCGGTCAACTCAGGGCTTGGATTTTCCGTCCCCATCAATATCGTCAAACGCGTCGTGCCTTACCTGATCGCTGAAGGGCGCTATGATTACCCCTACATGGGCATTCGAACCCTGCCTGAGATCAACCTGTTTCAGCAAGAAGCGCTGGGATTGCCGCGCTCGACGGGAGTGTATATTACGTATGTCACGCCCCAAAGCCCGGCAGACAAAGCTGGATTGCGGGCTGGCACCGATCCTACAGATATCCCCGATCTGTTGGCAGGCGGCGATTTGATCACCGCTATCGACGGCCGCGAGGTGCGCGATTTCGGCGATTTGATCTCCTACCTGCTCAACCAAAAGAGTCCCGGCGATACCATAATGATGAGTATCCTGCGCTCAGATGGCGAGATCGAGTTGGAACTTATGCTGGAAAAACGGCCCTGAGATGTAAGCGTTCAACCCGGTGGTAAATAGAACGCGGATGACGCGGATCAGGCGGATATACGCGGATTCTTTAAAAAGTAGGGTCTTTGGGAATCGCTGTGGTTAAAACATTTTGGACACGGATTACACGGATAAACACGGATTTTTTATCGTTTTCTCCGTGAGACTCCGTGAAATCCGTGCAATCCATGTACGGAGTCACGGCAAATCCCAGAGAGCCAAAAAGTAATATCCGCGTCAATCCGCATATCCGTGTCACACTTGCACCTGCGGTAAAAGTGGAGGTGTCCGCGTTCTACGCAAGCCTCTTTCAGCAGCAGCTTGAAAGATGACTCCTAATATTCGTTCGATACTTCATTCATAACCAGATAGAAAGGAGCTTAGTATGTTGACCGAACGCGATCTTCAAGAATTGCTGGATTACAAAGCACAGCATCCCGTACTGAGTATTTACTTGAATACAGACCCTGCGCTGGGCAATGCAGATGTCTACAAACTTAAATTGCGCTCCCAGATAAAGGAGGTCGATTTACCTGATGACACCTCTGAAATCGAACGTTATTTCGACCACGAATACGATTACTCGGGCCGCAGCGTGGCAGTATTTTCCTGCGCCGCGGAGGATTTCTTCCGGGTGTACCCAATTGCTATGCCTGTGCGCAGCCGGGTGCGCGTCAATTCCCGCCCTTATGTCAAGCCATTGGCAGATTTGCTAGACTCCTACGGAGGTTACGGAGTTGTAATTATAGACAAACAAGGTGCGCGCTTGTTCTCCTTCCATATAGGCACATTGCTCGAGCAGGAAGGCATTATGGGCGAAAGCGTGCGGCGCGTCAAACACGGCGGCGGCTCCCAGGCAACGGGGCGGCGCAGCGGCGAATCCGGACAAACCTACTATATAGAGGGAGTCACAGACCGCAATATGAAAGAGGCTGCCGAATTCGCATCACAATTCTTTTCCGAAAACAACGTGCGGCGCGTACTCATCGGCGGCACGGGCGATAATATCGCGCTCTTCCGCAGCCAACTACCCAAATCCTGGCAAAGCCTTATCGTGGGAACCTTCCCCATCAGCATGACCGCCAGCCACATAGAGGTGATGGAGCGCGCCATGCAGGTGGGGCAAGAGGCCGAACATCGACGCGAAGCCCGTTCCCTCGAGGCCGTTGTCACGGGGGCTGCCAAGGGGCGCGGCGGGGTGGTCGGCCTGGATGGTACTCTCGGCGCCGTCCACGAGGGGCGGGTGCAGACCCTGCTGATTTCCGAGGGTTTCCGTGCCCCCGGATACCGCTGCCAGAGTTGCGAATACGTGACTGCCCAAGAGTTGGATACCTGCCCATTCTGCGGCAGCGGTGTCGAGAAAATCCCAGACGCGGTGGAACTGGCAGTCCGCAAAGTGCTGCAAGATGGCGGCGAAGTCGAGGTGCTGCACGATAACGAGATATTGAAAAAGCATGGGGATATTGGGGCGTTGCTGAGATACTGAACACAAGTGTGCTAATATGCTCAAAAAACCCCCGGTGTCGAAGTGACGCCGGGGGTTCGTTTGTTTTTGGGGCAGATCGGTGCCAGCGGGGATGATTTTACCGTCACGGCTCGATAGGCTGCGAAACAGCGCAGCGAAAACCATCTAACCCACTCTACGAGAAATCAGCGACTACTTTTCATCAATACCATATTTATCCCTGCGTCGTTTGAATGCCTCTTCACCACCCTCCAAAATCTGCTCGACAGATTCTTTTATAGATACTGTGTCGATGGAGCCAATACCATTTTCCTTTACCTGTCCATGTTTGTCATCAGCTTCCAGCACAATAATCAATTCCGCATCTCCCGATACAGGAATATTGGCATTATGGGTAGCAATGATAAACTGCCGTTTTTCTTTTTCATTCCTTAGCGTCTCAACGATTTGGTCAAAGATAAACTGGTTGTCAAGATCATCTTCAGGTTGATCAATAATTAGAGGCGCAGGACTCTCAAGAAGTACCAACAAAAGCAATGCAGTACACCGTTGGCCTACCGACAGTTTATCTAACGAGCGGTAGTCTAGATCACCTCCACCCACTTTTAATTCAATGATGGGGAGATCACGAATTTCGCAGGTTTCTAGCTCAAAGAGTTGATCCAGTCTTAGCCCCGCCATATTACGCCGCATGGCATCAGAATCGATACTAAATTGTGTTTCGAGGATGCTCTCGTCTTCATCTGAGCGAGTTTGTTCGATTCGAATCGCATAAGCCAGATCAATTGGGTCCAGGTAGCGAGGAATTCGCGATAGCAGGTGAATCACCTCGCCGCGATACTTGATTGGGCGTTGCGCTTCTCGTTTAGGCGTCTCTGCCTCGGTATCCACCAATTGCTTGCGAGACGTGCTGCGAACATTCAAACCCGCAAAAAGTTCTTGCAACTTTTCTTCATAAGCTTGACGATGGCCCTGGGGATGCACAGTGATTCTGACTTTCTCCAAAGCTGTGCTCAGATCGCTGGCTTTATCACGACGCACCTCATACTTTTTACGGCGGACAATCCTTAGCCGCTCTAATAGTACTTTTCGTCTTCGGTAATAATGATTCAATAGACCCCGCTGTTTCTCGACTTCTCGATTGCGTTCCTCAAGCTCGGTTTTTCGCCGTTGGAGTTGAATATACCGGTCGGCATCATCTGATCCCTGAAACTCACGCAACAACTCCTGGTATGCGTGTTCTTGAGTATCAAAGGCTGATTGCCAGGAATCCCGGTAGGGTAGACTTTCTGCCCACTTTTGGGCTACCCTGGCATTTAATTCATTCAGACTTTTTTCCAAATCTTCGTTGATAGCGATGAGCAAGCTCCCCAACTTTGCCAATAAATCGCGGTTGGGCAATTCATCAGGGGGTTGTACTAAATCAGCAACGTTTAATCGATGTACTTCCCCAAAAGAGCGAATGTCTTTCAACGACTCATCAACTTGTTCTTGAGTCTGAGTCCATAAATGCTTCTCTCGATCATAGAGCTTCTTCTGCTCAATAGTAGAGACAAAGCCTTTACGTTCCATCCGGAGAATCTCTTCTCGGATCGCCCCTAGACGGCTAAGCCACTCTTCTGCAGACGCTATGTCCTCCTCCAGGTGAAGAATTTCAGCAGCGTTGTCTCGTAACTGACGCAGTATTTCTCCTTCATCGACTCTGAGCGGCTTGAGGTACTCATCTACATAATTATCCAACAATTTCAACTGAAAAGTTGGATCTTCCGAGATCTCGTAAATTTCTTTTTGCCCATACACTTGAAGAGGGAGCAATTCTTTAGGCCGGATATCCAAGTAGTCTTCTTCGCCTGAACGGCATATTCGTGGAGAGTGCCCCGATATACGTTCTACTCGATATGACATTCCATCAGCTAGTGTAAAATCCACCGTAACCATCGAACCAGGTGGGAATATATGATCCACAATTTCTCGAGATCGGCGGGAGTTCGCATCTGTGTTCGCTTTTACATCGAAAGCATAGCGAAGTGACTCCAATAAACTTGATTTTCCTGTACCGCGTCCGCCAATTACCGCATTGAGATTAGGTAGGAACTCCAATTCCAATTCAGAGAGAAAACCACCGCGGATCGTGATTTTTTCCAGAATAGGGTGTCGTATCTGAATATCGTCATGCCTTCCGCGTTGGATGCGCACTTTAGGATCTTGAAAACAATTCCGCAGTCCTTTCCAGGTGATAGGTTGGTCCAATTTGAAACGCGAGAAACGATGTCCGATGCCAATTTCAGAGTGTTTATGGTTATCATCCGGGTGAGGGTTATCCGAAGCCCAATAATATGCCGGGCGACGGGGAAAGGGATCATGCCCGATCTCTGGCGGCAGGCTATCACCGACAATTTCGACGGCTGCAAAATTCGCATCATTCCACAATTGGATAAGCGTTTGACCTGACAATGCTTGCCAGACACCTTTCGGGGCATCAATATGTGCCAGAATTGGCAAAGCCTTTTTACCATGGATCATTTTAATAACTTCTTGAAGTCCATAGCGGGTAACGAGTGCTTCTGGATTGCCTCGACTGTCTGTGCCCAAACCTAACTCCGCCAGCAGATCTGTTATATGGTCTCCAGACGCGGTTTCAGGGAAAATAGCCAATATATGTACCCCAGGTTGAACAGTAATTTCCACACCCGCAAAGACGGTCAGGGAGGTTCCTTGCGCGGCAGCTTTGATGCGATCCACCCAATTCGCGGAGTTGTGGTCGGTGATGGCAATCACTTCCATACCTGCGGCGATTGCCTGTTGTACAATCGCTTCTGGCATGACTGATTTATCCAAAAAACAATCAGACGCTGGAGTATGGATATGTAAATCTACGTTTCTGAATTGCAGTCCCTTTTTCATGTTTCCGACCTCGGTATTTTAGTTCGAATAAGAAATGATTATCCAACATCAAAGGTGTAGTCAACGATCTTGCCATCCGCCTCGATGTTGACGTGGTAGGAGCGTAGCCGGACGTTCTGCAGCAGTGTTTCCTCAAGATGTACTCTCCATTGGTTGCGTGCTGCTCTGTTCAATAGTTGCACGTTCCAGTGCCCGTCTAAGGGAGTGCCCATCATGGCTCTGCCGCCCTCCCACTGCCACAAGCCGCCAAATACATCCAGGTAACCGCGCTGCCCTTCAATGTTCTGTGTCGTCAATCCATGTCCAGGATGCCAGTGGTTATCATGGTGAGGTCGGAATCCAAATTGGCCAGAAGGTCCATAAAATGGCAGTCGCGCATCATGCCACAGAGCGCGCCGCACATGACGCTCCCACTCCCATATATCCAGCGTTCCATCTTCGGGCCACTTTCGCGGCTCGATCATCATCGGAATATCAAGTGCTTGAGATTGATTTTCAGGATGATGCACGTTTTCAGCATTCACAATCAAGTGAGTGGTGTTATGGCCTCTACCAGGAGAAATGACCCAGGTCGCGACAACTTCCGTATCTCGTTCGAAAGCACAAATACCTACTGACTCAATCCAGGCATCACTCAGTTCGTTGGGTAATACTGGATTAAAAAAGTGTAATGGCTCACTAACTGCATAACAAAACTTAGTATCTTCATCCAAAATCAAAATGGGACTACCACCACCGGGTACCCCACCACGAAGGAATTGCAAAACCGAGGCCTTCAACCTATATCGCGCCTCTACCCCACGTACTTCAGCCCAGGATGGTGTGTTTTGGAGTTGTACAAAGAGATTTTCTGTCATCGGGAGACGAAGACGACAACCTTTAATATCTGGGTTCTGTGCCAACCGATGATTAATTGCGAGGAACTGTTCTCTACACCTGAGAAACAGTACCCTGACGTTCTCCTGCCGCGACATAGCTTCCACCGGCATAAGTCCAATGCCAGTAAACAGGCTGATGTCAAAAGGTGTGGCTTGCAGCATCGAATCTATATTTCCTTCGGGGGTTGACCTTTGTGCTTTTTGAACCCCTCGGCAATTATTTGTTCGTAAATTCCCACAATATCAGGTAAAAAGTTGGGCGGATAATTCTGAATTACGCCGTATGGATCAATCTGAACTGGCTCGATTCGCGAGCTGTCATGTTCTTTATCTGGGGGATGAACAAACAATACGCTGGCGTTTTTCTCCAACTTATATTCTCGGTCCCTGACAATTTGCAAGCATAGTTGGTCTACCATGTGACTGCTATGCGTTTCGACAAGTACCTGCCGACCTGAACGGATCAGACCAATAAAAAATGCTGTAAGATTAGCCTGCACTCCAGCGTGGAGGTGAATCTCTGGCTGCTCGTAAATAACCATGTCCCTGGGTGGAGTAAGTAAACCTTGAACTACAATGGGGAGAATCTGGTTATATCCCAGCCCGACACTGGACAAGGGTACCTGAATCCGCTCACTCTGCTCACCATTATTCGATGGGAACTTTCCCAGTGTCTCTACTAATACTTCGAGAATATCTTCACGTTCACCAACTGGTTGAACACGTACCTTCTGCTCAAGTTGCAATATGTTCTCCAGCACCCAGGCAACCATATCGCTCAGTGGCAATGGAGATTTGGGCAGACGTGGATGATAGAAAGTTACTGGTTCGTCTCGATACCGCCAAAGTATCTCGGCAAAATTGCTTCCGGTTGGGTTCACAACATCAATGATACTCTGACTGCTGGCATAAATTTGTTCAGGCGGCTGGCGGAACGATCCCAGGTAATAAATATGTTCAGTCAAGTCCTGACGAATCAGATTCAATAACACCCGAAAGAAGCGCGCAAAAGCTGGGGGAAGGTTTTGTTCAACGCGATCACCTTTTTCCACTTCAATATGGATTGATCCAGGCAAGAAATTATTCAAACCATCTAAATGCGCTTGCTGAAAATTCAATTCCTTCAAACGAGGGTCAATGCGATCTTTCAGCGGTTTGATTTGATATTTTCCATCACTGGTTGGACGGATTTGAATGCTTATCAACGGTTTTGCAGGGGAATTTAGGAACGTGGCAATTTGCATATCGGCCATGCGCACAGTGGGCCTGCCGCGGTGTCCAAATGGCCCCCATGCAAATGTCACAACGATATCCGCTTTCAATGAGTGGTATCCATCGTCTGTCATAGGATACGGAAGCAGTGCGTCTACCTCATCAAACAAGTCCGAGGCCGTCGGGTCAGCAATTTCCTCTTCCTCGTATTGAAAGGACAGATGATATGTCAAACTTGCTTCTTCTACTGGGGGACAGCCGAAAATAAAGCTATTAAAATTATCGCCCAAGCTCTGTTCCAGGTAAGAACTACCTTTAAAGTCAAGTACAACCGATGGCATAGTTTCGAGTGATTGCTTTAGTAATAGCAAAGCCTGGATCAGTGAACTTTTACCAGCGCTATTGATCCCAGCAAGTATTGTGAGTGGGGCAAGCTCAATCGTCTGAGTATCTTGAAATGATTTGAAGTTCTCGATACGTATATTTTTTAACATAGGCAACTCTCTAAGTGTCCCTGTAGCGATTTATTCCATTATCTTGCACGTGTCTTGTTCTGTCAAGTTAGGCCCAATTTGACCAGCAATGCAGTCAAGATTTCAAGCCATACCCAGGCTTACCTGCACACATTGATCAACATGCCGCATCGTGGCGTCTTTAAATCGTCCCACTTTTTTGACCACGTTGGTTTTTGGAATCGTGAGGATGACTTCTGCCTGAATCACCGAGTCTCGGTCCAGACCACTACCCTGGGCTTCAGGAGAACCCTCACGCAGGATCATATTGGTTGGATATTCTCGCCGGGGGAGATGCGAGGAGATGGCTGCAACGATCAAGTTGGGACTGAAACGATTGCCCACGTCATTCTGAATGATGACGGCTGGGCGCACCTTGCTCTGAGCAGGGTCACTAATGAATGGCAGGGATACAAAGACGATGTCCCCACGACGAAAGGTCAATGTATCAATCATCCCAACGCCAGACTCCTTCAGCGGCAGCGGTTTGGGCAATCAGGTTTTCGGCCGCAATTGCCGTGCTTTCTTGCGCCATAGCTTGATATCCCTCCGCCAATAACACTTCGAATTCCTTCTGCCTCTGTTGTTCGATCCATTCCCTTAGAACGCGGCGGACGAACTGGCTGCGATTTTGCCTGCTATGCTGCGCTTGAGCATCCACCACTTGCAGCAGGTCTACTGGCATTGTAAGCATCACTTTTTCCATATCATCACTACCTCTCTATATTGATGTTCTCGTATTGAAAGTATATGCGATCCAGAGTTTAGCGTCAATATCTCGCCGCGAAGGTATCCTCGCCATATTGCAGGGGAAGACTTGACAACTGGGCAGCGGACTGCCTTCGGAGTAGCGGATTAGCGGATTCGTCCTCGCAAGCCCTCCGTTACTCCGTTACAGTCCGCTGCCGAATCTTGTGATGAGTGCAATCGAACCATGGGAGCACTCCCCTACTTTTTGGAGAGGATACACAAAATGCCATTTCGCTTTCCCCCAGGGGTTGAAGTGGCCAACGGTTGTGAGGGGGTCAAGGAGCTTCCAAACTCTCTTGAGACTCCATCACGTTAACAACTGCACAGGGTATTGTGCAAAAACCGGGTCGCTGGTCACGAGCCGCCATTTTTCTGCCACAGCCTGGGCAATCAACAGGCGGTCGAAAGGGTCCTTATGATGCATTGGCAAATCGCCAAGCTCCCAGATATGACGTTCGAGGATGGGCAGAGACCGAATGTGATTCAGCGTCCGTTGAATGGTTACCAATTCTTTGACAGATACGGGCAGGTCTAATTTACCAATCCGTACTTTGATTTGCATCTCCCAAACACTGACAACGCTCAGAATCAATTCGTTTTCAGGATTTCGAAGCGCATCCTGCATACTGGGCGTGAGCCTATGGGGTTGTTCCGATGCCCAGAGAAAAATGTGAGTATCCAGTAGCAATTTCATTTTTCCAGACTTATTCCATATTCATTTGTGCTCTTGCCCCAGAACACATCTTCATCGGTCAAAGGCGCGTCAAAGTCATCAGCAATCTGCATCAGCCCGGCAAAGAGACCCAGGATGCGCGGTTCACCTGAGTCACGGCCTCGTCGGATAATGGTGCAAGCCTGGTCATAAGTCTGTCGCTGGGCCGCCGTGAACTGGGATGTATCCATCGTAAAAAAATGGTGGACAGCAGCGAGCACTTTATCCGTTTTTGTTTTCTTGGATTTGATTGGCAGTTCAGTGGTGGGAAAAATGATCACTTCCACACTCTTGGCCGGGAAGTCTTCGGGTAGATGCACCAAAACAGTGTGGTTCCGCACTTGCTGAATCTGGCGTATGGCATTCATAGTGACCTCTTGTTATTCCGGTTCAACTCATACAATATTCGAGAGGGTTGCTTCACTTAGGAAGGGAAATTAAATAACTTACCCATTTCCAAATTTGGGCGTAGTGCCGGTTGAGTAGGCTCGGAGGTACGGAGAGCCATATCGAAACCAAACGGGGTTTGAAAATGGGCTAATTTGCCGTAATCCGCTGGGTTTCGACACCGTACCTGCGTTCGGTGCAGGTGTACGCTCCGGCACAAAAAGCGTGTGCCTGCGCTACTCAACCTGCGCTCGCGTTAGGATGCAAACGCGCAAGTTATTCAATTTTCACTCCTTAGTATTTTATCAGACATGAACTCCAACGCAAAGTCAAGTGGGTTTTTGTCATGTTTCCTTCAAGCCATACCCAGGCTTACTTGCACACATTGATCAACCTGCCGCATCGTAGTGTCTTTAAGTCGCCCCACTTTTTTGACCACGTTGGTTTTTGGAATCGTGAGGATGACTTCTGCCTGAATCACCGAGTCTCGGTCCAGACCACTACCCTGGGCTTCAGGAGAACCCTCA
>JBDRGC010000462.1:0-4951 GCA_043818215.1 Chloroflexota bacterium | reverse complement strand
AGAAGGGGTAGTGGGCTGCGATATGCGCCTGCGGTGCATTTCGCAGCCCACCCTTTCCCTCATTCATCGAGATGATTTCATATTCATTCTGATAATGTTTCACCGACCAGATCGCTGAGCAGGCCGGCAACAAATTGTACGGTGGAGATTGTGTTGGCATAAGGCATACGGGTGGGACCGAGCACGCCCAGCGCGCCAGTGGCGATGCCAGGGATACCGTAGCGAGAAAGCACTACAGAGCAATCGCTCAAGTCTTCCCAGGTTCCCTCGCCGCCAATCAACACGTGGACGCCATCGCTGCTGGCTGTTAGCACGGTTCGCGAAAGTAGATCCTCTAGCAGGGAACGTTCTTCCCAAAAACGGAGCGCCCGGTGGGCAACTCCGGGTTCGGCAAATTCTGGTTCGGCCAGTACGTTGGCCATGCCAGCGCGGTAAATTTCGCCGGCCAAAACTTCGTTCGAGAAACGCATTTCGTCACTCACGAGCGTGAGGATGTCTTTTTCCAGGGCATCTTCGTGTTTAGTAATGAGCGCCGCGATCTGACCGGCATCTACTCCTTGGCCAACTTCGTTGATCCACCTGGCGACTACGCTCAATCGCTCTTGTGAAACCGGTTCTGCCAGCACCAACATCTGCTGCCGGACTTCGCCGCCATCCAGTACCAGCACCATCAAAACTTGCCGTCCGCGGGTAGCGATGAGTTCAATATGTTTGAGGCGGGCATGTTCCGGGTGCAGAGCGGTGACCAGCGAAGCACCTTGCGATTGACGTGCTAATATAGAGGCGGCTAAACGCATCCATTGATCGACATCGTATCGGGCCTGATAAAATTGATGCTGAATGGTGCGCTGGATTTGGGTTGGCAGGGTTGTGCGTCCCATCAGTTGGCTGACGAAGTAGCGGTAGCCTTCCTCGGTTGGAGTGCGGCCGGCGGAAGTATGCAACTGCTGCAAATACCCTGCCTCCGTGAGGGTGGACATTTCGTTGCGTATGGTGGCTGAACTGAAGTCCAGGTTGTACGCCTCCACCAGACGCTTCGAACCAACCGGTTGTATACTGTCTACGTACTCGCGGATCACCAAAGCCAGAATCAGTTTTTGTCTTTCAGTCAGTGCGCTCATTTGCCAATCCTTTTAGCACTCGCGTGCCAAGAGTGCTAAAACATCGGGTACGATTATACATTGTTGAGGGGATAGCGTCAAGAAAAGGTGGTTTACGGGCCGGGTTTCTTATGGGATGTTAACGAAAGGACGGGTTATACTGTTTGTGCTACAGAACGGTGATAAAATAACTTACCCATTTCCAAACTAAAGAGTAGTGCAGGTTGAGTAGCCCCGAATTCTTTTAAAGGGGCGTACACTCGCACTTGCGTTACGGTGCAAGTGTCGACATAGGTCCCCGTAGGGGTAAACCAAACGGGTCGGCTTAAAGAGTTGTTTTTACCATAAACCGTTTGGTTTCGACACCGTACCTGCGTTCGGTGCAGGTGCGCAGTGCCTGCATAGGTATACGCTTCGTCAGGCTCAGGACAGGCTCAACCGGCACTAGCGTTAGGATACAAATGCGCAAGTTATTTACAGGGTGCCGCCTGAGCGGTAATTCTCATTCCTAATAATGTTAGTGGCGCATTGCATCCCCAAGGATGCGTACCCACTAACAAAGCCGAATTGTAAATGGTAAATGGTGAATGGTAAATTGTTAATGAAGTGCAGACATCGCCACAATCATTTACCATTTATAATTCACCATTTACCATTTACAATTTCATTCCCCCCTGCATAATTCACATGACGCACTTTGGGGATGCAATTCACCACTAATCATTTTGAGCAACTACGATTTAGGCATATCTTCATGATTTCTCCATCGTTGACCATTACAATCCTTTTCATCCTCTTCATCTCGACATTCATCCGCTCCGCGCTGGGATTCGGGGACGCTTTGATAGCCATGCCGCTGCTGGCAATGCTCGTCAGCATGAAAGTGGCGACGCCTTTAGTGGCTCTGGCAGCCTCGACAATTGCCTTGACGATTCTATTGGGGGGCTGGCGCGATGTGGACTTTAAGGCTGCCTGGCGGTTGATCATTTCCTCCCTGGTGGGCATCCCCATCGGGTTGTTCTTTCTCAAGAATGCGCCGGAACCTGTGATAAAGGCAGCCCTGGGTGCGGTGCTGATCGCGTTTGGTCTGTACAATCTGATTGCCCCCAGGCTGCCAACTTTTCAGAGTGAGAAACTGGCATATATATTCGGCTTGATAGCAGGCGTTTTGGGGGGCGCGTACAACACCAATGGCCCACCGGTAGTGATCTATGGCACGTTGCGCGGATGGTCGCCAAAGAGCTTCCGAACGACACTTCAGTGTTATTTTCTGCCCACAGGCGGAATGATTCTTATCAGTCACGGATTGGCAGGGTTGTGGACGCCCACAGTGCTGCAATTGTATGCCTACGCGTTGCCGGTCATCATGCTGGCAATTTTCCTCGGAGGCAGGGCAAGCAAGTCAGTATCTGGCGGCCAGTTCAATCGCATCATCTATGCGTGTTTACTTTTGATGGGAGTACTTCTATTTGTATACAGGTAAACACGGTAGGCAAGGTAAGCACGGTATACAAGGTAAACACGGTAAACACGATATACAAGGTACAAAGCTGATGTGACGCCTGTCACTTGCTCGCCCAACCCGTTTACTTTGTATACCTGTTTCCCCTGTTTCCCCTGTTTACCTTGTTTACCTTGTTTACTCTGCATACCTGTTTCCCCTGTCTACCCTGTCTACCCTGCATACCCTAGAACCAAAATTAGAGGCGCATTATGACCTTAGAATCTGAACGCAAACGCTGGGAGGACGAAACCCTGCGGCCTGTGACCGATCGCTTTCCGGAGCGAAAACCCGAATTCCAGACTTTATCGGGGATACCGCTCCCCAGGGTTTTGACTCCCCCCGACGATGATCCCGATTACCCCGAAAAACTGGGCTTCCCCGGCGAATACCCTTTCACTCGCGGGGTGCAGCCCAGCATGTACCGCGGCCGCCTGTGGACCATGCGCCAATACGCCGGGTACGCCAGCGCCGAGGAATCCAACGCCCGTTACCGCTACCTGCTC
Source organism: Chloroflexota bacterium (assembly GCA_043818215.1). Classification (GTDB taxonomy): domain Bacteria; phylum Chloroflexota; class Anaerolineae; order Anaerolineales; family UBA11858; genus JBDRGC01. The sequence goes on along the minus strand of JBDRGC010000462.1, from coordinate 1,844 downwards.
GAGCAGGGCCAGACCGGGCTTTCGGTGGCCTTCGATCTGCCCACCCAAATTGGCTACGATGCCGATGACCCCATCTCCGCGGGCGAGGTTGGCAAAGTGGGAGTCTCCATCTCCTCGCTGGATGATGTGGAAACCTTGTTCCGCGGCATCCCATTGGACAAAGTCTCCACCAGCATGACGATAAACGCTCCGGCAGCTATTTTGCTGGCAATGTATATCGCCGTCGCCAAAAAGCAGGGCGCTGAGGTCAGCAAGCTGCGCGGCACCATCCAAAATGACATTCTCAAGGAATACATCGCCCGTGGGACATACATCTTCCCGCCCAAGCCATCCATGCGCCTGATCACCGATACGTTCCAGTTCTGCAAGGCTGAGATGCCGCGCTGGAACACCATCAGCATTTCCGGCTACCATATCCGAGAGGCCGGTTCCACCGCCGTGCAGGAAGTGGCTTTCACCCTGGCGGATGGCATTGCCTACGTGCAGGCCGCCATCGACTCCGGGCTGGATGTGGACGATTTCGCCCGCCAGCTTTCTTTCTTCTTCAATGCTCACAACAATCTCCTCGAGGAGGTTGCCAAATTCCGGGCCGCGCGCCGGCTATGGGCCAGAATCATGCGGGAACGCTTTGGGGCGCGCGACCCGCGCGCCTGGATGCTGCGCTTTCACACCCAAACCGCGGGCTGCACTCTCACCGCTCAACAGCCGGAAAACAACGTGGCGCGGGTCACCATCCAGGCATTGGCCGCGGTGCTTGGTGGTACCCAATCTTTGCACACTAACAGCATGGACGAGGCCCTGTGGCTGCCCACCGAAAAGTCGGTGCGGGTGGCCTTGCGTACCCAGCAAGTCATCGCCCACGAGTCCGGTGTGGCCGACAGCATCGACCCCCTGGCTGGTGCCTATCTAATCGAACATCTCACCAACGAAATCGAGCATCAGGCCGAGGCTTATATCCGCCAGATCGACGCAATGGGCGGAGCGATGGCTGCCATCGAGCGCGGCTATATTCAGGGCGAAATCCAGGAAGCGGCCTACCAATATCAGCGCGCTGTGGAAAGTGGCGAACAGATTGTGGTGGGGGTCAACGCATTTCAGGTGGAGGATGATGGCGAGTTGGAACGATTGAGGGTGGACCCCGCCATCGAGAAGGGGCAGCGCGCCCGATTGAAAGCCATCCGGGAGCGGCGGGACTCAGCCCGGGTGGATGGGCTGCTGACCCGCTTGGAATCCGCCGCCCGCGGGGATGAGAACCTGGTTCCCCTGTTCATCGAGTGCGTAGAAAACAACATCACCCTGGGCGAGATATGCAGCCTGCTGCGCAAAGTCTGGGGCGAGTACGAGCCAAGTGTTTTCTAATAAAGGTAAGAATATCCCTGAAGCGTCCTACATAAACGCTATTGACTTACTAGTTACTTATGTGTAATATACGGGCGTAGAAAGGAGACATGATCAATGGAGACATACGCAACAACTAAAGGACAGGTTGTCATTCCTGCGCCCTTGCGGCGAAAATTTGGCATCAAGGCCGGAACCAAATTCATCGTCAGAGACGACGGCGAGGCGATCATTCTTAAGCCGGTCAATGAGCAATACCTCAAGAATCTTCAAGGCTTGCTGCGAGGTAAAGGCGCATTGAAAATACTTATGGAAGAAAGACAAAGGGATAGTGTGCGAGAATAATCATGACACCAACCAAGATACTTGATTCTTACGCCCTGATTGCCTTTCTGGAAGATGAGCCAGGGGCGGACTTTGTTAGGGGCTTGCTGCTAGACGCAGAAGACGGAACCCTCAAATTGATGATGACAGTGTCAGCCCAAAGTAGAGATGTCCTATTTTCT
>JBDRGC010000461.1:0-2346 GCA_043818215.1 Chloroflexota bacterium | reverse complement strand
GGCAGAGTTCGCTCTAATCACTCACTATGAACCCGAATGGAACGGCAGCGGATTTGGCAGTAAGATAGAGGGTAAAGGCCGTCCCGGAACGGATCGGATTAGCCGATGGAATGACCGCTTCCCCTTGAGACAGAATTAATGTCTCGTTCGCAGCTATTTCCATTGCGGCATACAATCCAGAAGCAATGGCGCTTCCGAGCATGATGCGCTTCTTTCCATTTATTGGAAACCATCGGACCGTTACGAATCTTGATGATTAAATCACACACCGTAAATCCGGCCTTTTCCGCCATCAACATAAAATCGCAATGCGCCCATCTCGATTTATGGTTGTTCACCATGTCAGTGATTTTCGCGAGCAGCAACCCATTCGGTTTCAGGACTCTCCTGGCCTGTTGTAGAAACGGAGGATATAAGTAGCTCAAGTTCCAGTTCTGCTCCTTGCCACATTGAGCAGTAGCACCGAAGTCCACATCAAAGCGTTTCTTGCTCTTATCTCGGCCTTGTGGGCCAACGTGAGGGGGATCGTAAATGACGACCCCGAACTCTGCAGACGGCACGCCAGTCATTTTCCGATTGTCACCAATGATCATCGGCTTGAATCGAGGATCGATATCCATCGACACGACTTGCCGCTTCGAGTTCCTCCAGAACCGGCCTGAGTTATAGGTGGAATCCAGGATCGGCTCGGGTGGGATCATCGCGTAAAACCGAAACATCGCTTCGAGTAAGTTTCCATCGCTGCCTTCCCATATACTGCTCAGAGGTTCGTAACTCGAAGCGGATTTCCCTATGCGGTTCACGATTCCAGCTTGCATTGCGTTCGTCTGCTTTCTTCTTTTATCAAAAATTGGTGACTTTTTTTACTCTACCAATGCGACAATCTCCTCGTCAAGCAAAATGTAAAGTGATGCTTGACATTAGCACAACAGGCAGTTTATCATCATTTCGTGGCTGATCAAGAGAATATCTGGGGTGTCGGAGAAGCGCCATTCACACCGGGGGAAGTCCTGCGTGAGATGCTTTCAGAGCGCGGATGGACCCAGGATGAACTGGCTGCAATTATAGGGGTTTCTCGCGCTTCGATAACCAACCTGATAACCGGACGATATGGCGTAACTCCTGAAATGGCCGCCGCGCTGTCAGCTGCGTTTGGTAACAGTGCGGACGAATGGATGAAACTAGACGCTCAGTATCGACTGGCTCATGTGCGGACCGACTTGGCGACTATTCAACGGCGGGCGAAGTTGTACGAGATAGCACCCGTCCGGGAGATGCAGAAGAGGGGCTGGATCTCTGAAGTGGATTCAGTCGAAGGCTTAGAACGCGAACTTGAGAAATTTTTTGATGGAGAGATCAAAGATGAGCCTCCTGGGTTCGCAGCCGCAATGCGGAAATCTGGTAATGCGAGCGATTTGACGCCAGCGGAGCGTGCTTGGTGCTTCGCTGCGCGCAAACTCGCGCGGGGCTTGCCGGTGTTATCCTTTTCAAGATCCAAACTGGATACCTTAGCGAACAAAATGAGAAAGCTGGCGGCTTATCCCAAAGAAGCACGACGCCTTCCGGTCCTACTTGCTGATTTCGGGATTCGTTTTCTGGTCGTTGAACCCATCGCTGGGGCCAAAGTAGACGGGGCTACATTCTGGTTGTCTACACAGGAACCGGTTATTGCTGTTTCGATCCGAGATGATCGTGTTGATAATTTCTGGTTTACGGTATTTCATGAATGGGCACACATCAAGAATCGGGATGCGGTTTCGGTTGATGTGAATCTTGTAGGAGAAGAGGGATCAGCCCGCAATCGCTCGGATGGAGATGACATAGAGCGCAGGGCGAATGAAATGGCCGCTTCCGCCCTTATCAAGAAAGCTGACCTTGAAAGTTTTATCCGCAGGGTTGGCCCCTTCTATTCTAGAGACCGGATCATACAGTTTGCCCATACGGTCAAGATTCACCCAGGGATAATCGTGGGACAGTTGCAACATAGAGATGAGATTAAGTATGGCACAAACCGTCATCTTCTGGTCAAGATAAGGGATGCCGTGATCGAGACGGCATTCACCGATGGATGGGGGTACTTAACCGCACAATCAAATTAACACTTCCCTCTTCAATCCTTACGAAGTGAATCCGCTCAGGAGTTCCGATCAACTTGGCAAGCTCAAGCATGTATTCTGCAAGCCTGGACATCGGCAAAGTTTCCGGCGTAAATCCATCAATCCGAAATTGGAATTCCTTTACCTTCCTGTCTCCAGCCATCACAGGCCTCCTTTTATTGATGAGTCCTGATACATCTGATAGCAGCTGGGCTTGGGTGTGTCAAGTATATAATCACGAAATTATTTT
>JBDRGC010000460.1:0-4333 GCA_043818215.1 Chloroflexota bacterium | reverse complement strand
CTGATCCACTAACCTACTGCTCTACTGATTTACTGATCTACTGATTTACTGACTTACTGATCCACTGATCCACTAACCTACTGCTCTACTGATTTACTGATCTACTGATTTACTGACTTACTGATCTACTGTTCTTGAATGGCTTCGAGATAATTCGATACAGCCCAACCGCAGCGCGTGGTATCGAAGGGGGCAACCAGATACCACCAGGTGTAGCCATCTACATCTTGGGGGCCAGCCTCGATCTGAAAGACTTCAGCTTCCATCCCCAAGAAACGCGATTCGTAAGTCAGGCCAGGATCGGCACGCAGGCGCAGCCCGTCGCCCCCTGTGCCGCTGATCTGAACAAAGGCGCCCATGGCAAGCTCTCCCGGGGGCGGGGATGGGGGCATATCAGAGGCGGGCGCAAGCTCTGTCGGGGTCGGGGTTGGCGGGGGGGAGGTGACGGTTGGGACAGGAATTACCGTCAGGGCCGCAGTGACCACCCCGACCGGAGTCAGCGGGGGACGGTTCACGTTGAGGATAAGAATCGTCACAAAAACGAGTCCCATCCCCAATATCAGAGAGATCGCAATCATTCCAGGGGAGAACAGCCCTCCCGAAGATTGGCCCGGCTTCATTGGTTTTCATCCTCCGCAAAAAGGGCACGCGGCGCCCCATCGGGAACCAGGACTCGCAGCGCCCGAGAATGCACCTCGATGGTGACACTGCTATCATTCGCTATCGGCTCTCCATCTAATTGGATGTAGAGCGGCGCATCAGATGACAGGCGCAGTTTGCGGAAAGGGAAGCAACGCGCCTGATCGGAGCACAGGTGGCGGCCCGACCACAAATCCCAGGCTCGATGCACCGTTTCTAGCAGGGTGTCGCCGCTGAAAAGCCACAAATCCATCAATCCATCGTCGAGGCGGGCATAGGGAGAGATTTCCGCAAAGCCCCCGGCATAGAGATGAATATTGCTGACCACAGCCAGCAGATAGCGGCCTGAGATTTCAGAGCCATCTGCCAGAACGTGCAGGTTGATGCCATCCCACGCGCGGGCCTGCCGTACTGCGGTGGCAGCATAATGGACAATGGCGAAATGCTTTTCCCAACGGCTACGGGGTTCTATGCGATGGATAATAAAAGCATCCAGCCCTACCCCAGCCCATAGCAAAAATGGGGCCTGATTGCAAAAGCCGACGTCCACAGAACGGACGGAGGCCGTGGACAGCCGCCGGGCGCTCTCTTCGAGGGCCATCCAGCGCGTCCAGGTCAGCCCGGGAAGCCCCAGTTCTTGCGCCCACACGTTGGCTGTACCGGCAGGCAGAACGCCCAACGCAGTCTGGCTGCCGACCAGCCCGGCGGTGGCAAAGTTGACTGAGCCATCTCCCCCGGCGATGAAGAAAACATCCATCGAGTGGTCAACCGCCTGGCGGGCTAATTGGGTGATGTGAGGCCCGCCGTTGGCTTGCATCAAACAAATCTCCCATCCCTGTGCCTGGAGCACGTCGGCGGCGCGCTCCGCGAGCATCCGAGAGGGGAATCGCCCAGCAGCAGGATTGTAAACCAGATAGGCTTTTGGCATGCTGTGATTTTACTCTAGTTTTGCAAGGGTAAAAAGGGGTTCATAAATTTCATGAAGCGTGAAACGTGAAACGAGAAGGGGTTTTCGTCACGTTTCACACTCTGCTGCGTTTCGTAGTCTTGATTTTGGGGATAACCTTATCCTTTGGGCGCATCTAGTAGTTAGGGGGGAGCGGCGTTCCAGACCTACATAACCACGGATTTACCCAAAGGGCACGATGTCACCGATTTACCCAAAGGGTACGCTGTCACTGATTTTTAATACTTTTTATCTGTGCAATCCGTGTAATCCGTGGTTGCTTTACTATGCTCCCCCAACTTCTGTATACGCCCTTATCCTTTAGCAGTGGTAAAATTCTATTTGAGCCTTGCAGTTTAGACCACAGGTGCAACGCACTTTCAAAGTGCATCGCACCTCGTTGCACCTGGGTATCGAGAGAACACGATATGTCTGAAATCGATCTATTGAACAACCGCTATCAACTCACGGAACGCCTGGGAAGCGGCGGCATGGCTGTAGTTTACAAGGCCCGCGACTTGATGCTGGAGCGTACTGTAGCCATCAAAGTGCTGCGCGAGGATTTTTCGCGCGATCCGGCTTTCCGCGAGCGGTTCCGGCAAGAGGCCAAAGCAGCCGCTAATCTCTCGCACCCCAATATCGTCACGGTACACGACTTTGGTTTGGATGGCGGGCGGCTTTTCATCGTGATGGAATATATCCCGGGCATCACGTTGAAGGAGCTTGTCAACCAACGCGGGCGGCTGGCCGTAGATAAGGCCATTCACCTCATCATACAAGCCTGCGCAGGTGTTGGCTACGCTCACCGCGCCGGGCTGGTACACTGTGATGTCAAGCCCCAAAATATGCTGGTCACGCCCGACCAACGCCTTAAAGTTGCCGACTTCGGCATTGCCCGCGCCCTGGCATCCATCCAGTCTGATGAGCAATCCAGCGTGGTGTGGGGATCGCCGCAGTACTTTGCTCCCGAACAAGCTGCCGGCGGCGCTCCATCTCCAGCTTCGGATGTGTACGGGTTGGGGGTTATCCTGTATGAAATGCTCACCGGCGAGCTGCCCTTTGTGGCGACTTCGGCTACCGAGCTATCCCGCTTGCACCGAGATGTGACGCCAATTCCGCCACACCGACTCAACCCGACCATCAGCGAAAATTTGGACAGTATCATTCTCAAAGTGCTGTCAAAGGAACCATCGGCGCGCTACCGCACAGCGGATCAATTGGGGCGGGTGTTGATCACCTTCGCTCAAAGATCGCGCTCTGTCCAAGAAATACAACCGCCGCCGCCACAACCCAGAAAAACGCCTGCGCCCCCACCACTGACGCCGCGCCCGCTTCCCGTGAAAACCTTCGATCCCGCCGGCAACCCCCTGGACATCGACTGGCTAACGATAGGGCTGGGGCTTATGGCGCTTATCACTGTGGGCGGGTTGATCCCATTTTGGCTATGGGTTTACTTCTCGATCAATCCCCAGTGAAGCCTCCCTTGCCAGGTGCCTGCCCAGCAGGTATCATACTTCCCGGCAGTTGGCATCCTGGGGAGCCAGTCGCTCTAAAATGGGTTGTGCGGCAAAAACTTTAGATTTATTTAATAGGTAAATAACGAGTGTCAATGATAATTGGGAGGGTATGAATGAGACCCATAGATCCAAATCTAATTCAGTGGATAAACACTGTTTTCACTCAAATTCTAGCTATCATCGGTTTTGTAGTAAGCCGCATGATATTGGAATGGATAAGGAAGACAAAAAAAAGAAATTGAAGATAAGCCGAAAATTTACCGGACTGACGAATCATTTCCTGATAATAAAAAGGTGAAACGAAAGGTTTTTTATTTTGAATTCATAGAATGTATGAAGCCTACTGTAATTTTGGCATACGGTCTGATCCTCGTAGTAGGAGGAATTGCGGGGTTTTTTATTGGCTGGCCAACTACAAGGATTATTGATTCGCTAGGGTTGCCGATAGTTCAAATTATTGGATTGCGACCCGACTATTACGTTACTATTCAAGCGAAAAATTTCCCTGTAAAAGATAATTTTGATATTATCATTGGAACAACGGATTCGTTTGAGGATGATGGGATAACAGTAGGAACAGTATCCACACAGCTTGAAAATGTATTTGAGTATAGGATATCGATACCACAAGAATTACATGGTTATGACAAACTGACTATTTATCTAGTAGGACAAAATACTAAATATTCAACTTCCGTATGGTTTTACAATAAAACTCCGTATTCTGGGGTTCCTTCTTTGGCCATTAGTGCTGTAAAAAAAGATAAAAGTGTAACCGTCGTATTTCATAACATGCCACCTGATGATACGTTTTGGGTAAGAATGAATTACTTTGGGACACAAGGTGTTGGTGGAGCTGTTGTATCAACAATTTCAACGGGACCAGGAGGTAATGTGTCAGACGTGACATTCCCAATCCCTGATTTTCTTAAAGGCTCTTACAAAATCGCTATTCGCGTTGAAAGCCCAACAACAGGTTATTACACAAATAATTGGTTTAATAACAATGACGCTCCTTAACTGTTCGATTTTGACATCACTAATAAACCAATATTATATTGCCGCACCCCACATGAACCGGACTCGCCTTCTTGCGACCAGAAAGGATTGTTGATGGAGTGCTACTAACGTAGACCCTGTGGTGTTCAGGTGTCCCTACCCAGGCGTGCGTCACTGGTAACGGTGGGGTGCGAAGCCCTGGGTACAACGGCCTAACCTGCCAGCCTCATGG
>JBDRGC010000459.1:0-47498 GCA_043818215.1 Chloroflexota bacterium | reverse complement strand
AAGGCGTAGCGGCATTTATGAGACCCGTTCTTGGTTTACCCTAAAGGGCACGATGTCGATACGGCGAAAATGCCGCCTACTCAACCGGCGAACTACGCTGAAACTGTAATGGAAATATTGGCTTATTTGAACCATGCCCAGTTTTGCTCCCCTTACCCCGGCAATTCCCAGGGAGCTAGAAACTTTCGAAACCCCACGGGGTTATGTCAAGTAATCCCCTATTTGAACAAATGAGTAATATCGTAAATATCTCGGATGACGAAGTGCTGGCTCGAATTGCACTAGGGGATCAGGAGGCCTTTGGGGTGCTCTATGAGCGCTATGTAGGCCGAATTTTCAATTATATATACTATCGTACTACTAACCAACATGATGCTGAAGATCTGACCGCCCGCGTTTTTTACCGCGCTATGCGGCATATTGGGAATTATCAGAATCGCGGGCTGCCCATCTCTGCCTGGTTGTACCGGATTGCTCATAACCTGGTAGCCAACTGGTATCGTGATAACAGCCGCCGGCGCGAAATCCCGCTGGATGATAGTTTTATCGTCCGATATACAGGTGAGCAGCCTGAATCGGCGATTCTGAAAACCGAGGAACAGGAGAGCCTCTTGCGGGTCGTCCGCCGGTTACCGCCGGAGCGTCAACAATTGCTGATTCTCAAGTTTGTCGAACATCTCCCCAATGCTGAGATTGGTCGTATTATGGGACGTACGGAAGGCGCAATAAAAAGTCTTTATCATCGAACGCTGTTAGCTTTGCGTGAAGAGTGTCAAGCCGAAGCATTACAATCCAACGGTAAAGGATAACGAAAATGATGCTACGTATTGCAACGGATAGCGGTGGGGATATGCCCCAAAATTGGATCGAGAAATTTGATATTCAGGTGATCCCCATAAATATCCACTTTGGAGAGCAAGCGTTCCTTCAAGGTGTAAACCTGACCAATGAGGGCTTTTATCGGCTCGTAGATGAGAGTGGCACCATTCCAAAAACATCTCAGCCTACCCCTCACCAGTTTGTGGAGTTCTACAGGCGGATTGCCGATCTCGGAGACACGATTCTTTCGATCCACTTAACCAGAAAACTTTCCGGGACTTATGCCTCGGCAGAAATCGCGGCTCGTGAGGTGGATGATGAATTCAACGTGATTCCGTTTGACTCCGGGGGAGGTTCGGCTATCCAGGGATACATGTGCCGCGAAGCCAACGAGATGGAACAGAACGGCGCTCCCTTGCATAAGATTCTAGATCGATTGTCGTTCATTCGCAGTAAAACGGAGATCATTTTAACTCTGGACACTCTGGACTACGCTCGAATGAGTGGACGGGTGAAAGCTTTACAGGCGGCCCTGGCATCGGTCTTGAACGTGAAGCCTATCATCGTTTTGCGAGATGGCATTTTGGATATGTCGGAAAAGGTGCGGACTCGTCGCCGATCCATAAAGCGAATTTTGGAGGCGATACATGAGTGTGTTGGGGACCAATTAGTGAACGCAGCTGTCGTCCATGCAAGAGATCCCAAAACGGGAAGGGAATTGTTGGAGCGAGTGCGTACTGTGTTGAATTGCAAGCATGTGATGTTCACAGAACTTTCTATCGGTATTGCTGCTAACTTGGGGCCAGGTACAGTGGGAATTGTCGCCTACCCGGTTACAGAAGGATAGGTGCATTATGAAACTATTTAGACGAAGACCCGATCATAATTTGGGCCAAGAATTGAAGTTTTTGGAAACACAATTGGCAGCCACTTTTCAGCAGGTGTCACCTCGCCCGGAATTTGTGAGTGATCTGCGCAGCCGGTTGGCGACCAGGGAAATACAACTTGTCTCGGCTCTCCTTCCCCAAAAAGTTTCCAACGGCCTACTGGTCGCCGGGGGGATACTTGGTGGTCTATTGATGATCATCACAGGCATCCGGGGATTGATTTCTTTGGTGGGCGTTGTGGGCCTGGTTATTCAGTTTTTCACCCGGAACACGCAGCGGCGTCAACTTGCTCCGGCCTCATAACCTGCCTGTTAGAATCGAGTTCTGATAGAGATGAGAAATAGAACTGCACGCCGAGCGCGCAGTTCTGTCGCGCATAGCCTAATATACTTATCAAACATGCAAGGCTGGATTTGTGGATGATTGTTTCATTTATAATAGGTATGAACATTGCATAGCTTGTTCAGCAATTCCCGGTTTGACTGGCAAAGTAGCCGAGATTTCCATATCTCGATGCTGCGGGATATGAAAATCCCGTCTACATGCTAACACAAAATGAAACGCATCTCCATGCCGGGAATTGTTGTTATGAACCCACCTTTTCTTCATGTTATTGCGAAGATACGTTTGCTCGTCAGTTGAAGGACAGACTATGAATGAAAGAAGCGAACCAAAGCGCTCGATACTGAGCTTTCTGCTTTCCTTGCCTCTGCGTTTCAAGATAGCGATACCATATCTTATTGTTGCCTCATTGCTGGCAGGACTGGCAACATACCTTGTAGGACGCTCTTTTGTATCGACATTGGAAGATAGATTTCGCAGCCAGTTAGAAGATGCCTCTATCCGGGTGAGCGAAGGGGTGGTGGACGTAGAAGCTGCGCATTTATATATGCTCCGTACAATAGCATTTACGATGGGGGTTCCCGATGCAGTGGTTGATCAAGATATCGATGCACTGCGAACGTTAGTTTTTCCTCACATTGTCAACGATCAATTGTATTTTGTGGATATTTTAGGAAGCGATGGCGCCCCGCTTGCCACCTGGCATCGGATCGAGGGGACATCCGAATATAGGGAGAATGAGACGGCATCTTATCTCGAGTGGCCCTCTGTCCGCGCTGTGTTGGCGGGCGAAAGCGATGACATGGGAGACAAGTATGTCGATATCATTGAGACGCCCTGGGGATTGGCTATCTATACTGTTGGCCCCATTCGAACAGAAGAAGGCCTACAGGGCATATTGCTGATCGGAACTCCCGTATCAAAAATGATATTCGAACTTTCCAAGCTGGGCATTGCCAATACAACGCTATACAATTCATCAGGCGAAGCACTCGTCTCGACATTAGATGTAGCTGCGCTGGATAGTTTGGATGATGAACTGCGGAGTGGTTTGCCGGACGCTGAGGAAGCTCTGCTGGCCCGAGAAGTGAGTATCAACCAGCGCGGCTATATCGAGGCTGTCGTAGACCTATCTTTACGCGGGCAGCCATCTGGCTGGTTCCTGGGTGTAGCCCTTCCTGAATCTCTGGTTAGTGAGTCTCAAGGCCCAACAACATGGCAGCTAATCACCATTTTTGCGGTGGGTATTTTAGCTTTGATTGGCCTCGGCGTTGTGGTCGCTCAATTGATTGCCGGCCCCGTGTTCCGGCTGTTGAATGCTTCGCAGCAGGTGGGCACTGGCAACCTTGACGTTCACGTGGATGTTCAGGCGGAAGATGAAATTGGGCAGCTTACGAGAGGTTTCAATCGTATGGTTGTGGATCTGCAGCAACGAGAATTCATCCGTGAAATGTTTGGGCGGATGGTATCTGAAGATGTGCGTGAGGCGGTGCTGCAGAACCAGGTCGTGCTCGGTGGAGAAATGCGGGATGTGACGATTTTATTTACCGACGTGCGTGGATTTACCTCCATGTCGGAGAAAATGTCACCTGAGGAGGTAGTCGCGCTTTTGAATCAGTTTTTCAATATTGTTACAACAGCCACACACAAGCATCACGGTGGAGTAAATCATTTTGGTGGAGACAGTGTCTTGGCTGTTTTTGGCGCTCCTATTGAACACCCGCTGGAAGAGACCATTCAACAAGCAATCCTTGCAGCCATAGATATTTGGCGCGGTGTGACCGAATTGAACGCCCACCGGATTCAGAGCGGTTTATTTCCCATCAGATTTGGAATTGGGATCAATTCGGGGCCGGTTGTTGCGGGGAATATTGGTTCGGAAGATCGATTTACGTATACCGTGATTGGCGATGTTGTCAATATTGCTGCCCGTTTGCAAAACGTGTCTCGACAATATCCACATACGCCTCTATTAATTCCGGTCAGTGGGGTGGAGGCCGTCAAAGATAAGTTAGAAGTTGAGTTTCGATACATAAGCGACGTTTCTCTAAAAGGTAAGGAAAAATCAGTACCGATTTATGCCATCTTGGGATCAACTGAATTTATTCCACCGGATTTAGATATTTTCGATAAAGAGCGGTATCCAAAGATGAGCGTGTTGATGGCTGGTTACTTGTATTGCTTGTCATACTCTCCTCAGATAATCGCTGAAGCTTTGCAGTTCGAACTTCCGGTCGTATGCGATTGGCTTGAGTTCGCATCAGAGAATGTGCAAGCTGTGGGGCAGATTTTGATCGATGGGTTTGGTCTTTCGCCAGACAAGATATTCAGACTTGAAATCGAGTCCTTGGACGAATCGTCCGAAAACACCATCCAGGAAGGAAAAAGAAGTGCAGCGTGAAGCCTATACGTAATACTGTCGTTTGGATCGCCACCATCACCGTAACCGCTATTTTGGGTTTAGGGATCGTTTTGGGGGCATATTCACTTGTCTTTGCGCATCCATTAGACCGGCCACTCCAGCCGATACCTCCCCTGGAACCTGCGGATTACAGCATTGACCTTATAGCCTTTCGGCAGCTACTGGATTGGGGAATTATTCGCGCGGCACTGTCAGATTTCGAGATTATCAAGAGGCAGAGGAGCGAGGTACGAGAAACACCTTCACCGGAGTCACCGACCGCGTCGGCTTCTACGGCAACGTCTACGCATCCAGGCAAGTCCGCTACAGCCACCGCGACGTCCCCCCCAACTCTTACAGGAACTACATCTCCATTGATCACAGTCACTCCGCAAACGACGGTGATGACGGAAACTCCCAGTTTGACGAATACACGCGCGGTGACGCAAACGCCTAAACCTACAAGTACGTCTGGCTCAACGAAGGTGCCCCAACCTACGAACACTCCCAAGCCGCTGACGAATACTCCCAAGCCGCAGCCGAATACTCCCAAGCCACCGACGAATACTCCCAAGCCGCCGACGAATACCCCAAACCCGCCGACGAATACCCCAAACCCGCCGACAAACACCTCCAATCCGCCGACAAACACCTCCAATCCGCCGACGAACATACCCCATCCCACAAATACAACAAAACCTTATCCACCTCCGCCAACCGCTTACCCTTAGCAGATTCCTCAGCTTCACGGAAATTTCCAAAAACCCACATCACTTTGCCCGGCAGATTTTTGCCGGGCTTTTATATCATCTCAATTGGGTGTGTTTCATTTCAGTTGAAAGCGCTGATTGAGTGGGCAATATGTTTTTCGTCGCCTGTATACCTGCACCGAACTCAGGTACAGTATCGAAATCAAGCGATATTACTTGGTCAAAGCGACATTTCTGGGTTTCGACACCTGCACTTGCAGTGCGGCGCAAGTGCGCAGTGCTTGCACACTTGTCCCTTTGGGGTACGTATACGCCAGAAAAGCATCGGCTACCCTTCGATGAACTCAGGACACCGCTCAACCGGCGAAATGCCTTACTCCAAATCAAATGAAACCACCCATCTCGATGATTGGACGAAGCTATTCCAGCACACTCATTTTCTTGACTTGCACGCCTTAATTTGTTACACTTCAACTACCGAACGGTCGGTAGGGAGTGCAAGGAGACAGCATGACGCGTGAGAAAATTCTGGAAGCTGCGGCTCGAATATTCAGTCAAAAGGGGTTCCATGCCACTTCGATGCAAGATATTGCCAGCGCGGTTAATTTGCAGAAAGCCAGCCTATACCATCATGTTTCCAGCAAGCAGGAAATTCTCGTGGCTTTGTCGGATATGGCCCTGGATTTGGTCATCGAAAAACTAAGCGAAGTTTCTAGTCTGCCGGCGCCGCCTGACGAAAAACTGCGCTTGGCCATGTGCGCTTACTTGCAGACCCTGGCCGATGACCGCGAATTGGCTGCTATCTTCTTATTCGAGTATCGTTCCCTCGAGCCAGAACTACGTGCCCGTCATATTCCCCGCCGCGATCGCTTCGAGCAGTTGTGGCGGGATTTGATTCAAATGGGCGTTGATGACGGGCAGTTTACCTGCCAGGATGTAGCTGTGGCGACCCGCTCTCTATTGGGTGTGATGAGTTGGATGATTACCTGGTATCGTCCAGATGGCCCGTTGTCGGCTGCTGAGATTGCCGACCAATTTGCCGAATTGATTTTAAATGGCCTGTTGGTTCGGGAGGGCGATAATGAGGTTTGATCTCTCAGTTAGCCAGCCGGCGGCAAACCACAGTGTGCAGCGGTTCGAGACAGATCGTGGAGCGAGTATCTTCCAATTACCCGTCGAAGCCTTCCCTGGTTTTTGGGCCTACGCTTATCTGGTATTGGTTGATGGATACAAGGTTTTGGTTGATACCGGCTCTGGCTTCGGGGCAAGCAATCAACATTTGGAAGCTAGATTGCGGGAAGCGAGCGAGCAATTTGGTGTATCACTTGCTTTTTCTAACCTGACCCATGTGTTGATCACCCACGGCCATATCGATCATTTTGGCGGTTTGCCTCATGTGCGGGCCAACAGCGTGGCGAAAGTAGGTGTTCACGAGTTGGATTTGCGTATTCTGACCAATGCGGAAGAACGCTTGACGATCGTCGCCCACCGGCTTGCAATTTTCTTGGCTGAGGCTGGTATTTCGACACCGCGGCGGCGTGAGCTTCTCCAACTTTACAAGATGATCAAACTCGATTACACCCCTGTACCGGTTGATTTCACCTACGAGGCGGTTGATATGCGGGTCGGCCCGTTCGAAATGCTGCACGTTCCCGGTCACTGCGCGGGGCAGGTCGTCATCCGGCTGCACGACGTGTTGTTCAGTGGAGATCACGTTTTATCCGACATCAGCCCGCACCAGGCTCCCGAACGATTGGTGTTGAACACCGGATTGGGGCATTACCTGGCATCCCTGGAATCCCTCCGGGGCTGGGCCGAAGGCATCCGGCTGACCCTGGGAGGCCACAACGCCCCCATCGTTGACCTGCCATCCCGCATCGATGCAATCCGGGATACGCATGTTCGGCGTTTGCAGGAAGTGTTGGATTTGCTTGCCGAACCTCACACCATTGCCGAAATCTCTCAGTCATTGTTTGGAGAAGTTCATGGTTATAACGTGCTGCTGGCATTGGAAGAAACCGGCGCACATATCGAGTATTTATGTCAACGTGGTTTGATAGGGATCGCGAACCTGGCCGATCTAAAAAACGATGATGAGCCAGTCCCGATCCGCTACTATCGCCTTGAAACGTGAAGACGTGAAGCGTGGAGCGTGAAGCGCGAAACGTGATAACATATTCCCGCACCCCCGCACCCCCGCACCCCCGCACCCCCGCACCCCCGCACCCCCGCACCCCCGCACCCCCGCATCACGTTTCACTTATCACGCTTTATAAATAAGGAGGCCCCCCATGTATTCGTTCGAACCATCTGAAGAACAAAAAATGTTAGTCGATGCCATCAGGCGCTATGCTATGGATGATCTGCGCGCCGCCGCCCGTGACGCCGACGAAGAAGGCCAATTGCCACCCGAATTGATCGAGAAAGGTTGGGAGTTGGGCTATCTTCAGGCCTCTACCCCTGAGGCCTATGATGGCTTTGGGGATCGCTCTGCCGTGACGGGAGTGCTGGCTGCTGAAGAGATGGCCTACGGCGACCTCTCCGGTGCGCTGGCAGTGATGACCCCCGGGTTGTTCGCCACCCCCATTTTGCTGGCTGGCAGCGAAGTACAAAAGAAGAAATTCATCCCCCCGGTCATCGAAATGGAGTGGAAGCCTTATACCGCCGCTCTGATGGAGCCTGGCTTCGATTTCGACCCCAACGATCTCAAAACGATAGCCGAGGCCGATGGAGATGATTATGTGCTCACCGGCAAAAAATCCTATGTGCCATTTGCCCCCAACGCCGAAGCTATGATTATCTATGCCCAATTGGACGGGCGTACACAGGGTTTCA
This sequence comes from Chloroflexota bacterium, assembly GCA_043818215.1. Lineage (GTDB taxonomy): Bacteria > Chloroflexota > Anaerolineae > Anaerolineales > UBA11858 > JBDRGC01. The sequence goes on along the minus strand of JBDRGC010000459.1, from coordinate 39,504 downwards.
TCGTTCCTGGGAATGCCGAAGGGTTGGAAGTTGGCGAAAGGCAGAAGTTGCTGGGTCTCAACGCCTTGCCGCTGTCCCCGCTCGTACTCGAAGGGCTGCGCGTGCCCAAAGAGAACCGCCTGGGCGGCCCGGAGGGGCACGAATTTGCCCCCATTTTGGCTGCCTCAAACGTGGCGCTGGCGGCTATGGCCATCGGCGTATCTAAAGCTGCCCTGGACTACTCTATGGCATACGCCAAAGATCGCGACGTCTTCGGGGTCAAGGTGGCCCAAAAGCAGGCCATTGCTTTCATGATTGCTGAGATGGGTACCGAAATCGAGGCTATCCGCCTGCTGGCTTGGGAGGCGGCCTGGATGCTGGACAAAGGCATGGCAGAAGCCAGCAAGCAAGCCTACCTGGCCTTGAGCGGCGCCGCGGATACGTGCATGATGGTCACCGACCGGGCTGTGCAAATCCTCGGCGGGCACGGCTATATCCGCGAGCATCCCGTAGAGATGTGGATGCGCAACGGACGCGGCTTCGCCACATTCTCAGGATTGGCTATTGTTTAGTTAGTTGGGTAGGTTGGCGAATCGGCGAATCAGCGAATCAACGAATCGGCGAATCAGCGAATCAACGAATCGGCGAATCAGCGAATCAACGAATCAACGAATCGGCGAATCAGCGAATCGGCGAATCGGCGAATCAATGGATCAACGGATCACCGAATCAGCGAACCAATATACCAATATACCAACATACCAATATACCAACCCCCCAAAAGGAGATTGAACCATGATTGATTTCGAAACCCCCAAACCTATCGAACAAATGAATAATGTCTTGGAAACTGTGGCCGTCAACATGATGCGCCCTGTGTCTCGAGAGATGGACGAAAACGAACACGAGATTCCCTGGAATTTCATCAACTTCATGCATACAGCAGTGAAATCCATGGGCGGCACATCCATGGCGCCTGATGAGAGCAAAAAGAAGCCAGACGACGTAAAGAAAGAAAAGCGTCCCCCTATCGGCTATCAACGTCTGGCTCACATGGTCGAGATGCTGTCCTGGGGCGACGCGGGTATATATCTGTGTACACCCGGTGGCATGTTAGGCTCCGCGGCTGTATCTGCCGCCGGAACACCGGAGCAAAAGAAGCGTTTTTTGAGCCGCTTCATGGGCGATAAACCCGTTTTCGACGCCATGGCCATGACCGAACCCCAGGCCGGTTCCGACACTTCAGCTATCCGAGCTTCGGCAGTGCTGGATGAGGAAACCAAAGAGTGGATATTGAATGGCGAGAAGATCTTCGTCACCGCCGGGCACAAAGCCCTGGTCGAATCGGAGGGCTTCATCGTCGTTTGGGCCACCATCGACCCTGAGGCCGGTCGCGCCGGGATGCGTTCCTTTGTGGTCGAGTACGGCACCCCAGGCTGCAAAGTCACCAAGATGGAGCATAAACTGGGCATCCGCGCCAGCGATACCGTCTCTATCATTATGCAGGATTGCCGCGTCCCCTACGAAAACATCCTGGGCAGCCCCACGGTAAAGAAATCCACCACGGGCTTCAGAGGCGCAATGGCTACCTTCGACGCTACCCGCCCTATTATCGCCGCGCAGGCAGTGGGCATCGCCCGGGCTACCTTAGAATTGCTCAAGGAAGAGCTAGAAAAGAACGGCGTGACTATCCGCTACGGACTGCCCCGGCAGAAGCTGACCAATATCGAGCGTGAATTCATCGACATGGAAGTTATGCTGCGTTCAGCCTGGCTGCTGACCATCAAGGCATTGTGGATGGCTGACAATAAAATCCACAACCCCAAGGAAGCTTCCATGTGTAAGGTGTATGCTGGCGATATCGTCGTCAAGATCACCCAAAAAGCCGTCGAGCTTTTGGGACCTTTGGGCTATAGTCGTGAGTTGCTGCTCGAAAAATGGTTCCGCGACGCCAAGATCACTGACCTCTACGAGGGTACCGGCCAGATCAACCGGCTGGTCGTAGCCAGACACATGTTAGGCTACCGCGGCAGTCAGTTGCGGTAAGCAGTAGGAAGAAATAAGATATGAAAAAACTAACGCACTCTCGAATTGTGTTTGTCCTGGTAGGGTTGGTCGTCGCTTTGCTGGCTGGCTGCCTCCCCACTCAGCAGCCCGCCGATACGCCGTCCCTCGATGCTGTCTTCACCTCTGCAGCGGAGACTATTGTGGCGCAATATACGGCCGACGCAGCCGCAAATCCACCGGCAATAGAGCCGCCCACCGTCACCCTGACCGCTCCTGCATTGGTGGAACCAACCCATCCCCCAGAACCGACTTCCCCTCCCACGCTGGAACCCACTATCACATCCACGCTGGCGCCAACCGAGACATCCATGCCTACCACTACCAGCATCCCCGAGGCCATTTTCGAGGATGATTTCTCTGATACAAGTGTGTGGTACACGGTTCAGGAGGATGATTACGGCTTTGAATATGCCGACAATGGTTACCATATCTCCAATGATATTCTCAACGGAGCCATTTGGAGTTTGCGCGAAATAGCATTTGCGGATGTGCGTCTGGATGTGGATGTGACCCGCAAAGCTGGCCCTGCGGACGGCTACTTTGGGGTGGTTTGCCGCTTTAGTGGTGATGGCACAGATTACTATGCCCTGGTTATCGGCGACGATGGATTTTACGGTATCCTCAAAATGGATGACGGCGAACTGGAATTTCTCGAATCGGGTACAGATAATGCCGGTATAATTCAGCGCGGGCAAGGTGAGACCAACCGTGTCAGCGGTGTTTGTTCGGGTGATCTGCTAACCGTCTACGCTAACGACCAACAATTGCTCGAAGTCTGGGACGATACTTTTAGCAGCGGAGATATTGGCCTCGTGGCTGGCAACAAGTTGACCGGTGCGGGTGTTGATGTGCTATTCGACAACTTTGCCATATTTCGGCCGTGAACATCTATAGTACGAATTTCCAAATTCGTACTACTAGAGAGCAGCGATGAAAATGATACTAGTAAAACGTAATTTGCTCTACCAACTTGGGGCCATTTTTATTCTGCTGACATTTACTGCTTCGGCTTGCAGTTTTCTGCCTGCTAGCAGCGAGGATGTCCCTGAAGAAGCCTCTCAACCTACGATCGCAGTGACCGACACCCAAGTCCCAACCCAAAGAAGCTCCCCCACTGTTACGTTAGCCCCCACAAACACGCCAGTTCCTACCGAGGCCTTGACATCCACCACACGTCCCACATGGACACCTCTTCCATCTAAGACTCTCCATCCCACGTGGACACCTCTTCCCACTAAGACTCTTCGCCCCACCTGGACGCCTTCCCCGACCTTGTCTCCAACGGCTACCAAAGATATTGGCTGGATCATAAAAGAAGATTTTTCGGATACCGAAGCCTTCTGGCTGAAAAAGAAAGGTGGAAACTGGGCCACTGGAATTGCCCGTGGGGCATACTTTATGACAGTTGCAGTACCGAATGTAGAAATCACCAGCAGCAAATCCTGGCTCAAATTGGCGGACGTCCGCGTGATTGCTGATGTTTACAAACAGAATGGGAAAGGATATTGGGGAATATCTTGTCGTGAAACAGCCGCGGGGTCTTATTACACAATATTTATCACCTCTGCTGGTGAGTACGGCTGGGGGGAGACCCGCGGTGGAAAAGTCGATTTGAATATTCTAGGTTCTTCCGACAAAATCCTGACAGGGCAGCAGGAAGTTAACCAAATCATAGCCGAGTGTCGTGGTGGCAAATTGACTTTGTATGTTAATGGTGAATTTATTTTCCGACAGACCGTTGAAGGCATAGGGCCTGGTTTCGTCGGTATGATGGCAGGCACCCAGTATGATCAGGATAATATAACCGTTTTCTTTGATAATCTGGAAATTTGGGGGCCGCTCCAAGATGAATGAAGCGAGTGGCGAATGGCGAATGGCGAATGGCGAATGGCGGATGGCGAATGGCGAATGGCGAGTTACGAATGGCCCAGCCTGCCCCGCCCCCGCACACGCCCGGTACACTGTTCACAGCCCACTAAAACTTATCCTTTGATTTCACTCAGGATAGATTCCCTAACCTCTAACCTCTAACCCTTACCCCCCAATCTCCAATCTCCAATCTCCAATCTCCAATCTCCAATCTCTAATCTCCAATCTCTAATCTCTAATCCATTCGGAGGCTACTTATGACCTGTTACAAAGTACACAAAGCCGTGGTCATCGGCGCCGGAACCATGGGGGCAGCCCTGGCTGCTCACCTGGCTAACGCCGGCGTTCCGGTGACATTGTTGGACATCGTCCCATGGGAGCTTAGTCCCAAGGAAGAGTCCCAAGGGCTGACGCTGGAATCCCTCGCGGTGCGTAACCGCATCGTCACCGATGGCTTACAGCGCGCTCTCAAGTCCAGGCCGGCCAGCTTCTATGCCAAAGATGTTTCTGACCTGGTTTCCACCGGCAACCTGGAAGATAACTTCGATGTAATTGCCGAAGCTGATTGGGTGATCGAAGCCATTATCGAAAACCTGAAGATCAAACAAAGTCTGATGGCCCGCATCGACGCAGTCCGCCCAGAGCATTGCATCGTCAGCACCAACACCTCGGGCATCCCGGTCTCGTCTATCGCTGAAGGCCGCTCCGAAGGTTTCCGGCAGCATTTCTTAGGGACGCACTTCTTCAATCCCCCGCGTTACCTCAAGCTGCTGGAAATCATCCCAGCGCCCGACACCCTCCCCGGGGTGGTGGATTTCATCTCCCGCTTCGGCGAATATCGCCTGGGCAAGGGCATCGTGATGTGCAAAGATACCCCCAATTTCATTGCCAACCGCCTCGGATTTGGCGGCGGGGCTTTTGCCCTCGATTACATTTTGGAGCACGGCTACACTGTCCCCGAAGTGGATGCCATCACTGGCCCAGCCATCGGACGCCCCAAAACAGCCACCTTCCGCCTGATCGATCTCGTCGGCGTGGATGTTTGGGAGCACGTCGGCACCAACTTGGCGCAGGCCATCCCCCACGATGAGCACGCCCTGCGCTACCTCAATGCCGAGCGGCCCAACAACCTGATCCACAGCATGGTGGAGAAGGGCTGGCTGGGCAACAAGACCAAAGTAGGGTTCTATAAAATGGTACTGGTGGACGGCGAGAAGCAGTTCTGGACCCTGGATTTAGAAACTCTGGAACATGTCGAGCCGGGAGATAAACCCCGCTTTGACTCGGTTGGCAGGGCACGCAAAGCGGAATCTCTGCCCGAAAAATTGACTGCTTTCATCGAGGGTGACGACCGCGCCGCGCAGTTGGTGCGGGCGCTTACCTTCCAGAGTTTTGCCTACGCCTCGGAGTTGATCCCCGAAGTGGCCGACATCCCCAAGCCGCTCGATGATGCCATGCGATGGGGCTTCAACAACGAAGCCGGCCCCTTCGAAATGTGGGATTCTCTCGGAGTTGCTGAAATGATCCCGTTGATGGAGGCTGCCGGTTTCCCGCCCGCTCCCTGGGTGGCAACCATGCTCCAAAGTGGCAGCCCCTCCTTCTATCAGTATGAGGGCGACCGCAAAGTGGGGGCCTACAATACCTCCACTGGCGCGTACGTGCCACTTGAACGCTCCCCCTCCCACATCATTCTCAAAGAGAAAAAAGACGCCGGGAAGGTGGTCGCGCAGAACCCTGGGGCAACTCTCGTGGATTTGGGGGACGGTGTGGCCTGTGTCGAATTTCACACCAAGATGAACGCCATCGACGATGACATCATGAGCATGATGAACGAGGCCATGGATCGCGCCGAAGCTGGCGAGTTCGAAGGCCTGGTTATCAGCAATGATGATGAAAGGGCTTTCAGCGCCGGGGCCAATCTCTTCGGTGTGGTGATGGCCGCTCAAAGTGGCATGTGGGACCAACTGGAAGCTATGGTGAAGTATTTGCAAGATACCAATATGCGTATGCGCTATTTCCCCAAGCCAGCAGTAGTGGCCCCTTTTGGGTTGACCCTGGGCGGCGGCGGCGAGATCACTATGCACGGCAACCGGGTCGTGGCTGCGGCTGAATTGTACATCGGTCAGGTCGAGCTTGGCGCGGGTGTAATTCCGGCCGGCGGTGGCACTAAAGAATTTCTGCGTCGCATTGTCAACCCGCCCATGCTCGTTAAGGACACTATGGTCTTGCCGTTCATGCAGAAGGTCTTCGAGTTGATAGGGCAGGCTAAGGTTGCTACCAGCGCTATGGAAGCCCGTCAATTTGGTTTCTTAGGGCCTGCCGACCGCATTGTGATGAACCGTTCTCATTTGATGGCCGAAGCCAAACGTGAAGTGCTTCACATGGCCGCCTCGGGGTATCGCCCCCCCGCGCCGGAGAAGATCTACGCTGCCGGGCGCGACACGCTGTCCGCTTTGCGGGCTGGACTTTCCATGTTCAGCGCAGGCGGCTATATCACCGAGTACGAAACCAAGATCGGCGCGAAGATGATCTACGTTATGACTGGCGGCGAATTGAGTGCGCCCACCTGGGTTGCCGAGCAGTATATCCTCGACATGGAACGCGAGGCCTTCCTCTCCCTGTGCGGCGAGGCGAAGACTCAGGAGCGTATGTGGAGCCTCTTGCAGACGGGTAAGGTCTTAAGGAATTAATAGTACACGGATTGCACGGATAACACGGATAACACGGATAATACGGATATTTGATATATGAAGAGCGGTTTGATGAATCGCCGAAAACTAACCAGGATGCAGTTTCAGGGTAAACACAGCGATTTGACTGAGAAGATCATCGGGGCTTTCTTCGATGTGTACAATGAAATCGGATATGGTTTCTCGGAGAAAGTTTGTGAGAACGCTCTGGCAATCAGGTTGCGTAAACTTGGCTTGGTTGTTCAGCAGCAAATTCCGATTACTGTGTACTTCGAAGGTCAGGTTGTTGGGAATTATATTGCCGATCTTTTGATCGATAATCTGGTGATGGTAGAACTGAAAGCGATTCGGGAATTGACCGAAGAACACGAAGCTCAACTACTTAGCTATCTCAAAGCGACTGAAATCGAAGTCGGCCTATTACTCAACTTTGGCCCTAAAGCCGAATTCGAACGTAAGGTCTTTGACAATGAGCGTAAAGGTTCATTGTCTTGGATCAAACAATCGCAATAGAAAAAAAGAATCCGTAAAATCCGTGTTATCCGTGTACAGAAAAATAGTACACGGATTGCACGGATGACACGGATAACACGGATAACACGTATATTTGATAGTAAGGTCTTTGATAATGAACGTAAAGGTTCATTGTCTTGGATCAAACAACCACAATAGAAAAAAAGAATCCGTAAAATCCGTGTTATCCGTGTACAAAAAAAGGAGAAAACCAATATGACAAACCAACTCAATCCCTCCCGCGATCCCGTCATTGTGGCAGCTAAACGAACGGCGGTGGGCAAAGCCAGACGTGGCAGCCTGGTGACAGTGCGTCCCGAGGAGATGGCTACGGCGGTGATCCGCGCTTTGTTGAAAGAAGTCGAACCCTTAGATTTAGAAGATATCGATGATTTGGTGATCGGCTGCGCTTTCCCCGAGGGAGAGCAGGGCATGAATGTGGCCCGCTTGATCGGCTTCCGGGCCGGGCTGCCAGTCTCGGTGCCCGCAGAGACTGTCAATCGTTTCTGCTCATCTGGGCTGCAAAGCATTGCTCACGCGGCCCACGCCATCATGGCCGGGCAGGCCGAGGTGATCATTGCCGGAGGTGTCGAATCGATGAGCATGGTTCCTATGGCCGGATACAAATTTTCCCCCACCCCCCATCTGGCGGTGGATTACCTCGAGGCCTTCACCAGCATGGGGTTGACGGCGGAGAACGTGGCCGAGCAATACGGCATCAGCCGCGCAGATCAGGATGCCTTCGCCCTGCTCAGCAACCAGCGCGCCTCCGACGCGGTGACCTCGGGCCGTTTCGACCCGGAGATTGTCCCGCTGGAAGTCGAGATCATCACGCCCGGAGCGAACGGCAAGCCTAAGACGCGCAGTTTCACTTTCGCACGCGACGAAGGGCCGCGGGCCGATACCAGCCTGGAAGCTTTAGCCCGCCTCCGCCCGGCCTTCAAAGATGGCGGCACGGTGACGGCTGGCAACTCCTCCCAGATGTCGGACGGGGCTGCTGGCGTGGTCATCATGTCGCGCGCCAAAGCCGAATCGCTAGGCCTGACACCGCTAGTGCGCTTCATCGCTTTTGCTGTTGCCGGTGTGCCGCCCGAACTCATGGGAATCGGCCCGATGAAGGCAGTGCCCAAAGTGATGAAACTGACTGGCATGTCGCTGGAGGATATCGGATTGATCGAACTCAATGAGGCCTTTGCGGCTCAAGGATTGGCGGTCATGCGTGAACTGGGCCTCGATGGTGATATTACCAACGTCAACGGCGGCGCCATCGCACTCGGTCACCCCCTGGGATGCACCGGCGCCAAGCTGACCACCCAGATGATCTACGAGATGAAACGCCGCGATGTGAAGTTTGGCCTGGTCACCATGTGTATCGGTGGCGGTATGGGCGCGGCAGGAATTTTCGAGAATCTTGGGTGATTAGGTACTAGGCGACTAGTGACTAGGTGACTAGGAATCTGGTAACTTGGTATCAAATCCCTAGTCCCTAGTCCCTAGTCCCTAACCCCTAACCCCTAACCCCAAATCACCAATAACCAAGGAGTAAAAAAATGTCCGAATACACCGTAAAAGAATTGATCTTCAATCACGAAAAGGCCTTCCGCGTTGATAAAGCTGCCGGGGTGGAGGCTGTGATCCAATACCACCTCACTGGCGACGAAGGCGGCGATTACATTATCAACATCAAAGATGGCGCCTGCACTGTCGCAGAGGGCGAGGCCGAGAATCCCACCATGACCCTGACCGCCGATGGTCGCTACTTCGGTGATGTGCTGCTCGGTAAAGAAGATGGCATGAAGGGCTTTATGCAGGGCAAGCTCAAACTGGCCGGGGATCTGAATCTGGCGATGAAGTTGACCAGTTTCTTCAAGATGGGGTGAGGGGGGAAGCAGGAATCAGTAAACCAGTAAATTAGTAAACCAGTAGATCAGTAGATCAGTAGATCAGTAGATCAGTAAATCAGTAGATCGGTTATGTTCCTGATTTCCTGGTTTCCTAGTTTCCTAATTATCCTCTCAAACTACTCATCTGATCCACATCAATGCTTTTCTTACTGCGGAAAATTGTGACGATCAGAGCCAGACCAATCGCTACTTCCGCCGCTGCCACGGTCATCACGAAGAAGACGAATATTTGTCCGCTCAGAGCTTCGTGCATCCGTGCAAAAGCTACGAAGGCCAGGTTAGCCGCGTTGAGCATTAGCTCTATCGACATGAAGATGATGATTGCGTTGCGCCGGATCAACACACCCAACGCGCCGAGACTAAATAAAATTGCAGAAAGTGCTACATAATATGAAATGGGGAGCATGGTGTTTCTCCGTGATGCGTGACGAGTGATGAGTCAATGTCATTAAGTTAAGAGCCAGTGGCTGTCGGATCACGGATCCGACAGGAGCAAAATCGGGGTTCTTGCACGCTCCAGGCGGATTCGTAATCCGCCGATGGCTTAACTTAATGACATTGAGTGATGAGTGATGAGTGACACGTGATTTGCAACTTCACGTATCATGTATCACGTTTCATTTCGTTTCTCTTTTTGTGTCAGTACGATCGCGCCGATCATGGCAACCAGCAGAAGAACCGAAGTCATCTCGAAGGGCAGCAGGTATTGACTGAACAGCAAGGTTCCGATGGCTGCCGGGCTGCCAAAACCTTCGGGGAGGGCTGCCGCTGCGGATGGCCCTGTGAAGCGGAAGAAGATCACGTAGACAGCTTCGATCATCAATATCAGCGCCAGGACGATAGCCACAGGCTGCTGCCAGGCCAAAGTTTTACTCTGCCCCAGTTTCTCCGTGCCCAGGAGCATGATCACGAACAGGAAAAGCACCATGATGGCGCCCGCATAAACGGCCACCTGTGTCACAGCGATGAATGCTCCACCCAATATCAGGTAGAAAATCGCCACGGTGATAAAGTTCAGGATCAGAAAAAGGGCTGCGTACACCGCGTTTCTGCTGAAGAGCATCCCCAGCGCCGCACCAATGGCGACCAGGGCGAGGATAATGAAGATGATTAATTCAGGAGTCATAATTATTTCCGTCTATCAGTGATTAGTGACCAGGGACTAGGAACCAGGAACTAGGGACAAGGAACCAGTCTCCAATCTCTAATCTCTAATCTCTAATCTCTGGTGTTTTCCATCACCGGCACGGAGCGGTCAAAGATACCCGGTTCCACTTCCTGCGGGGTGGACTTCCCGCCCTCGGGTACCGGAACGATCAATTTCTCTTTGGGGTAGATCGCTTCTTGCCGGTTGGAGAAGGATAGTTCGTATTCATGCTCGAGTGTGATGGCCTCTGTGGGACAAGCGTCCTCACAGAAACCGCAGTAAATGCAACGCAGCAAGTTTATTTCATAAGTGCTGGCGTAGCGTTCGCCGGGAGAGTAGCGTTCTGAGTCGGTGTTTTCGCTGGCTTCGACGAAGATAGCCCCAGATGGACAAGCTGCCGCGCACAGTGAGCAGCCAATGCACTTTTCGAGGCCGTTCTCGTAGCGATTAAGTACGTGACGGCCGCGGAAGCGCGCCGGGGTTGGCCGCTTGACCTCCGGATATTGGAAAGTCACCGGCTTCTCGAACATGGATTTGAAGGTGATCCACATACCTCTGCCGATTTCGTTAACGCGGGCAAGTTCTGGAACTCGCATGTCGATATCCTCTACTAACCTCTAAAAACAATCCAAACCGCTGTGATGAACACATTCACCAGCGCTAGTGGCAGCAAGATTTTCCAGCCGAATGCCATCAGGCGGTCATAGCGGAAGCGGGGCAGGGTTGCCCGTATCCATATAATGATGAACAAAACCAGAATAATTTTGATCAGGAAGACCAGCGGTCCCCAGCCGCCGATATCAGCGATAAAGGGTAAATTGTAACCGCCCAAAAAGATTGTCACCGCTATGGCGCTGATGGCAATCATCTTGATATATTCGGCCATGAAAAACAGTGCGAACTTCATGCCAGAATATTCGACGTGGTAACCTGCCACAATCTCTTGTTCAGCCTCAGGCATATCGAAGGGAGCGCGGTTTATCTCGGCCAGACCAGCTATGAAAAAGATGATAAAGGCCAAAAATTGGGGAAAAACAAACCAGCCAAGTTCTTGTTGCTTATTGACAATATCCACCAAACTCATCGAACCTGCCAGCATGATCGGCCCGATTAAGGATAGCCCTAAGGCAATTTCATAGCTGACCATCTGTGCCGAAGAACGCAGCCCGCCCATCAAGGCATACTTATTGTTGGACGACCATCCCGCCAGCACAATCCCGTACACCGCGATGGATGATACCGCTGTTAGATAAAGCACGCCGACATTGACATCTGCCAGATACAGCGGGATTTCCCGCCCAAACATAATAACGCTGGAACCCCAGGGGATGACAGCCCAGATCACAAGGGCGGGGAACACCGTCACGATGGGGGCCAGGATGAACATGAATTTGTCAGCCTTAGCAGGGACCAATTCTTCGTTGAAGATCAACTTGATGCCGTCGGCCACCGGTTGGAGGAGGCCAAAGGGGCCAGCGCGGTTCGGGCCGATACGTGTCTGGATGCGGGCCAGCGCACGGCGTTCATAGTAGGTGAGGTATGCAAAACCGCCCGCCCCAAAAAGGAGCAGAAATACGGCTTTGATTACCCATTCGATGATTAAGGCAGAGTCCATTATGATACCTCGTGGTGCTTCACGCCTCAGCAACCTGAATTTCAATTGCAGTTGGCTCGGTAACGGCAATTCCCATGCTGCGGGGAATCAGCGCAAAGCCAGCGGGTACGTTCTTGTCCACTTTGACGAGTGCGGTGGCTGTCGCGCCGTTTACGTTGAGGTTAACCGTCATACCATCGGTCACTTTGTGTTTTTGGGCATCGCCAGGGTTGACGGCAATATAAGGTTTCGGCAATCGGGGATGCAGCACCTCGGAGGTAAGCACCATCCGGCCCTGGTCGTACAGGCGGGTGATAGGCACAGCCACCAATTTCCCATTTACCAGTATACCAATTCCCAATTTACCAGTTTCCAATTTACCAGTTTCCAATTTACCGCTAATTTGACCTTTAGCCTTGCCTTGTGACGCAAGCTGCACGCCCAACCCCAGTTTGTTCTCGTAAGATGCGCCGCCGTAATGGAGATCACCGCGCCCGATTATGGGCCATTGCTCGCTGACTTCGGCCAACTTCTGGTAGGTGATATCCTCGTAAGCGGGGATTTCGGCGGCAATTTGTGGAAATACCCGGGATGGGAAGCGACCTTTGAGTTCCACGCCCAATCGCGCGCCGATCTGGGCGGCGATATCGAAATCGGGGCGGGTTTCACCTTTGGGGTGGGTAGCCAGGTAGAAACGTTGCACGCGCCTCTCGCCGGATGTGAAACTGCCCTCGCGCTCGGTGATAGCCTGCGCGGGCAGCACGACGTCGGCCAGTCTGGCGGTTTCGGTGAGAAATAATTCCTGAACGACGGTGAAAGTGGCGAGTGGCGAGTGGCGTGTGGCGAGTAATTCATACATGGCCGGATCATCTCCGACGGGATCAGATGCTACGATGTAGCGTGCTTTGGCGTAGTGGAGGGCGGCCTTCAGGTCTGCAATGGGTCGGAAGCCCATATCCCAGGCGCCTTGTTCGTTGGCCCGTGGCCACACACCGACGAGACCGTTATTGGGCCTGCCAGTGTGACCGGACTCGACCAGCAAGTTAGCGCAGGCTTGTACCAGGGCAGCGGATGCTTCCAGCCCGATTCCCTCGCTGCCGAAGAAGATCACCGCGTTCTTGGCCTCGTCAAATCCGTAGGACGAATTTCCAATTCGTCCCACAATGGCAGTTTCTTCGCCATAAGCGTAGCGGACTTTATGCGTCGCATAGCGATCAAGTTTTGTCTCGCGGGGGTTGGCGACAATCAGGGTTGCGCCCCGTTCGGCGGCGGCTTTGACTCGCAGGTACCACATGGGGGCTTCTTCTTCCAGGTCGCTGGCAACTACCAAAATGGCGTCGCCTTCGCCCAGGTCTGCGAGATTGCTGCCTACGCTCAGCCCCAACTGGGCTGTCAGGTCGCCGCCGGCGGTATGGGTGTAGAGTGCCGTTTTACCACCGAGACCATCGGTCAGCTTGTGGAGATTGTACAAGTCTTCGTTGGGCAGCCGGCCACTCACCAGGGTCAGCAACCCATCCCCAATTCCAGAAAGGTTTTTCGCCACCACGTCCAGAGCTTCCTCCCACGTGGCAGGAGTCAGTTTTCCATCTTTGCGGATCAGCGGCTGAGTCAGGCGGTCTGCGCTGTCGGTGAAATGGTGGGCAAAGCGGCCTTTGTCGCAGATCCAAATCTCGTTGACTTGCTCGTTTTGGCGGGGCATTATGCGCTTGATGGCGAAATCGCCGCCAGTTTTAGCTTCTCGCCGGATGTCGATACTCAGGTTGCAACCCACTGGGCAGTGAGAGCAAATCGAGGCGGTGTGTTTGAGTTCCCAGGAGCGGGCGCCGAAACGGAAATCGGTGCTGGTGAGGGCGCCCACGGGACACAGGTCGGTGGTGTTGCCTGACCAGTAGGAGTCGAAGCCGGGTTCGGAGAAAGTGACGATGTTGGTGCGGCGGCCGCGCTCGTAAAACTCAAGCACAGCGTCGCCGGCGATGTCGCGTTGGAAGCGGATACAGCGCGCACATTGGATGCAGCGCTCCCGGTCGAGGAAGATAAGATCGCCCAGGGGGATGTGTTTTTCGGCGTGTTGTTTTTCATCGAAAATGAAGCGGCTCTCGCTGGCTCCGTAAGCCAGGGCCAGGTCTTGGAGGGAGCACTCGCCGCCTTTGTCGCAGACGGGACAATCCAACGGGTGGGATGTGAGCAGAAATTCCACTGTGCCTTTGCGGGCTTCCTGGACTTTCTCGCTCAGGCCATCGACAACCATGCCCTCGGAGACAGGCACGGTGCAGGCGGTTTCGAGTTTTGGCCCGAATTGGATTTTTGGTGTGCCGTCTGCCTCGGTGACGAGTTCCCCGGTGGCGCGGTCGCGCACTGGGCGGCCAATTTCGACCAGACACATTCGGCACATGCCGACCGGCTCCATTTTTGGGTGGTAGCAGAATACGGGGATGTCGATGCCGATCTTTTTGGCGGCGTCAACGATTAATGTGCCCGCGGGCACGGTGACTTGTTGGCCGTTGATGGTGAGGGTGATTTGTTTGCTCATGGGTTGTCCGTGATGCGTGAAACGTGATAAGTGATGAGTGAAACGTGTACGTGAGGCGTGATTCACGTTTTACGTTTCACGTCTCACTTTCGCTTCGAAATCCTCTGGGAAGCGCTCGATGCCGGTGAGCACAGCCTGGATTGAAAATTCGCCCAGGGCGCAGAAGCATTTGTCTTGAATCTGGTGGGCGACGCTTTGCAGCAGTTCCACATCGTTTGGAGCAGCTTCGCCGTCGTGAATGCGCTCGATGATGTGCTGCATCCAGTAATTACCCTCGCGGCAGGGGGTGCATTTGCCGCAGGATTCGTGTCTGAAGAAACGGAGTGTTTTGTTGATGACCCAGTCGATGCTAAAGGAGTCGTCGATGATGATCACGGATGCTGAACCCAATTCGGCGCCAATGCTGCGCACAGAGGCGTAATCCATGGGGGTGTCCAGGACTTCCTCGGTGGCGGCGGTGATGGACGATGATGCTCCCGCGGGCAGGATGGCTTTGATCTTGTTGCCGTTGGCAATGCCTCCGCCGTGCTCGAAGATCAACTCGCGGAATGTGGTGCCGAAGGGCAATTCGTAGTTCCCAGGTTTGTTGACGCAGCCGGAGAGGCTGAATATCTTGACGCCGGCAGTATCTTCGGTGCCCAAATTCTTGTACCATTCTCCGCCGTTGGTGATGATAGGCGGTAAATTGGTGAGAGTCTCGACGTTGTTGACTACTGTGGGTTTGCCGAATAATCCATAAGAGGGGGGGAAGGGAGGGCGCAGACGAGGTTGGCCGCGTTTGCCTTCCATTGATTCCAGCAGCGCAGTTTCCTCACCGCAGATGTAAGCCCCGGCTCCCAGGTGGGTGTAAATCCTCAGGGAGTAGTCTGTGCCAAACAAGTTGTCGCCCAGCAATCCGGCTGCTTCCAGCTCGGCGATTTTCTCGTCGAGATAGTGGGCTGCCTGCCAGAATTCGCCGCGGCAATAAATGTAAGCCGCGTTGGCCCCCACCGCATAGGATGCGATGGCAACACCTTCGAGAAATTGGAAGGGATTGCTTTCCATGATTTCGCGGTCTTTGAAGGTGCCCGGCTCGGATTCGTCGGCATTGGCGACCACGTAGTGGGGCCAGTTATTATTGTCCATGAAGGCCCACTTGAGACCAGTGGGGAATCCAGCTCCGCCGCGGCCGCGCAGCCCGGAGGCTTTGACAACCCCGGTGACTTCGCTAGTCTGCATGGATGTGACAACTTGTTCGAAGGCCTCGAATCCACCGTGGGTACGGTAGATTGCAAGTTTGTCGATCTCGGGAATGTCGCGATGTCGGAGTAGGATGTATTTGTAATTGTCCATACGTTATTCTGCCAGTGGGATGATTTGCCCTTCACGCCGGGCAATCTCGATAATTGCGCTGCTATCGTCTTCCTGGTACTGCCGCTCGCCGACCGGGATTGGCTCGATGCGGCTGTCGGTGCGGGCGGCGATAAGCTAGATATTTACCCAATCTTCTCTCTTGCGTTGTTTGTCGAACATTGGAGAAACAACCAATAAATCTATATCGCTCCACTCATGCGTTGTGCCGCGTGCTTGAGAGCCATAGACAACCCCAAAAGGTGCGGGAATGCCTTGAGCATCGAGTGTCCGGAGATATTTTCTTACAGTGTTTACAACAGCTTCGTCAACCATTGGTAGAGATCTTCTGCGCGGCGCAAATAAACTCGTGCTTCGTTTTGAGTAGGCTCTGGCGTATGTATATCGGTTTATTCACCTGCTCGGCGTTTTGCGTCCGACAGCTCGCTTTGCTCAAACTAAATTGCTCAAAAACGCGCCGCTTTGCTCTCGGCAAAGCCGAGTCATGTGCAACCTGGGTTATTAGAATATAGTTTGCTCCATCTTAAGTTGGATGATTTTATTTGTATTATGGCGCTGGATATGGTTCCAATGGCTGAGTATTTCTATACTCCAATGGGGCCGGATAAGGATCGCTATACAATGGATCACCTGTTGGGGCTTCGTTATTAAGTATTAGTGGCAGATAGGTACCATGTGGAGCCTTCAGCCTTTCAATATGTATGAACCGAACATCGTGATAATCAAAGGAACGATAATCATATCTTTTCACATCAGGAGTATGTCCGTCAACCAAGGGAATCATATTTCCGGAGTGGTCTACTGTATACCCAACAACAATGACGCCATGATCCCATACTGCATCATTTTCCCAATTATATTGAATTATATCTCCGTAATCCACATAGCTTAGGCTTACTAAACTTCCCTCTGGTCCCGCATCATAAGAATTTCGTTCTGTAACGGTAAATTTGTAGAACTCGTCAACATACGGCCAGGCTTTTCCTCGATCATGCATGCTATGATAATACCAGCCTTTGTTGCCCACACCCGGGGGTTCGTCAGAAACATACATAAAAGCTCCACCTCCCTCACGGATAGCCTGAGAAGTAAAATTCGTGCAATCGCCTCCCATATCCGTAAAATCATCATAAGGAGGAGGATAATTATATGGTTGGGGTTTTAACGCCCAATAATGAGCATATGCTATAGCTCCGTCACGATCATAGGGGTATACAAAATTCGCTTGTTGAATATTCAGCGGCTCGCTAACAGTTTGCAATTCATCTGTAGTAGCGCTGGATAACTGCGAGCTATAATCCATTGAATCAAGCATCTCTTCCTTAGTTTGCTTTGTGGAATTCAGTAAATGCCATAGATAATCTTCGTAATCATCATCAACGATCATCCAGGTATCATTTTCTTTTCGCAAAACAATCACATGTTCAAGATTCCTCATTGAAGAAACAATTGGTTCATCATCATATATTCCTTTCGAACTTTCAAAAACCACATCATGGCCTTCAATAACAGATATAGCAGCTGTGCGGGTTTGCATATTTATTGATATGTCTGTAAATTCCAAGAAAAAATCGTATTCCAAGTATCTAAGATGATTCACTTTCGCGTGATAAAGTTCGATTTCCAGCTTCTCCATTTCTGAATTACTAAAATCATTTCCTTGAGAAGACGGATCGGTTAATGAACCAAAGTCTTCTAAAGAGAGAGTGTGATGAGATAGATAACGCATATCGAAATAAATCTCAATAATCTCTTTTA
This sequence comes from Chloroflexota bacterium, assembly GCA_043818215.1. Classification (GTDB taxonomy): domain Bacteria; phylum Chloroflexota; class Anaerolineae; order Anaerolineales; family UBA11858; genus JBDRGC01. The sequence continues at coordinate 22,103 of JBDRGC010000459.1, read as the reverse complement.
TCTGCTCCTCTTCTGTTTCTATGCGATTTGTTTTGGCTTGCACCGCCCAACCCCCAAAGATCAATGACATTATGATTATTGCTAATAGCAGATACAAACGATTTGTCTTGAGCATGATTTGCTCCAAAATTGATTTTGTTATTGCCGTGTTGGTAGTGTGGCAAAGGAGTATATTTTCCATTCATTATTCTCATTTATTACTGTTATAAACAAATTTTGTAAAACACCATTTGGGATCGAACCTGACATCCCACCTTCACCCTCAGCAATTATTTGTACATGATAAAGTATTCTTTCATCAACACTATTTGCGGGGTGATGGTCCTTATATGGTTGAACAGAGATGATTTCAACATTTACAAATGCCATTTCCATCATTTCTATGTAATCATCCAAACTTCGTTGCTGTTTGGATGAACTCAATAACTGATACGCTTCTTCATATAAGCCATAATCTAAAAGTGTGTAATACTGAACAAGCATGATCGCCCCTTGATTAAGTGCTTCAATTGTAATAAATTGCTGTTCCTGCTCTGAATAATTTTTAGGTTCTGGTGTGGCAGTCTCACTGGCAGTTGTCAACTGAGTTAAAATCTCCTTTGTTGTTACTATCTCTATAACTTCTACTGTTTGTACTGCAATAACATTACAAGCGGTTAAAATAATCGTGAATATCAACCAAATTTTTTTATCGACTTTGCTACTCATGACAAAACCTCTTCTGTTTTTGAATTGCACTAGATCCCTGAGTAGCGGCCTTCAAAATTAAAGGTGCTCATCAGTAGCAGGATTTCGAGTTGAACAGGGTCAAGCGTGAGTGAAGCCAATTCTGCAAGTCGTGGTAAGCGATGAATCCTGGGTGCTAAATCCCGTGTGTATTTGCAGAAATGAGCCTTGAGTACTTTTTCCAGGGCTAGGTGAGCGAAGAATAATCCATGCCTGATTCGACCCTGGTTGACCAGGTCGTGAGCGACTTCCCAGTCCTCTTCGGCTCCCTTCTTCCAGTGTGTGATTTGTTTCTCGATGTCAATCATCGTGACAAGTTAAACGTCTTCTCTCCAGGATTCGATCAGTTCCATGGCAGTCTCGACGCTTTGGTTTTCCAGGTAGGTTAGACCATCGCCAGCCTGTACCTGGAACATAGGTGCTTTGTCGCAGGCGGCCAGACACATTACTGGTTCCACACTAACCAATCCATCGGGGGTGGTTTCGCCCGGCTCGATTCCCAGTCGGTCACAGAGTTCAGTCAGGAATTGGTCGGCGCCGCGCAGAGCACAGGGGAGGTCGGTGCAAACCTGAATGCGGTATCGCCCCCCCGGTTTGTCGTGGAACAGGGTGTAGAATCCCACAATCGAGGCTACCTCGGTGGGTGTCATTTCTAGAATCTCGGCGATTTCACGGATGGCATCTTCTTTGATGTAGCCGCCATCTCTTTGGGCGATATAAAGTAACGGCATGACCGCCGAGCATTTTTGCTCAGGGGGGTATTTGGAAAGAATGAATTGAATTTTTTCGGAATATTTTTCAGCTAGTTTGTTCACCGGTCTGCATCTCCCAAAACGATGTCGATACTGCCGATAATTGCCACTAAGTCGGCCACTAGCAGTCCCTTGACCATGATGGGTAAGGCCTGCAAGTGCATGAAGGATGGCGTGCGCCAGTGGGCGCGGTAGGGTTTATTGCCGCCATCACTTTCGAGGTACACACCCAATTCTCCGCGCGGTGACTCCACCGGGAAGTAAACGTATCCTTTGGGGACGTCGAAACCTTCGGTCCACAGTTTGAAATGATGGATCAGGGCCTCCATGCTGGTGCCCAACTCAGAGCGGGGCGGAGGGATGTACTTGCGGTTGTTGCTGCGCACCGGGCCGTAAGGCAGCTTGTCGAGAGCCTGCTTGATGATATGCAGTGACTGACGCATTTCTTCCATGCGCACCTGATAACGGCCGAAAACATCGCCACTCGTTTCGGTGGGAACTTCGAAATCGTATTGTTCGTAGCCGGAGTAAGGGTGGGCTTTGCGCAGGTCGTAGGAGACACCAGACCCTCTCAGGGTTGGGCCAGTCAGCCCCCAGGCGAGGGCGTCTTCAGCAGAGATCACGCCGATGCGTTTGGTGCGGTCGATATAGAGGGGGTTCTTGGTCAGCAGCCCTTCGTATTGCTCGATACGAGCAGGCAAATAGTCCATGAATTGGCGCACCGCATCTTCGAATTCCACTGGCACGTCCCGCCACAGGCCGCCGGGGCGAATATAAGTGGTCATCATGCGCTGCCCGGAAACTAACTCGAATATATCGAGAACGTGTTCGCGCTCACGGAAGCAGAACAGGAAGACAGATTGAGCGGCCAGGTCGAGGGATTGGGTTCCCAGCCATACCAGGTGCGAGGCAATGCGCTGCAACTCGGTCATGATAACTCTGATGACCTGTGCCCGAGGCGGCACATCTAATTCCAGCATCTTTTCGAGAGCCAGACAGTAAGCCAGGTTGTTGCCGATGGGGTTGAGATAATCCAGCCGGTCGGATAGCACCTCGGCTTGCTGGTATGTTTTGGCTTCCATTGTCTTTTCGACGCCGGTGTGCAGGTAGCCAATATCAGGGATGCAGTTGACAATGATCTCGCCGTCCAGCTCCAGCAGCAGGCGAAGTACACCGTGGGTGCTGGGGTGCTGCGGCCCCATATTGAGGAGCATCGTCTCGCCTGTGATGGCTCGATTGGAAACCAAATGCTTTATTTCATCTAATGTGACTTCTTCGAGTTGGGGCATGCTTACCTCGTGGTGCGTGAAGCGTGACGTAGTCCCCGAAGCGTAGCGGAGTGGGATGCGTTTCACTCTTTCACGTACGGTTTTTTTACATGTATTTCGTCTGCATTGAAGCTAAATTGGACTTCTTCGTACCCCAGGGGATAATCTTTGCGGAGGGGATGGCCTTCCCAATCGTGGGGCATCACAATGCGCCGCAGATCAGAATGGCCTGCGATTGTGAGGCCGAACATATCGTAGATTTCACGTTCGTACCAGTTGGCGTTGGGAAAGACCCCCTCGATTGTGGGTATGGATGGATTTATACCCGGCACGGGGACGCGCAACCGCAGGCTGATATTGTGCCCGATGGAATGTAACTGGTACACCACGTGGAACCTGGGTGCATCTGCGGGCCAGTAATCCACCGCCGTCAGACTGCCGAGCATGTCGAAGCCGAAGTCGTCCCGCAGGGAGCGGCAGGCCTCGACAATATCTTGCGGCTCTACGAAGAGTGTGTGTTCCCCGCGGTAGATATTCTCATCGCAACCAAATTTTCCTTTCAGATCCTGGATGGCGTTTTGGAGTTTATCGCTCATGATGGTTTGGTTATTGGTATATTGGGAATTGGTATATTGGGGATTGGTAGATTGGTATATTGGTATATTGGGAATTGGTATATTGGGATTTGGTGTATTGAGAGATGGGATTCACCAATCTACCAATATACCTATTTACCAATTTACCAATTTACCAACCTACTAATATACCAACCTACCAACCTACCTATTTACCAACTCACTGCCACTTCGTAAGTTTCTCCGCCTTCACCTTTTCGTAAAGGGTGAGAATGCCGTGGATTAATACTTCAGGGCGGGGGGGACAACCAGCAATATATACATCCACAGGGACAACTTCATCTGCCCCTTGGACGATGGCATAGTTATTGAAAACACCTCCGCAAGAGGCGCAGTCACCCATTGCAATCACCCATTTTGGGTCAGGCATCTGATCGTAAAGACGCCGTATCACGGGAGCCATCTTGCAGGTCACACGTCCGGCCACGATCAGTAGATCAGATTGCCGTGGGCTGGCGCGCATAAGTTCCATTCCGAAGCGGCTCATATCGTAGTGGGAGGCCTCAGCGCACATCATCTCGATTGCGCAACAAGCCAAACCAGACAGCAAAGGCCACATAGCCCTGGTGCGGCTCCAGTTGACAACTTGTTCGAGTGTTGTAGTGACAATCCCTAGATTGCCGAGTTTTTGTTCTATTCCCATTCTAAGGCTCCTTTTTTCCAGGCGTAAGCATAGCCCACCAGTAAAATGGCGATGAAAACGAACATCTCAACCAATGCAAAAATTCCCAGGCTGTTGGCAACGAACTGGCGAAGTATCACTGCCCAGGGAAGGAAGAAAATCACTTCAATATCGAAGAGAATGAACAAGACAGCAATCAGATAGAATTTTATCGGCATCCGACGCGTACCAGGCCCGTAGGGATTCATGCCTGATTCGTAGGGCATAGATTTGGCGTCGGTGGGGCGTTTCGGGCCAAAGGAGTGACCTAAAATGACCACCAGAACTGCTAGTCCGATGGCCAAGATAATTAGAACTGCGATAGGTAGATAGTCAATTGGTAGATAATCAAACATAGATTTTCTCGCTCGGGGAGCAGGATCCGAAGTCTGGTCAGGGGATGTTCGTTCCCAATAGCTTTACAAAGACTTCGGAAGTCTCCCCAAAAAGTGATTTTAGTTATGCGCTATTGATTGTCTAATAGCGTTGGGATAACCGAAGCGAGTATATCATAGGACATTACAATACAGGGAGAGGATGAAAATCCTGTTTTGTTAAAAAAAGATCACTCTGCGCCATCTGCCCCAAATAGCCGCAGCCAGTCATTGACCTCTTCCTGGCTAAGAGCGAGATTGGCATCAGACTCAGGGCCGGATGGGGCGATTCTTTTCCCCCCGGCAGGCTGTTCGAGTTCTTGGGCGAAAACCTCCGATGAAATCACTTGCGCGTGGGCATCCCGCGCGGCGGCCTGCACCTCCCGGTCGGAGCTGACAACGGCCCAATTGCGGGCTGATCGTCCCAGGTCGCGGAGGCGAGTGTAAATGGCCTCGTCTGCGGTCCTCCCCTGTCGAACAAAGTGTGCAGTCACCGAACCGAATTTGCGAGTGTGAGATTGCCCCGCAGGTGCGTTGTCGAAATACACATCCACTCGCTTTCTGTGCTGGCGGCTGAACACTTTCAGCCGCTTTATCAATTGCACTTCATCGTCTATGGCCTGCAAGCTCAGACCGGGTATCTTGGGAATCAAGTTGTGGCCGTCAATCAAGTATGACATGTGTACACGGGTTTAATATGAATTTAGGAATGATAATTAAATAACTTGCGCATTTGTATCCTAATGCTAGTGCCGGTTGCGTAGCGGAGGCACACGCTTTTTGTGCCGTAGCGTATCGAAACCAAACGGTTTAAGGTAAAAACAATTCTTAAAGCTGACCCGTTTGGTTTCGACACTTGCACCGTAACGCAAGTGCAGGTGTACGCCCCTCTAAAAGATTTCGGGGCTACTCAACCTGCACCATTCTCTAGTTTGGGAATGGGCAAGTTATTTAATCACGGTTCCTTAGCAAAAGCCGGTAGGCTGCTTGTACATCGTGAAGCGTGAAGCGTGATAAAATCGTTTCACGTTTCACGTTTCAAGATTCTAGTTTCAAAATCTAAGCACGTCAATGCACTTTGTGCTATGATTCACTGAAGAGGTAAAGTTGATATGCAGTGGAAACGTCTGGCTTACTACTTATTAATTAACGTCATTGTGTCAGTCTGCACCACGCTGCTCGTTTTGAGCATTTGGGACCGGACACATAGCTCCGAGACCGAAAGCCTCGATCCGGTGTCTGTTCTACCGTCTGAGGCAACCTCGACTCCGATCCCGGTTGAAGCCGTACCCACGCCCACCATCTCCTTGCAGCCCTATCAGGTCAGCCCTGGTGAAACTTTGGGTGAAATCGCCTTGATGTTTGACATCAGCGTGGATGAGTTGCTGGAAATCAACGGCTTTACGGATCCGAATTCCATAGGAACCGGAGAGATCATCTTTGTACCTGCCCCGGAAGATACCACCACTGCCGAACCGCCCGCCGCCGTTACGGGTGAGGAACTGCCCCCGGAAGCTACCTCCTCCCCCGTGGATGACGGTCAGATTGAAATTGTCGCCGTGTTCGGTGTGGGCGACCTGGCCTCGGAGCGGGTGCAGCTTTTAGGAGTCGGCGATGGATCGCTCTCCCTCGCAGGCTGGCTGCTTAAAGATGAAGATGGCCATATCTACACATTTCCTCACATAACCCTCTTCTCCGATGGGGCTGTCAACCTGTACACCAAAGTTGGCGTAGACACAGTGATGCACTTATTTTGGAGCGAACCGGAGGCGGTGTGGGAAGCGGGCGAGGTTGTCACCCTGTTGGATGTCGACGGCAATGAGCGTGCTACTTATCGAGTGCCGTGAGCCGATAGCCGACCGCCGACCACCGATCGCCGACTGCCGACCGCCGACCACCGACCGCCGACTGCTGACCGCCGACTGCTGACCGCCGACCACCGACCGCTGACCGCCGACCACCGACCGCCGACCGCCGACCGCCGACCACTGACCACCGACCGCCGACTGCTGGGAAATCGAAAAACCGCCAAGTTGATTGACCACCTCCCCACGGTCTGTTACACTTCTCCCAGTCTCCAGTCTCCAGTCTCCAGTCTCCAGTCTCCAGTCTCCAGTCTCCAGTCTCCAGTCTTCAATCCCATGTCCCAAGCCTTCTACCTCAAATTCCGACCCCAAACCTGGAGCGAAGTCATTGGCCAGGAACATATCATTACCTCCCTGCACAACGCAGTGGCTGCCGACCGCTTTGCTCACGCCTTTTTGTTCGCTGGCCCGCGCGGCACCGGCAAAACTAGCGTCGCCCGCATCCTCGCCAAAGCCGTCAACTGCCTGCACGAAGACCCTACCGCCCGCCCCTGCAACCAATGCGACCACTGTCAGGCTGTAAACCGCGCCCGCTTCCTCGACCTCATCGAAATCGACGCCGCCTCCAATACCAGCGTAGACGATGTCCGCGACCTGCGTGACAAGATCAATTTTTCTCCCAACCAGGGGCGTTATAAAATCTACTTAATCGATGAAGTTCACATGCTTTCCACTGCGGCCTTCAACGCCCTCCTCAAAACTCTCGAAGAGCCGCCGCCGCACGCTCTCTTTATACTGGCTACCACCGAAATCCACAAAATCCCGGCCACCGTACTTTCGCGCTGCCAGCGGCACGAATTCCGCCGCATACCTGTCAACGATATCGTCTCCCATCTCAAAATACTGGCCGAGAGCGAAAATCTGCAAGTCGAGTCTGAGGCCCTCACCCTGATAGCCCGTCAGGCCACCGGTAGCCTGCGGGACGCCGTCTCTCTACTTGATCAATTGGCATCCACCTCGCAAGAGATCACCCTCAAAGTGACCCAGGCTGTATTAGGGACTGCCGCCAGCCAATCCGTAATCGAAATAGTGAGCGCCATTCTGGCCCAGGATTCCGCCCGCGGCCTCGACCGTATCCACCAAACCCTCGACGCTGGTAGCGATCCCCGTCAGTTTGCCCGCCAAATTGTGGATTATCTGCGCAGCCTGCTCCTTGTCCGCATGGGCAACGCCGACCAGGTTGATGCCACAGCCGATGTCCGTTCCCAAATGGCCCAACACGCCCAGGCTTTCCCGGTACATGAGCTTCTGCGGGTGATCCGGATTTTCAACCATGCCGCCAACGATGCGCGTAACGCCTGGCAGCCAGCCTTGCCTCTCGAACTGGCCTTTATTGAATCTTTGAAAACGCCTCCCGAGTCGGATGCCCGGCCCCGGGAGGCAGATTCGCCACCCACGGAGGCTGCAGCCCCGAAGATTAAAACCGGGACTTCCAGGGTGGGTGCCGCTCGGCAGACTTCGCCTCCCCCCGAGACCTCACCTGCCCACCCTGTCCCCGAGTCGGATCCGCTGCCTCAAAATATCAGCCAGCACTGGAAGCAGATTCTCTCTCTTGCCCGCCAACGCAACCCACAGACCCAGGCCTTACTCAACTCCTGCAAACCCCTGGGAGTCAAAAATGGCACTTTGATTTTAGGCTTCAACGGCGAGTTCGCGAAATCTAAAATGGAGCAGGATGATAATATAGAGATTGTAAGCCAGGTTATGGAGCAAGTGATGGGCGAGGCTATGCCCATTCGGTGTGTGATGGCTGTAGGGGACGCTCTCCCGGACGATATTGACCAGGATGGCATGGTTGCCACAGCCCTGCGCGATCTCGGCGGAGAAATTGTAGATATTCAATGATCGATCACTTAATGACATTGACTGACTGATCACTGAATACTGAATACTGAATACTGAATACTGAAAACTGAAAACTGAAACCCCGGAGGTTATTATGGCAAAGCGTTCAAAAAGGATGAAGACGAGAGGCCCTCAGACGGGGGGTGCGGGCATGATGCAGCAATTGCAACAATTGCAGGAGCAGATGGCGATTGTTCAAGATTCTCTGGCTGAAGAAACCGTGACTGCTACCGCTGGCGGCGGCGTGGTCACGATAACCGTCACCGGCGACCAGCAGGTGCGATCCATCGAAATCGCCCCCGATATCTTCGAAGATGGCGATGTCGAAATGCTGCAAGACCTTATCCTGACAGCTGTCAACAGCGCGCTGGATCAATCCCGCGAACTGTCCGCCGAGCGCCTCGAGCCTCTAACCGGTGGCCTACCCTTCTAACCCGCCCCCGACTCGCCGACTCGCCGACTCGCCGACTCGCTGATTCGCTGATTCCCATGCTCCTTCCTCAACCCATCCAAGACCTGATAGATGCCTTTTCCCGTCTGCCCGGCGTAGGTCCCAAGACCGCCTCGCGGCTGACCTTTTACCTTTTGCGTACCCCGGATAACTTATCATTAGACCTGGCGGATGCGCTGCAAACTCTAAAATCTGGAACCGATTTTTGCCCGATCTGTTTCAATATCACTGAGGCCGGGCGCGCAGAGTGCGAGATATGTGCCAGTCCTGATCGGGATGGTTCCTTGCTTTGTGTTGTCGAGGAGCCGTTAGATGTGCTGGCCTTGGAACGGACAGGGGGCTATCAAGGGCGCTATCATGTATTGCATGGTGTGCTTTCCCCAATCGAGGGAATCGGCCCCGAAGATATAAAAATCCGCGAGTTGTTGGCACGGGTGCAAGTTGATGATGTTGGCGAAGTTATTCTGGCGACAAACCCTAGCATGGAAGGGGATGCTACCGCCATGTATTTGCGCCGGCGATTGCAGCCATTGGGAGTGCATGTCACGCGGCTGGCGCGTGGCCTACCCATGGGCGGAGACCTGGAATACGCCGACCAAAGCACACTTCTTCGTGCTCTGGCGGGGCGTCAGGAAATGGATTAGCTCTTCCAGCGCAAGGAGTGGCAGTTCTTGCGCTGAGTTTCAAAAGAAGTTCGAACATTGCTCGGTTTCCCCCTTGACACTCTGACTTTTAAGCGTATAATCTTTCCCACAACGTCAAGATACGACCTTCTCAATCCTGGGTAGATCGCTAACAATTAAAGAGACGCTTCTGCGTCAGAGACCAAAGCCTGTGCTTGTTGGTCTGACGTGCCGATATCCGAAACCGGATATCGGATTTTTTTGTCTCAATAGATATCTTGACAAGCTGATAAGCGGCTGGTAAAATCCGCCCGCTTCACAAATAGAACCTTGACAACTGAAGAGTGACAGAAAGCAAGCTAGAGCCCAATTCTAGAACGTAAATCCCGCATCTTCGGATGCGTTTTTTGCGGAGAGTTTGATCCTGGCTCAGGATTAACGCTGGCGGCGTGCCTAATACATGCAAGTCGAACGAAGAGCTTCTTTACTTGTATTCGTACATGTACGGAGGATTTCTTAGTGGCGAACGGGTGAGTAACGCGTTGGTGACCTGCCCCGAAGAGAGGGATAACTCCGGGAAACTGGAGCTAATACCTTATGTGGTCACGGTTTTTAGAAAACTGTGTCTAAAGGACTTCGGTCCACTTCGGGAGGGGCCTGCGTCCCATCAGCTAGTTGGTAGGGTAATGGCCTACCAAGGCGACGACGGGTCGGGGACCTGAGAGGGTGGCCCCCCACACTGGAACTGAAACACGGTCCAGACACCTACGGGTGGCAGCAGTAGGGAATATTGCACAATGGACGGAAGTCTGATGCAGCAACGCCGCGTGTGCGATGAAGGTCTTCGGACTGTAAAGCACTTTTCTGAGGGAAGAGGAAGGACTGTACCTCAGGAATAAGTCTCGGCTAACTACGTGCCAGCAGCCGCGGTAACACGTAGGAGGCGAGCGTTATCCGGATTTACTGGGCGTAAAGCGCGTGCAGGCGGTTTAGCAAGTCGGATGTGAAAGCTCCTGGCTCAACTGGGAGAGGACGTTCGATACTGCTAGACTAGAGGACGGTAGAGGGAGGTGGAATTCCCGGTGTAGTGGTGAAATGCGTAGATATCGGGAGGAACACCAGTGGCGAAGGCGGCCTCCTGGGCCGTTCCTGACGCTAAGACGCGAAAGCATGGGTAGCAAACGGGATTAGAAACCCCGGTAGTCCATGCCGTAAACGATGCGAACTTGGTGTTGGCGGTGTAAAAGCCGTCAGTGCCGTAGCTAACGCGATAAGTTCGCCGCCTGGGGATTACGACCGCAAGGTTAAAACTCAAGGGAATTGACGGGTTCCCGCACAAGCAGCGGAGCGTGTGGTTTAATTCGATGCTACGCGAAGAACCTTACCTGGGCTTGACATGTAGGTGGTAGGGATCCGAAAGGTGACCGACCCTTCGGGGAGCCTGCACAGGTGCTGCATGGCTGTCGTCAGCTCGTGTCGTGAGATGTCCGGTTAAGTCCGGTAACGAGCGCAACCCTTGCCGTATGTTATATGTGTCATACGGGACTGCCGGTATAAAGCCGGGGGAAGGTGGGGATGACGTCAAGTCAGCATGGCCTTTATGTCCAGGGCTACACACACGCTACAATGGTCGGTACAATAGGTCGCAAAGCCGCGAGGTGGAGCCAATCCATAAAGCCGATCTCAGTTCGGATTGCAGGCTGCAACTCGCCTGCATGAAGCTGGAGTTGCTAGTAAACGCGCGTCAGCAACAGTGCGTTGAATACGTTCCCGGGAATTGTACACACCGCCCGTCACGTCATGGGAGCTGGCAACACCTAAAGTCGGTATCCTAACCCTAACGGGAGGGAGCTGCCAAAGGTGGGGCTGGTGACTGGGACGAAGTCGTAACAAGGTAGGTGTACCGGAAGGTGCGCCTGGATCACCTCCTTTCTATGGAGACCTGAGAATAATCTGGTACTATTATGGTACGGATTATCGCTCTACTCCTTTTCTAAAACTATCCTCGACCGGTGTCGAGGAAACCCTGGAATGGGTAGCTTTCTGTCACTCCTCAGTTGTCAAGACCTGCCTTGAGCCATACCCTGAACTTGCTGAAGTGTTGTGAAGAAAGGGCCTGTAGCTCAGTTGGTTAGAGCACTGTGCTGATAACGCAGGGGTCACTGGTTCGAATCCAGTCAGGCCCACAGTCTCAGTAACCAGTTTTTACTAACCGGTAATCAGTGGAAATAAAACTGAACACTGACGACTGGATAATGATAACTGACCTGGGGATGTAGCTCAGATGGGAGAGCGCCGCCTTTGCAAGGCGGAGGCCAGGGGTTCGAGTCCCCTCATCTCCACTTGAGCTTCGACTTCGAGTAAAGGAAAGAGCGTTTGCGTACGAGTGGCCTGATCGTCTGAGCAAGTAAAAGGTATGATCGTTTGGGATGTTTGCGACCCGGCGATTTGCCGGGTCGCTGTGCGTAAATTATCAGGTAAATAGTTGGCAATCGGTGGGTGCTTCTGACATACGTGAGAAGCACCCACCGGCAGCTAACCGCCGGAATAGTACCTTACCAACTAAATAGTGTAATTGCGTAAAAAATATAACGAATAGTTTTGATTTCTCCGCATCACGTAAGTTAAGCTACTAAGAGCTTACGGTGGATGCCTTGGCGTCAAGTGCCGAAGAAGGACGTGGGACACTGCGATAAGCCTCGGGTAACCGTGAACAGGTTTTGATCCGAGGATTTCCGAATGGGGAAACCCGCTGCGGCGAACCTGCAGCATCCTCTTGCTGAACACATAGGCTTGAGGAAGGCAACCTGGGGAACTGAAACATCTTAGTACCCAGAGGAAAAGAGATCATTCCCCTAGTAGTGGCGAGCGAACGGGGATCAGCCCAAACCAGCCATGCTTGCATGGTTGGGGTTGTGGGCCTGACATATAGGAGTTACAAATCAATCTGCTAGCAGAAAGGTGTGGGAAAGCCTACCATAGAGGGTGATAGTCCCGTATGCGAAAGCGGATTGACTCCTGTCAGGTTCCAGAGTACCACCGGGCACGCTAATCCGGTGGGAAGCTGGGGAGTCCACTCTCCAAGGCTAAATACACTTGACGACCGATAGTGCACAAGTACCGTGAGGGAAAGGTGAAAAGTACCCCGGTGAGGGGAGTGAAATAGAACCTGAAACCGTAAGCTTACAATCAGTCGAAGGGCTAATGGCGAGTCTGTGCGCTGGTGAAAGCCAGCAGTGCGTCGCTATGCCTGACGGCGTGCCTTTTGGAGAATGAGCCTGCGAGTTAATCTCTGTGGCCAGGTTAAGGGAGTGACACCCGAAGCCGTAGCGAAAGCGAGTCTGAATAGGGCGTATAGTTGCAGGGGATTAGACACGAAACCAGGTGAGCTACCCATGGCCAGGGTGAAGTCCCGGTAAAACGGGATGGAGGCCCGAACCTTTAGACGTTGCAAAGTCTTGGGATGAGTTGTGGGTAGAGGTGATATGCCAAACGAACCTGGAGATAGCTTGTTCTCCCCGAAATAGCTTTAGGGCTAGCGTCATGCGTTCAGTATCGGAGGTAGAGCACTGGATGGGCTAGGGGCCTTATCGGTTACCGAACCTAACCAAACTCCGAATACCGATACTCCAGAGCATGGCAGTCGGACCACGGGAGATGAGTTTCGTGGTCGAGAGGGAAAGAGCCCAGACCATCGGCTAAGGTCCTCAAGTCTAGACTAAGTGGGAAACGATGTGAGATTACTGGGACAACCAGGAGGTTGGCTTAGAAGCAGCCATCCTTTAAAAAGTGCGTAACAGCTTACTGGTCAAGTGATCTTGCGCGGAAAATTTAACGGGGCTAAGTCTAGCACCGAAGCCATGGGCCTGATGTTCGGCAGTTAAACTGCTGGACAATAATCGGGCGGTAGGGGAGCGTTCTGTCAGCGGCGAAGGTCGACCGTGAGGACGGCTGGAGCGGACAGAAGTGAGAATGCAGGCATGAGTAGCGTAAAACATGTGAGAACCATGTTCACCGTAAGTCTAAGGTTTCCGACGGCAGGTCAATCCGCGTCGGGTTAGTCGGTCCTTAGCCGAGGCCGAGAGGCGTAGGCGATGGATATCCGGTCAACATTCCGGAACTATTCAGAATGAGCGATGAGGGGACGCAGCGAGGTAGGCCAGCCTGTTATTGGATTCAGGTGTAAGTGTGTAGGCGTTGAAGTCCGCAGGAAAATCCACGGACTGAGCTGAGGCACGAATGCGAGCCCATGAGGTAGAAGTGGTTGAGCCTTGCTGCCGAGAAAAGCCTCTAAGCGATGATTTCTGAGTAACCGTACCGCAAACCGACACTGGTAGACGGGTAGAGTATACCAAGGCGATCGGGAGAACCCTCGTTAAGGAACTAGGCAACATTACTCCGTAACTTCGGGAGAAGGGGTGCCTTCTGACGTGAAAGTAATACTGCTGGAGCGTTGGAAGGTCGCAGTGATCAGGCTCTAGCGACTGGTTAACAAAACCACAGGTCTCTGCTAAGTCGTAAGACGATGTATAGGGGCTGACGCCTGCCCAGTGCCGGAAGGTTAAAGGGAGGGGTTAGCTGTAAAGCGAAGCTCTGAACTGAAGCCCCGGTGAACGGCGGCCGTAACTATAACGGTCCTAAGGTAGCGAAATTCCTTGTCGGGTAAGTTCCGACCCGCACGAATGGCGTAACGACTGGAGCACTGTCTCAACGAGGGACCCGGTGAAATTGAACTACGTGTAAAGATGCGCGTTACCCGCAGCAGGACAAAAAGACCCCGTGGAGCTTTACTGCAGCTTGGCATTGAGTTTGGGTATGGTTTGTGTAGCATAGGTGGGAGGCTTTGAAGCTGGGACGCTAGTCTCGGTGGAGCCATCCGTGAAATACCACCCTGATCATATCTAGACCCTAACCCCACACCGTAATCCGGGTGGGGGACCGTGCCTGGTAGGCAGTTTGACTGGGGCGGTCGCCTCCCAAAGAGTAACGGAGGCGCCCAAAGGTTCCCTCAGGCTGAATGGAAACCAGCCTAAGAGTGTAAAGGCATAAGGGAGCTTGACTGCAAGACCAACGCGTCGAGCAGAGACGAAAGTCGGGCTTAGTGATCCCACGGTACCGAGTGGAAGGGCCGTGGCTTATCGGATAAAAGCTACCCCGGGGATAACAGGCTAGTCTTGTCCAAGAGTTCACATCGACGACAAGGCTCGGCACCTCGATGTCGGCTCATCGCATCCTGGGGCTGTATAAGGTCCCAAGGGTTGGGCTGTTCGCCCATTAAAGCGGTACGCGAGCTGGGTTCAGACCGTCGTGAGACAGGTCGGTCTCTATCCGCTGTGGGCGCAAGGGATTTGAAGGGAGCTGCTCCTAGTACGAGAGGACCGGAGTGGACAGACCTCTGGTGTGCCAGTTGTTCCGCCAGGAGCATCGCTGGGTAGCCACGTCTGGCAGAGATAACCGCTGAAAGCATCTAAGTGGGAAGCTCACCCTAAGATAAGATCCCTCATCCCGTCAAGGGAGTAAGACCGCAGGAAGACTACCTGCTTGATAGGCAGCGTGTGTAAGCGCAGCAATGCGTTCAGCTAAGCTGTACTAATGGTCGAGGGCTTAACACCCGTGGTGCGGAGAACTCAGAACTATTCGAAAACACTATTTAGTTGATATAACTTAACTAATAAAGGAGAAGCGGTGGCTTTGAACCTACCTTCTTCTCCCATTTTGTTGAGATGGTACAAATTAACATTGTGAATAAAGTTTCTTGGTGATTATAGCGGCGGAGGTACACCCGGTTACATCCCGAACCCGGCAGTTAAGCCCGTCAGCGCTGATGGTACTTGGGGGGCAGCCCCCTGGGAGAGTAAGTCGTTGCCAAGAGACTTTTTCAGAACCGCCCGAAAGGGCGGTTTTTTCTTTAATACCAATAATTCCCGATTTTGCCGGTAAGATAACAGAGAAATACACACTTTCCCATCCCGATTTATTCCACCATGTCCTCGCAGTGGTATACTCCCCTCGATGACCCCTTATAGCATCTATTTACATATCCCCTTTTGCCAACAACGTTGCAACTATTGCGATTTTAACACCTTTGCGGGATTGGAAACCCTCATCCCGGAGTATATGCGCGCCCTCGAGCAGGAGATTCAATGCCTGACAATGGGGGTGGAGGAGGCCATCCCGGTGCATACCATCTACTTTGGAGGCGGAACCCCCTCCCTCCTTCCCCAGGATGAAATCAGCCGCATCCTGCGAGTTTTGGATACTACCTTCGCTCTCGACTCTTCCACCGAGATCACCCTGGAAGCCAACCCGGGAACTCTCTCTCCCGATTATCTGCGAGATTTGCGCTTCCTGGGAGTCAATCGCCTCAGCGTGGGAATGCAATCTGCCCGCCCGGCTGAACTGGCTCTGTTGGGCCGCCAGCACGCATACTGGGATGTAGCAGAGGCCGTGAAATGGGCACGGCAGGCCGGTTTCGACAATCTCAGCCTGGATCTGATCTTCGGCCTCCCCGCCCAAACATTGGAGCACTGGGAGACATCGCTGACTCTGTCGCTGGGCCTCGCCCCGAGCATTTCTCCCTTTACGCCCTGACATTGGAGGCTGGTACCCCCATGCAGAGCCGGGTGGCCCGCGGCCTGCTTACCGAGCCTGACTCCGACCTGGCCGCCGATATGTACGAGTTAGCCAGCGATAAGCTGGAGCAAGCTGGATATATTCAATACGAAATCTCCAATTGGGCGATGGCAAATAGTGAACGGCGAGTGGCAAGTGGCGAGTGGCGAGTGGCGAATGGCGAGTGGCGAACGGCGGATGGCGAGTGGCGAGTGGGGGGTGGTGATACGAAACTTGCCATTCCTAATTCGCCACACCTGCACTTGCGACGGAGCGCAGTGCAGGTGCAAGTGTCCGCCATTCGCAACTCGCCATTTGCTTGCCGCCACAATCTGCAATACTGGCGCAACTTACCGTATCTTGGTTTCGGCGCCGGCG
This sequence comes from Chloroflexota bacterium, assembly GCA_043818215.1. Classification (GTDB taxonomy): domain Bacteria; phylum Chloroflexota; class Anaerolineae; order Anaerolineales; family UBA11858; genus JBDRGC01. Next base: position 5,913 of record JBDRGC010000459.1, on the reverse strand, counting down.
CCCACGGCTTTGCCAACGGAATTCGCACCGCCAATGTGCTGGCCCCTGCAGAATATATCCGCCGCCTCGCTCTCCACCACTCGCCACGCAGTCCTGAGGCGCAGCCGACGGGGTCCGTCACTTCCCATCCGCCATCCGCCATCCGCCGTTCGCCATCCGCCATTCACTTCCCCCGCACCCCCGCCACCATCACCGCTCTCCCCATCGACCGCGAGACTGAAATGCGCGAAACCATGATGATGGGCTTACGCCTCACCCAAGAGGGAGTATCCGGGCCGGCCTTCAATTTCCGGTTCGAGCGAGCCTTAGAAGATGTATTCGGAAAAGAGATTGGAGAATTGGTTGATTGGGAATTGCTGGAATGGGTGGGAGATACTCTCCGCTTGACCCCCAAAGGTCGTTTACTGGGCAATCAAGTATTCATGCGGTTTGTATAAGGTGAACGCTGCCCGCGGTCGTCCATCGTCCGTTGGTGGTCGTCCGTCATGCCCGCCGTTTCAATAATTGGTTCGCCAACTCCATCAACGCCTCCCCCGCTTCCCCTTTGGGTTGCGTAGCGGTCAGAGCATACAGAGCTTGCCGGGTCAGGCGGTCGGCAGTGTCTTGCGAATAGGCGCGTGCTCCCTCGGTTTCCAATTGTACTGCCAAGGACGGCACATCTGCGGGAGTGATGGGACCTTCAAGCCAGCGTTGGGCAAAGGGGCCGTTCTGAGCAAGTCCATACAGCACCGGCAGCGATTTCTTCCCCTCTACCAAATCACTGGCGTTCGATTTTCCAATTTTCGCAGCATCCCCCCAAATTCCGAGCAGGTCATCCAGGACCTGAAAAGCCAGCCCTAAATCGCGCCCGAAGTCACGGTATGCGGTGCGGGTGGACGACTTCACGTCTGCGGCCAGCGCGCCAAGCTCTGTGCAGGCTGCCAGCAGCGCTGCTGTCTTGCCGTTTATCATCGGCCAGTAATCTTCCAGCGAAAGGTCGCTGCGGTTCTCGTAAGAGATGTCCAGATATTGTCCCTGGGTTAAATGCAGGCAGGCGCTCTGGAGCACGTTGGCAGCTTGCAGCGCGATGCCGGGGGATGTGGTTTCCGCGAGTCGCGATAAAGCCAGGTGAGCAAGCACAAACATGGCGTCGCCGGTGTTGATGGCCTGGGGGATTCCCCACCTGGCCCACACCGTTGGCCGCCCACGCCGCAGGGGACTGTTGTCTTCGATATCGTCGTGCAGCAGGGAGAAATTGTGTACCAATTCCACCGCAGCCGCAGCCGGGAGTGCCCGTTGCCAGTCTGTCGAAGCGTCGCCGCTTGCTGCCGCGCAGGTGAGCAGCACCAACAGTGGCCGGATGCGCTTGCCGCGCGCTTTGGGGCCGGCCTCCTCACCTTCCCAACCCAGATGATAGGCTATTATGTAGTGGAGTTCTTCGAGGTCAGGGCCATTGGCGCGCCCTACGGTCTGTCGCAGTTCTATTTCGATACCAGCAAGGTAGATTGGGGTGAGTTTTCCCAGAGCCATTGTTGTCTACAACCTTTACAATTTCACCAACGGTGTATTTTGCAGTTCTTTCAGATTCTTTGCGCCGGCGGCAAACATGGCAACTTGAATCTCGCGCTGTACTTCATGGATGGTCTGGACGGTCACTTCGATGGAATGCACCGCGGCTTTCAAAAAGGGGACAGCCATCCCCCCCAAGGTGGCTCCCAAGGCCACACATTTGGCAATATCGAGGCCGGTGCGCAGCCCCCCCGAAGCAAAGATCGGGATTTCGGGTGCTGCGCGGCGCACCTGAAGGATGGATTCTGCCGTGGGGATTCCCCAATTCAGGAAGGCGGCGGCCAATCGGGCCTGGCTTTCATCTTGGGCGCGGTGCATTTCTACCTGTGCCCAAGAAGTTCCCCCGGCTCCAGCCACATTGATTGCGGAGACACCGGCATCCACCAATTGGCGGGCTGCTTGCTCTGAAATTCCCCAGCCAACTTCTTTGACGATCACCGGGATACCCTGCGCTCGCAGTGCTTTGCATACAGCTTCTATTTTGTGCAGCAAACCTGCAAAGCGGGTATCTCCATCTGGTTGCACAGCTTCTTGTAATGGATTCAGGTGCAGGATTAGAGCATCGGCCGCGATCATCTCGACGGCCCGCCGGCAATGATCAACGCCGTAACCGTAGTTGAGTTGGACGGCGCCCAAATTGGCGAACAACAGCACATCCGGGGCAACCTGACGCATTTGAAACGTGGCGGCCAGCTCAGGGTGCTCGATGGCGGCCCGTTGGGACCCTACCCCCATAGCGATACCTGTTTCTTGGGCGGCGGCGGCCAGGGCGCGGTTGACGGCTCCGGCCTCCGGGGTGCCGCCCGTCATCGACGAGATCAGTATCGGGGCTTGCAAACGCCTCTCAAACAGAGACAGGGTCGCATCCACATCGTCGAGGTTGAGTTCGGGGAGAGCCTGATGCGTAAAACGATAACCTTCCAGCCCGGTACTCAGGCCGGAACGTACATCCTCTTGCAGATTAATTCTAATGTGATCTGCTTTTCGTGAGCTTGTGAGCGTAACTTTCGACATGAAAAAGTGTTCCTGTGGGGTGAAGTTATCTTACCAGCCTGATTCGGGACTGTCAACATTTGCTTGACAGAATGGCAGGCCCGGTTAAAATTGCCCGAAGATGGACAACCCACTACTGGGATTATTCATTCCCAGTGGATAAGGGTGTGTTTCATTTGATTTGAAGTAAGACATATCGCCCACTCAATCAGCGCTTTCAAATGAAATGAAACACACCGATAAGGTTTATTTTAAAACCGAGGAGGTTACTATGGCTCAAGAAGTGTTCGAACAGATCAAGAATATTATTATCGAATTATTGGATATTGATGAAGATAAGATCACCCCTGAGGCGCGTTTCCGTGAGGAACTGGAAGCTGACTCTTTAGATTTGGTTGAATTGATTATGGAATTCGAGGAGCGATTTGGCGGTGAGATTTCAGACGAAGACGCCCAACTGATCACAACGGTCGGAGAGGCCGTTAAATATATCGAAACAAGGATGTAACAAAAGTTTGTAGTAGGACACGAGAGTGTCCGGCTCACTTGTGTGCGCTACTACAAACCAGTCACTCAAAATATCGGCAGAAGTTTGTAGTAGGACACGAGAGTGTCCAGCGCACTTGTGTGCGCTACTACAAACCAGTCACTCAAAAAGTCGGCAGAAGTTTATGGTAGGACACGAGAGTGTCCGGCGTACTTGCGTGCGCTAATACAAACCAAAACACAAACAGAGCACAGCACTTGTTGCGCTCTTTTTGTGTTTATATAATCAGGTCGACTCAATATTTGGGGAACATCCCCCCAAAAGTTGGGGGCGGGGGGCGTTCTCTTAATCTTGCTACAACAAGCTGGGGATCTCCTCCGGGTGTCTGGCAACTTTCACCCCGGCGGCCTCCAATGCTTTGACTTTGTCGGCGGCCAGACCTTCGCCGCCCTCGACGATGGCTCCGGCGTGCCCCATGCGTTTGCCGGGAGGGGCGGTCTGCCCGGCGATGAAGCTGACCACGGGCTTGGTCATGTGTTTGGCGATGAACTCGGCAGCTTTCTCTTCGTCCGTGCCTCCGATTTCGCCGATCAGGACGACTTTATCTGTTTGGGGGTCTTCTTCGAACAGGCGCAGTACATCGATAAAATTGGTGCCATTGATGGGGTCGCCGCCGATGCCCACGCAAGTGCTGACGCCCATGCCTAGTTCTTTGAGGGCATAGAGCACTTCGTAAGTCAATGTGCCAGAGCGGGACACCACGCCGATATTTCCGGGGATGGCAATGTTTCCGGGGATAATGCCAACTTTGGCCTCGCCAGGGGTGAGCAGGCCGGGGCAGTTGGGGCCTACAAAGCGCACGCCCTTTTGATCGAGGTAGCTGCGCACCCGCATCATGTCCTGCACGGGGATGCCCTCGGTGATGCAGACGATCAATTCGATGCCCGCATCGGCGGCCTCAAACATGGCGTCAGCAGAAAAACGTGCGGGGACGAAGATCACGCTGGTGTTGGCGCCGGTAGCTTCTTTGGCGATCTTCACCGAATCGAAGATGGGGATTTTGCCATCCAGAATCCACTCGCCGCCCTTTTCGGGGGTTACACCGGCTACTACATTGGTGCCGTACTCGAGCATTTGTTGGGTATGAAAGATACCTTCGCGTCCGGTGATGCCCTGGCCAAGCAGGCGGGTGTTTTTATCTACTAGAATACTCATGGGATTATAACTCTCCCTTCGCGGCGGCGACAGCTTTTTTCGCGGCGTCTGCCATGGTGTCAGCAGTGATCATGTTGGCGTTGGCGAGCAGTTGGCGGCCTTCTTCGGCATTGGTTCCTGCCAGGCGCACAATCATCGGTACTTTGGGCCTGGCTTCGTCAATGGCAGCCAAAATGCCGCGGGCGACCATGTCTCCGCGCGTGATGCCGCCGAAGATATTGATGAGCACTGCTTTGATATTGGGATCGGAGAGGATGATTCGGAAGGCCACGGCAACCTTTTCGGCGCTGGCCCCGCCCCCAATATCCAGGAAGTTGGCCGGTTCCCCGCCGAAGAGTTTGATGATGTCCATTGTGGTCATTGCCAACCCGGCCCCGTTGACCATGCACCCAATATCGCCATCCAATTTGATGAAGGACAGGCCATACTTGCGGGCCTCGGTTTCAGCCTCTGCTTCGATATCCAGATCGCGTTTTTCGGCCAGGTCTGGATGGCGGAAGATGGCGTTGTCGTCCAAAACCATTTTGCCGTCCACAGCCATCAATTGGCCCTCCGCGGTGATAATGAGAGGGTTGATCTCGGCTAGACTTGCATCGCTGTTTTTGTAAGCCTGCCATAGGCCATGGGCAATCTTTCCGAAGGCGCGCCAATGTTCGCGTGGCAGGTCGATACCAGCGGCGATATCGCGGGCCTGGTAATCGCGCAGCCCTAAAAGCGGGTCGATATGTGTTTTGATGATCTTCTCTGGCGTGGTGCGGGCAACTTCTTCTATGTCGACGCCGCCTTCAGATGAGGCCATCATGACCGGCTTGTGGGCAATCCTGTCGTTGGTGATACCCAGGTAGATTTCTTTTTCGATGCTGACGGCTTCGTCGATCAATACCTTGCGCACCGGCAGCCCTTTGATTTCCATGCCCAGGATTTGGGTGGCTAATTCTTCGGCTTCTTGGGGATTTTTGGCCAACCGGATGCCTCCGGCTTTGCCGCGTCCCCCGACCAAAACCTGTGATTTAACCACAACGCGGCCACCTAGTTCTTCGGCAATTTGTCTGGCCTCGGATGCGGTGGTCGCGATCCTACCTTTAGGAATGGGGATGCCGTGTTCGGCGAAAATTAATTTGGAGTGATACTCATGCAACTTCATTCGTACTCCTTGAAATGTGAGACGTAAAACCCGGTTGGGGGAAAATGTGGATGGATTATACCATGCCGGGGGGGTGGGGAGGGGGGGAAGGCGGAGAGGCGGGGCGGGTGGTGGATGGCGGGGGGCGAGTCAGGGAGTGGCGAATGGCGGGTGGCGAATGGCGGGGGGCGAGTGGCGAGTGGCGGGTGACGAGTGGCGGATGGCGGGTGGCGGATGGCGGGTGGCGAATGGCGGGTAGCGGGTGGTGGTTTGGCAAGACTCTATTATGCTATGCACACGAAGGATTTCCGCCGTGGTGTACTAATGCCTCCACCGCAGCGCCAGCCACCCACCCGCACCCGCGACCAGGATCACACCACAACCAGCCCACAGCCAACCCGTGTTCTGGGACTCAGGTACACCCGCCTCAGTATGATAGGTGCTTCGTCGGTGGAAGTATTTTAGCCCACCCTCTGCTCCACTGTTTTCAAAAACTCGTGAAAAACCATTTCTTCACACAAACGATGTTCGTCCGGGTCTTCGAAGG
>JBDRGC010000458.1:0-20955 GCA_043818215.1 Chloroflexota bacterium | reverse complement strand
AGGAGTTGCCGTGGGCGATGTTGGCGAAGGGGCCGGCGTGGACGAAAGCGGGCGTGCCTTCCAGGGTTTGCATCATGGTGGGCATGATGGCGTCTTTCATCAAGACGGTCATGGCACCCGCGCAGCCGATGTCTTCGGCAGTGATGGCTTCGCCTTTTTTGTTGGTGGCGATCACAATGCGGCCAAAGCGATCACGCATATCGGCCAAGTCGGTGGTCAGGGCTAAAATCGCCATGATCTCGCTAGCGACGGTGATGTCGAATCCGGTCTCGCGAGTAAAGCCGCCCTCTTTAGGCCCTTGACCAACAGTGATGCCACGCAGCATGCGGTCGTTGAGGTCGACCACCCGCCGCCAAGTTAGAGTTTCGGGGTCGATGTCCAGGCGCACAAAGCGGGAAATTTCTTCCTCAGTCAGATCATTGGGATCGGTCTTGTCGATGCCCAGTTTCTTGAGTCGCTTGAGCATCGGCAGGGCGAATTTGCGGCTGCCGTCTTTGGCGGGCGGGCACAGGCGATTGAAGAGGGCCTGATCGCTCTGGCGGGATTCGTGATACATGCGGGTGTCGATAGCGGCGGCCAGCAAGTTGTTGGCAGCGGTGATGGCGTGAATATCACCCGTCAGGTGCAGGTTGAAATCTTCCATGGGAACGACCTGGCTGTAACCGCCGCCGGCCGCACCACCCTTGATGCCAAAAGTCGGCCCCTGGCTGGGTTGGCGGATGCAGGTGAAGACGTTCTTGCCAATGTGGGCACCCAGGGCCTCGGACAACCCGACCATGGTGGTGGATTTGCCCTCGCCCAACGGAGTGGGGGTGATGGCAGTCACATCGATGTATTTGCCATCAGGGGCGTCCTTCAAGCGGTCGAGAATCTCCAGGCGGACTTTGGCTTTATGGTTTCCGTAGAGTTCCAGTTCTTCGGGCAGAATGCCCACTTCTTCAGCTATCTTGGCAACATTCTTGATGTTTGGCTGTTGGGCCTGGGCAATTTCGATGTCGGATGGAACAGGCTGTAATAATTCCAGCGGAATGGGGCTAAATTCGATTTTACTGTTTTTGTACATTGTTACTCCTTTTTTGGCAGAATCTGGTCATACTTCTGTAGTGACTACTCAGGCAGACAATGAATCTGTCTAATAACGCCCGCAGCGCCCCCCCTGCCCCCCAACTCTGGGGGGAGCAACACAGGTTCTCTCCAAAATTGGGCTGAGTAGGGGGTTCCCCCCAAAGTTGGGGGGTCAGGGGGGCTGACTTAGTTTTACTTTACTCCAGCAGCTAACTTGGCTGCCCGCACGGTGTTACGCAGCAGCATAGCGATGGTCATCGGGCCGACACCGCCGGGGGAGGGAGTGATCGCTCCAGCAACTTCCTTAACCTCATCGAATGCTACGTCACCGGTCAGATAGTAGCCCTTCTCTTTGGTGGGATCGTCGATGCGGTGAGTGCCCACATCGATGACCACCGCGCCTGGCTTGACCCAATCTTTCTTCACCATTTCGGGGCGGCCCACCGCTGCGATCAGAATGTCGGCTTCCCGGCATACAGCGGGCAGGTTCTTGGTGCGGGAGTGGCAGATGGTCACAGTGGCGTTGCGCTTGACCAGCAGTAAGGCGGCTGGCATCCCCACAATATTAGATCGGCCCAAAACGACCGCGTTGGCGCCATCGATTTGCGTACCGATGGATTCCAATAGATACATGCAGCCATCAGGAGTGCAGGGCACAAACAGGGATTCGCGCCCCTTTTGAGCCAAGCGCCCGATGTTGAGAGGGTGGAAACCATCGACATCTTTTTCGATAGAGATAGTGTTCAGCACCCGTTCCTCGTCCAATCCCTTGGGCAGAGGCAATTGAACAAGGATGCCGTTCACCCTGGGGTTTTCATTCAGTTCCTTAACCTGGGCTTCGACTTCTTCTTGTGTGGCATCAACAGGCAGGGTATATCCAAAGGATTCGATACCCGCCCGCGCGCAGGCTTTCTGTTTCATGCCCACGTAAACCTGCGAAGCTGGGTTTTCACCAATCAAAACGGTTGCTAATCCTGGCGCGGGATGACCAGCTGCTACTAGTGCAGCCACTTCAGCAGCCACAGCATCGCGGACTTCTTTGGCGATAGCCTTGCCGTCAATTATTTTTGCTGTCATAGTTTACTCCTATTTGTGTTTTTTAGTCCTCTGGGACTTCGCGTGGAAGTAGGCGAGGGTGGGGGGAAACTGGACGAGAAAGGATCTCCGCCCCCATACTGCTATCATTAAATATTAAACCAGCGGATTCCTACTCAGAGGCAATTATTCACGAGAATAGGATTAATGACAAGTTATTTTTGTCATCAACTGTACGTAAAAAGTCTGTATTCCCTCTACAGAGTTGCCTTCCCCAGTCCTTTGACATAAAATACTGTAGGAAACCACTTACTCCACCGGAATAGCCTCCAACTCCTCGACCATTTTTTTGATAACATCGAAACCGCCCTGCCAGAATTCGGCTGTGGTGATATCGAGTCCGGCCTCGGCGCAGATTTGGATGGGGGCTGCGGATCCGCCGGCTGCAAGGATCTTGATATAGCGCGGTGTGAAGGCCTCGCCCTCGATCTTGTATTGTTGGTACAGTGAGAGCACCAACAACTGCCCGAAGGCGTAAGCATACACATAGAAAGGCACGTGATAGAAGTGGGGGATGGAAACCCACTCCCAACGGAATTCGTCACTCAGTTCGACAGCCTCGCCAAACTGGGATTTCAAATTCTCCATGTAGGCCTCGGAGAGTTGGTCTACAGTTGCGCCCTCGCTGATCATATCGTGAGCCGTGCGCTCGAAGAGAGCGAAGAAAGCCTGACGCATGATGGTTGCATAGGCGTCGTCTATCTGGCGGAAGATGATGTCACGCCTGAGGGCAGGATCGTCCTCGTTTGCGAGCAGGCGGTCGACGAGCAGCATCTCGCCGAAGGTGGAGGCGTTCTCGGCCAGCGGCAGCGACGAGTGGAAGGTGAAGACGTTGTGATGGAACGCCAGCATGGCGTGGATGGCATGTCCCAACTCGTGCGCCATAGTAGCCACATCATCGACTTTGCCCTGATAGTTGAGCTTTACATAAGGCGTCACACCCGGCACGATGGATGCGCAAAAGGCGCCATCTTGCTTGCCTTTGCGGACTTCGCTGTCGATATGGTCATCGTCGAAAACACGCTGCGCCAGGTCTGCGACCCGGGGATCGAACTCGCGGTAGGCAGCCAACACCAAATCGGCGGCGGCGGCATACTCATAAGCTTTGTCGGATTCCGTCACCGGGGCGTAAATATCGTAGCGGCGCAGACGGTCTACCCCCAGGCATTTGGCCTTGAGTTGGAAGTAACGCTGGAAAACATCGGCATTCTTCTGGCAAACATCCAACAGAGTGTTCACAACATCATCGGGAACATCGTTGACCAGATTGCGCACCGAGATGGGGTTGGCATAACTGCGCAAGTCCATATTCTCGCTGCGCCAATCGCGTGCCAGGGTTTGGTACATCTGCCCCAGTATAGGAGCGTCATCCCTGTAAACGCGGTACATTTCCTGGTAAGCAGCGGCGCGGATATCAGGGTCTGAACTGCGCACAAGCACCGACAACTGGCCGCGGGTCATCTCTTTGACTTCGCCATCCACTTCGACCTTGAAGACATAACGGTTGGTGATGGCATCGTAGAGTGTGATCAGGGCATTGAAGCCGTTCACGTCCTTGATATTGATGATCTTCTCTTCGGCCTCGGAGAGGGTATGCGGCTTGAAATGGCGCATCTCTTCCAGCCAATAGCGATAACCCTCAGAGAGAGACATCAGCCGCTCTGCGTTTTCTTCGTTCACTTCCTTCCACCACAGAGAGAAGAACAAGGTGCGGTTCTGCATCTGAGCCATAAATTGCTGCATACGCGCCATCAGGGATAGCGCCTCCTGATTTTGAGTGTCTTCTGTGATCCACAGGCTGGCAAAGGCGTACACTCGATTACCAAGCCGGGTGAGTTCTTCCAATTGCTTCACGATGGACATGAAGTCTTCAAAGTCGATATCGGTCGTCAGCGACTCCCGGACGCCCTCGAACTCAGTGACTTTGGCGTCTAGTTGCTCGAAGGCAGCTTCCAATTCTGGGCTTTCGTGAGAGGGGAAAAGTTCAGCCAAGTTCCAACAGGTTTGCTTGTATGCGTTCATATTCTTCCTTATCCTTATTTACTTTTTACTAATCGTTCAGGCGGCTGATGAAAGTCACTTCAATAGAACGCGGATTACGCGGATATAGCGGATTACCGCGGATTTTTTAAAAAATAAAATCCGCGGTGATCCGCTTAATCCGTGTAATCCGCGTTCTATTTCACCAGGGGAGTGAACACTTACTACGTTTCTTATGGTTTGATATCACCGGAATGCGCCCCCCATTATACACGATAGAAATCCCCCTGTAATAAACATCCAGAAAAGAGCACTCAGACATTGAAGCGCACGTGCATGATCTCCCCATCTTGCACAATATAGTCCTTGCCTTCCAGCCGTAGTTTCCCTTTTGCCCGGGCCTCGGACATCTTCCCTAGCGTAACCAAATCATCATAACCGACCACCTCGGCCCGGATGAAACCTTTCTCCAAATCCGAGTGGATCGTTCCCGCAGATTCTCGCGCCGTGGCCCCACGCCTCACCGTCCAGGCACGCACCTCGTCAGCCCCCACGGTGAAGAAAGATTGCAGTTTCAGCAAGTCGTAAGACTGGCGGATCATAAGGTTCAGGCTGGGTTCGGAAATGTCGAATTCAGATAAAAAGAGATCTGCGTCGTCGGGAGGTAACTGGGAGATTTCCATCTCAAGTTGCCCCTGAAGAGATACGATTCCATTACAGGAGAATTCCACCTCCGGGGGGGTCTGCCCATCTGAGAGATTCAAGACGATCAGGATGGGCTTGATGGATAGGAACCCGTACCCGGAGAGGATGCTCGCCTCCTCGGGGGAAAATATCATATCCCGCAACGGGGTTTCAGACTCCAAGTCCGCGTGGATGCTCTCGAAGATGGCAATCTCTCGCTGGATGGCAGCCTGATCACGACGGGCGCCCCGGTGGCTTTCCTCCGCTAAACGCTCCAGCCGGCGCTCCACAACAATCAAGTCGTTGAGCACGAATTCAGCTTCCATATTGGCGATGTCCCGCTCGGGATCTACGCTGCCCGCCGGGTGGGGCACATTGGGGTCATCGAAGCAGCGCACTACATGGATCAAACCATCCATTTTGGTTAGTTGATTGAGCAGCGGGCCGGAGATGTTTCCATTGGAATTGACCCCCAATCCAGCAATGTCTGCATAAGTGACCTTAGCGTAGGTCGTCTTCTTGGGGTGGAACATCGACGCGAGTTGATCCACCCGCGGGTCAGGCACGTCTACTACGGAAGTGTGTACCTCGAACCGCCCGCCGTTCATGGCAATCGGGCAGTCGCCCCGCGTCAGGGCGTTGAAGACAGTTGTTTTACCAGCTTGCGAAAGACCAATGATACCTAACTGCATACTTACTCCTGATATGATGCAAGAAAAAAGGTGGGTTCAAAACGCACCCTCAGCGCGTTTCGAACCCACCATCTCTTCATTTTGAAAATATACTTGTTTATCGACAGACAAGGCGGGATTATATCGCGGGTATGCGATCTGTCAACCGCAAACCTGGCCGAGATATACCGCAAAAATGTCGGGCGAGACCTCCGAGGTCTCCGAAGACCTCGGAGGTCTGCGCTATAACCGGAGATGGGGGTGAACTTAAATCCAGTATAATAGAGCCGTTCCCCCCCCCCATAACGAGACCGGTTCTTTTGTGCCCTGATTCGCACTGATTTCAAGGATATGCCCATGCCCAAGAATACCATCGAAAAAATACGCCTCTTCGTTGCCTCGCCCTCGGACGTGGCAATTGAGCGTGCCAAAGAGGTCTCCATGGCGAATCCGTTACTCCGGGACGTATACGGAAGTTGGGGGAGGGCATAGAAGGGTTGCGTTCAGGGTCGCTGAACTGCGAAAACACTACATCGAATTAGGAATAAAACGAATTTGTGCCGCAAGACAATTCGTTGATTTCTAAATTCGTTGTAGTGTTGGGTGGCATTGTACTCTCGTCTCCGCAAAGTAGTATCTTTTCAAGCGAATAAACGGCTGCCACCGGCGCTTCCGACTGCAGAAGGGCTATAGTGTGGCTTCTGCTTATTCCTCCCCCAACTAAGAAATTCGCCCGTTACTCCGCTATACTCCGCTGCCGAATCTTGTGGTGAGTGCAATTGAATCATGGGAACACTCCCCTACTTTTTGGAGAGGATACCGACCTTGTAATATCCGGTGGGGCAGATTATCATTTGGGAGCTTGCCTCTTGCCCCTTGCCTCTTGCCCCTTGCCTCTTGCCCCTTGCCCCTTGCCTCTTGCCTCTTGCCCCTTGCCCCTTGCCTCTTGCCCCTTGCCTCTTGCCCCTTGCCCCTCATGAATCAAACTCAATCCCCCAAACATCTGCTCACATTAATCACCCTCGCAGCCTTCCTGCTATCAGGCATTGCTACCTCGCATCCCGCCGAAGAGTCTGACAATCTCCTCACGCGAGCCGCGCCTGCGAGCTACCCGCCGCCCCCATCTTCGGTATACTTGCCGCTCATCAACAAAAACAGTGGCCGTCCGGTGGTAGAAGTCACCCATGCCTGGACAAGCGATCCGAGCGGACAGGCGAAAACCACATTCATCGCCGGAGACCCCGTGTACTACCACGCCGAAGGAATCAATCATTTGGATGAGGTTGCATCGGCTGATCTAATCTGGTCACAAGAAAGTCCCTGCGGCACATCGAATATCTACAGCGACATCCTCAGCTTACCCCCCGGAAACTGGACACATATCTATTCCGATACCGTCCCAGCCTGCATTGGCACCTACACCAGCACTGCCCAAACCACAGGCAACAATTACACCTCCTCATTGAGCACCAACTTCGATGTTCACTTTCACGGTGGGATTGTCGTCAGCACCCAGCAGGCCTTCGACCGCTGCTGGTATCCCTCCGCCGCACAGATGCAAACCTGGTGGGATAACAGCCCTTACGTGGTGTACAACATCTACCTGGGCGGCATCCACTTCCCCTGTGCGTTGGTGACTCCCACCTGGCTGCAATCCGTTTCCCAGCAAGGATGGGCCTTCATCCTCACCTGGGTTGGCCCGCAGGCCCCCTGCACCACCTATAAACACCGCATCAGCTACGACATCTCCACAGCCTACGCACAAGGCATCGACGAAGCCGCCGCGGCCCTGGCTGCCGCCGAATCCATCGGCCTCAGCGGTGAAAAGATCATTTATTATGACATCGAAGCCTACGGTGATAACGAACCAGCCTGCCACAACGCGGTAGCAGCCTTCCTTCAGGGATGGACCGATTGGCTCCACCTGCAAGGCGATAAAGCCGGAGCTTACGGCTCGCCCTGCTATTCCTACATGCCCCGTTGGGCCAGCAACTCCCCGCCGCCCGACGATGTCTGGATCGCCCACTGGCTGCTCCCGGCCCAGTATCGCCCCGATGCCAGCGTTTGGAACGTGGGCTGCATGTCGAACGATTACTGGTCCAACCACCAGCGCATCCGCCAATACGCCGGGGATCACGTCGAAACCTGGGGAAGCCTGTCCCTCACCATCGACAGCAACGTGCTGGATGGGGAAATCACCGCCATTACGAATACCCAAGCCATCGCCGTTGAGCCGCAGATTCGAGATATGGATTTGCTGTCCGCCTCCGCCGGATGGACATTACAAGGCAATCGTCTGCTTATGCTGGATGATGATGGTGGCAACAGTTGGCGCGAAATCACTCCCAATTTGGGCACTGAACCCATCCATATTTTAGATGTGGAGTTTACCGACTCCCTTGTGGCTTGGCTCGCGTTGTGGCAGCATAACGCCAGCCCGAGTAAGAATCTCGCCATGCTGCGAACCGAGGATGGTGGCCGAACCTGGCAGACCTCCCCCCTCCCCGCCTCCCGCGAAGGTGACATGATCCAGGCAGCCCACCTGAATTTCATCGACCATCGAACCGGCTGGGTAGTGCTTGAACTTCGAACCGGGAGCAGCTTCAGCGCCGGCAGACTCTTCTCGACCCGGGATGGAGGCCGCACCTGGGATGAGCGTTCGATTCCGCTGGGAGAGCCGGTCGCATTTGTCGATGACCAGCGCGGCTGGGTTGCCGGCGGTCCATCGGGCGACCAGCTATACCGCACCAGCGACGGCGGCCTTACCTGGCAGCCTCAAGAATTGCAAAATCTACCTGCTGGCCGGTTCTTCGTCGATTTGCCCATATTCGATAACGGCCAGACAGGCGTGCTTCCACTAACCGTAGCCGACCCAACCAATCCTAGATTGATCCTCTACACATCGGATGATGGCGGCGACACCTGGAATTTGGCGACAAGTTTGGATCTCGACCCCGGTTCTGAGCCTGGTCAACCCTTGCCTTTTAGTTTGGTCAACGATAAGTGGTGGGCTGCATACCCAGGGAATTCGGGGCTTCACACATCTTCCGGCCTGGATCGCTATGCTATGTCCATCCCCGCGGCAGGTTTGCCCCGCGGAACCCTGGCTTTAGATTTCGTTTCAGGCCAAACCGGATGGGCGCTGGTTCAAGACGGGACCTGCCAGGGGGACAAAATACCGCCGGGCCAGAATCCCCCACCCGGTTTCGCCCCCCATCAATGCGCGCTGCGCACCCGCCTGTTCATGACAGATGATGGCGGCCATGTTTGGCGGGATATTTCACCATAAACTGTCATTGCAATGTAACTACTCAGGCTATAACCAAATGCACAAAAATAGAACGCGGATGACACGGATTCAACGGATTTACACGGATTTTTTGTTTTTGATCTGCGAAAATCCGCTCAATCCACAAAATCCGCGTTCTATTCCTATGATGGCTGAGTAGTTACTTTGCGAGTATCTCAATAGCGCGATAGGCGTTGCTCAAACAGGAAGAAACATTTTACGTATCCTCTCCAAAAGTAAGGGTTCGTAGCCGAGATTTCCATATCTCGCCTGCACGGGGTATAGAAACCCCAACTACAATGATTTTTACCCTGCAATATTGAGAGGATACCTTTTTACTGTCATTGCGAAGCAGCTCTACCGCTGAAGCAATCTCACTCTTGGCGAGAAGGAGATCGCTCACCTGCACTGCGTTCCGGCGCAAGTGTCGCCGGAAAGCGTCGGCTAGCGATGACAGTTACAAAGTTCAATCCGTTACATTCCGCTGCCCAGTTGTCAGCCTCTCTCCCTGTAATGTTGTAAATGGACAAAAAATGTTTTTGTGCAATAATGTATGAAACTTGTACGGAATCTGCACACATAATGTGTGTAAATTGTACGAGATTTCCGAACTTAATGCACACCATGAAGAAAAAACCTGATTTTGACCATCTCTACAGCATCGCTGAAGACCAAGCGGGATATTTCGCCTTAATTGGTGTCATCTCAAAAAGATGGGGAGTGACCTGACAAATGGGCAACGGATTATAGCAGATAGCGGATTCATCCTCGCAGCCTTCCGCTAATCCGTTACATTCCGCTGCCAAATTGGGAACGCTCCCCTACTTTTTGGAGAGGTTACCTCAAAACAGCCTTCTGGTGACCTGTAACCTGGGAAAAGTAAAAGCCGCCTCATCGTACAAGAGACGGCTTTTTCTTTTGTGACCCGCACAGGAATCGAACCTGTAACCTGACGATTAAGAGTCGTCTGCTCTGCCAGTTGAGCTAGCGGGCCGTATTTTTGGGCATCGAAATTATACCGCAACGGCTAAGAGTGTCAACAATTGCGCAGACGGGCGGGCAGTTCTCCATTCGAGAGCAGCAATTCCCGGTATGGTTCACCTACTTTGTAAGAAAGCCCTCATCTCAACCATCTCCCTCGGAGAAAGACTCCCTCTCCCCGTGGGAGAGGGCTGGGGTGAGGGCAGGGGTCGAAATCTCGCCTACCTCAGCAGCATAACCTCGTATAATGCGCTGCCGCGGACAGTGTCGCGAAGGTCTCCCAACTCCACCCGAAGTTCCAGATCGACATTGAAGCGAAAGTAGTATGGATTGACGAACAGGCGCAGGATAGCTCTTTGCCAGGCCGGGAAATGCAGCAAAGTCACCGCTTCGAGCATCTGGGGATTGCGCAGCGCAAGCTGGACGCGCCCGGTGTCGGCCTGCCAATAGAAGTCCACCTCCCGCGGGTAACGGCGGCCATCCGCGTGTTCAGCCAAATCACGCGCCGTCATGCGCAGCGGACGGCCATCGCCAATTAAAATCTGATCCCCCTGGGCCAGCATGAAAACTGGCAAACGCTGCGACCCATAGGCTTTGGTTGCAATCTGCTCGACGAAAATCAAGGTGTACTCGCCGATATGAGCCCGCCCCCAGTACCAGCGATCCATGACCTTGTTCAAGCCGACATTGCCCCAATTATGATCGTGATACCCGTTTCCGGTGACCGGGTGAGTCTGGCCCTCGTAAGTCAGCGTGCCGGTGACTCTGCCATGCGGAATGGCTGGCAGCCAGGCAAAGTAGTGCTTCAAATCGCCAAAGCATGATTTCCCCGCCCCGGGCCGCCAGGGGGGTACCAGGCCGGTGAAGATCAGGTCGGCAGACAAGTCGCCTGTTTCGACGTGGAGCACGTACTCCCAGCCGGGACCATCGGATGCACGGTACTTCACCCAATTGGGGCCGATGCGTACATCGCAGATCTCCTCAGAGGCCGTAAATTGCTCCGGCGTAAAGAAGGGTAATTCCACCAGCTTGACCCCATCTGGGCGGGTGATGGTCAGTGAAACGCCGGGTTGGAGCGGCCTGTTGCGGTGCAGCAAGGACTTGGTGAGAAAGACAATCACCGCCGTTGAACCATCCTCGAAATGGGCATCGAAATACCACCACTCGAAGGAGCCGCGTCCGGTATCGGCACGCAGGCTATCCTCCCACGCCCGGACGGTGTCGGTCAGCCCGTCGCGGGCCAGAGATGCGGGGTCAGTAGCGTAAATAATGGGCTTTGGCATAGTTTGCTCTACAATAGAGGGTAGAGGGTAGAGGGTAGATGCCGGTCGGCGGTCGGTCGGCGGCGGTCGATGGTCAGCGGTCTATGGTCGGCGGTCACTCCCGAGGGTAACCCATGCGCTCCAGATAGGGGCCAAAGGCTTCGATACACGAAACTCGCTGTTCGGATGTAAAAACATGCCGGTAACGTCCGATCTTCCCCTTGACAAAATGGGTGCCTTTTTGGACAGAGCGGCCCCGGTCAGGGCGGTAATCGTCAAGTACAGACTGGATAGCTGGCGAGTCGCCATCGAAACCGAGGAAATCCACCAGGCGTTGAACTTCGACATCATACTCGGTTAACAAGTCTTCGTAGCGTACATGCAGCGCCTGCTCACAGGCCAGCCAGTCTTCAGAGATGCAGACATATTCCCGCATAAATTCAATGGCTTGCTCGATGGTGATGAGTTCTGAAAAAGCACCCGCACGGCCTTTTTCCCGCTTGCGCTGACCGTATTCGTAAGCAGAGAGAAGCGCGTCGCGAGGGTCGCGATAGATATAAGCCGGAAGAAGTTTCCCACTGCGGATGAATCGCAGAGCCAGAGGTGTGGGGCCAGCATGCGCTTTGACGACAAAAGTATTCCCCAATAAGGCCGGAATCATCACCGGGAGCAAGCGGTGAGGCGCGAACGCTCCAATATTGCAATTTACCTCGGTAAGAATGCTCTGCAATAAATATCGGCGGCGGATCTGACGTGAATCTTGTCCACCAGAAGCGACGATCAAATTATGGATCAGATTGTAGTGCCAGCCGGAGCCAGCCCGGGGCATACCAATAGAAAGCACAAGAGGCGTTTTCATATTGTCTCTTTAGTACGTGTTAAGACCAACGGTGAAATAGAACGCGGGCGGCGGATGGCGGATGGCGGTCGGAATTGCTGCTACGGCACCAGCCTGAGATGCCCTTCGGCGTCCGCTTCGATGGCGGCGCGCTCCCAGTGCATCTGGTGGTACTCGATCAGCCGCCAGGGGTCGGCCATGTCGATATAGTGGGGGTGGTATGGATGCCCAGACTGCCCGGTGGTGTGCATCATCCATGAAGCCTGCAAAGCGCTCAAATCCACGATCATGCGCATCGAGGGCATCCAAAACACTTCGTAAGATTCGCGCGTGCTCCAGCCAGTGGCGTTGATGATCCCACCGCTCCCGCTGGTGCAGAACGGCCCGCGGTTGAAAGCCTTGCTGATGAACGGGAAACTGCTCATCACTTGATTCTCGAATGTGATGGTGTGCATATCTCCCCAAACCCAGCCAGCGGGGTCTTGACCTCCAATCTTCCGCATCTCTTTGACAGCGGCTTCGAATGCCTGGCGGAAGATGTCGTCACGAGCCTCGACCTCGGGGGTGGTCTGATCATCCCACCACGGGCTGTTGGGCTGCTCGACGAACTGGCGCATGAACTCTCTGGTCGGGCGGCCACCATCGGGCGGATCATCCTCCGGGTAATCGTCATCCAGAGTGGCAGAATTCAGATGCTTCCAGAAAACAGCAAAGAGAGCCGCCGGGGCTGAGTCCATATCCATTTGATAATCCCAACCCTCGAAAATGGAGCGGGCATTCTCCAAATCCTGGTCATCTAATGAAATTTGCAGCAAAACCTGCACCAGCGAATCGGCGGTGATGTCCATATTATCGCCGTGCATTTCCTGGATGTACGCCGCGCTGATGGTCCCGGGCGCGTGCTCGATCATGTCCACGATGCGCTGGGCACGCTCGCCGTAAGCCCAATTGCGGGAGATGGTATATGGGTACTCGGAGCCAACCACGGCATTGTTGGCGGTGACGATATAGCCCTCCGGCGGGTTGAAAGCGAAGGGCAGTTCATCGAAGGGAATATAACCCTGCCACTCGTACTCGCCCGTCCAACCGGGGACTGGCAGCAAACCATTATGCCCCTCCGCCCGGATGGGAATCGCCCCCGGCATCTGGTAGCCAATATTGCCGTCCACATCGGCATAGACCAGGTTTTGGGCGGGAACCTCAAACTTTGCAGCCGCAGACCGGAATTCATCCCAATTTTGGGCTGTATTGAAATCAAAGATGGCGCAGAATGTGCAGGTGGGTTCCAACGCCGTCCACCGCAGGGAGATGGCGAAGTGTTCAGGTAGATCGATTCCTGCTTCGTCGCTGAACTCCTCCAACCCGTAGACCTCGGTGATGATCGGCCCGTGGCGGGTGACGCGGACGGTTTGCTCGACGGGATCGCCCCCGGCCACGTTGATCTGCTCCACGACGATTTCCATGTCGACCCACTCGCCCTGGAATTCGTACTGGTTGGGGTTGTCGGGGTTGATCTTTTCGATGTAGAGGTCCTGCACATCCGGCCCGACGTTGGTGAAGCCCCAGGCGATGCGCTCGTTGTGCCCGACCACGACCCCCGGCGATCCCGCAAAGGAAACCCCGGTGACATCGATACCGCAGCCCAGGCAGTGCAGCCCGATCTCGTACCAGATGGAAGGCAGCTGCGCGCCCAGGTGCATATCGTTGGCCAGCAGGGGCATGCCGGTATCCGTCAGATCGCCGGAGATGGCCCAACTGTTGGAACCGATTCCCTCGGAGCCGCCTCCCGTCAGAGCGTTCAGGGCAGCGATTTGTCGGCCTGCGTCTGTCAGCGCCGGACTCACGACAGCAGCCAAAGCCGCGAGATCATCCGGCGCGGAGGGGCCTCCGGTTGTGATATGTGGATGGGGCACAATAACCGGACGATCTCCGAAGGAGTAGGCAGGATAAAGCTGGTCGATCTGCTCCGGGGTAAAGGTTTTCAACAATATGGCGCGGCTGACCTCGGAGCGCATATTGCCGCCCAAATCCCAGGACATGGCTTTGGCCCAAGTCATCGTATTGAGCGGCGTCCACGGTACCGGTTCATAACCCCGGTTTAGGATGGGGAGGAAGGCGTATTCCAGAGCGATGGCTGTCCCGATATGATCAGTCAGATAGGCGTTGACCCCTTCAGCGTAGGATTCCAGGGCGGCGCGCAGCTCGGGATCGGCAGCCTCCAACTCAGCCAGGGCAACCCGCTCCCACCCCAGGGTACGGAGAAACTGATCGGTTTCCAGCATGACACTTCCTAGCAACTCAGAGAGCCGTCCCGCGCCTTGATGCCGCCAAAAATCCATCTGCCAGAAGCGATCCTGGGCGTGGACATAACCCTGGGCGAAGAACAAGTCGTGCTGAGTGGCAGCGTAGATATGCGGCACGCCGAAATCGTCGCGGTACACGTCTACTGGCCCATCAAGCCCGGCGAGTTGGATTTCCCCGTCGATCTGCGGGAAAGATTCCTCCGCCGTCCTCCGCGTCCACGGCGGGCCGAACACCACGGCCAGAGTAACGATCACAACTAGCACAGCAAATACGATGAGAAGAATACGTCCGATTTTCTTGAGCATGGGGGACTCCTTTTTTTGAGACTGGAGACTGGAGATTGGAGACTGGAGATTGGAGACTGGAGACTGGAGATTGCTTCAATCCCCAATCTCTAATCTCCAATCTCCAATCTCCAATCTCTATTCACCAACCGCCACAGCCATCGCGATAGCGTGGGTTTCGGTGTGACTCAGGCTGACAGACCAGGTGTGCAGACCCAGCAGATCAGCACGGAGGTGAGCCTGACCGTGGAGTTGTAGTACAGGAGCGTCCATCTCATCGCGCAGGATTTCGATCTCTCGCCAACTCACATCTCCAATGCCGCTGCCTAGGGCCTTGCTGACGGCCTCTTTGGCCGCAAAACGCACCGCCAGGGATTCGATGCTTTTGCCAAATTGGGCAATTTCTTTGGGCGTGTAGATCCGTTCCAGGAAGATCTTTCCGTGACGTTCGATGGCGCGCTGAATGCGGTCGATTTCGATTAAGTCAACACCGGTGGATAATTTCATGTTTGCAAGTAGCAAGTGGCAGGTGGCAGGTGGCAGGTGGTAGGTGGTAGGTGGCAGGTGGTAGGTGGCAGGTGGTAGGTGGCAGGTGGCAAGTTTAGCTACGGCCCTGCGACCGCTATCGCCAGTTTATCCGGGTCTAAATATTTCTGCGCTGTTGCTAACACATCTTCAATTGTCACGGCACGGACTAAATCGGCGTAACGCTGGTAGTAGTCTAGCCCCAGGTCGTAGCGCTCCAGGTTGAGCAGGGCGCCCGCTACCCCGGCATTCGACTCCAGGGCCAGGGGCAGCCGCCCAACGAAGCTGGACTGACTGTCGCACAATTCTTCGGCGGTCACCGGCTCGGTCACAAAGCGGCGGATCTCCTCACGGATCAACTCGATAGCCTGCTCGATGTTGTCCGGGTTGACTCCCGCGGCCACGCTCCACGGTCCCGGCCCCAGGCCGCCGCTCACGCCGCTGTAGGCATAATACGCCAACCCGGCACGCTCTCGCACAGACTCGCCAATCCGGCCCATCATGCCGAATTGCCCCAGGACGCTGTTTCCCAGGGCGGCGGCGAAGAAATCGGAGGAACGGCGCGGCGGGCCGGCAACGCCCATCACAATATCGGACTGTATTTTGCCGGGAATCTCAACCCGTTGGGTGAGTATATCAAGCAAAGGGGTGACGGACGGGAGTTCGGGAGGGGCGGGTTGAGCGGGGTTTTCCCAATCCCCGAGGGCCTCCGCCACCTGCCGAACTGCTTCCCCGGGGGCCACCGCGCCGACCACTGCAATCACCATGCCGCGCGGCCCGTAGTGTGATTTGTGAAAGGATACCAAGTCTTCGCGGGAGATATTCTGCACCGTCTCGGGATAACCATCTTCGGGACGGCTGTAGGGATGGTCTTTATAAATCATTTGGTCGAAAGCCAGGGACGCCATCTCGCGGGTATCCTGAGAGCGGATGGCTAACCCGGTGAGCAACTGTGCCCGCAGACGAGCCACCTGCTGACCGGGGAAACTCGGTTCTCGCAGGGCCTCGGCCAGGAGTTCCATCAGAAGAGGTAAATCTTCACAGAGGGCTTGGCCTCCAAAACTGGTGGTGTGGGTAGCGCTATTAAAGCCCAGGCTGGCTCCCGCGGATTCCAGAGCATCGTAAATGGATTGAAAATCCCGCCGGGCTGTGCCTCGCATCAGGGCTGCGGCGGTGAAATCGGAGAGGCCCAGTTTTTCATCGGGGTCGAAGAGGCCGCCAATACTCAGGTATCCACTCACCATCACAGAGGGACTGTTGAAATTGGCGCGTGCCAGCACGGTGATGCCGTTGGGGAGTTCGGTGCGGGTGATGTCGTCGGGGCCGGGGATTGAAGACGGAGATTGGAGATTGGGGATTGGAGATTGAGGATTGGGGATTGGAGATTGGAGATTGGGGAATCTCGTGTAACGGGGAGCGTGAAACGTGAAACGTGTAACGGGACTGAATACTGAATACTGAATACTGAATACTGAATACTGATCACTGAACACTGAAAACTGTCTCATGCTGTCACCTCGGCGTTTATCCCGTTATTGCCCGTGGGAAGGTATGTACCCAGTACTCGATTTTTTGGGCGCAGGTAGGTTTGGGCGATGCGCTGCACGTCATCGGGGGTGACGGCGGCCAGGTTGTCCAGATATTTGGTGAACCACTCGTAAGAGGCGAACATTTCGGTGAAGCCCAGCCAAAATGCCTGGTTGGTGATGCTTTCGCTGCCGTAGGCAAACAGGGCACGGGCTTGCTTGACGGCCCGGGCGACTTCGTCTGCGCTGGGCGGCTGGTCTTGAATGTGGCGGATTTCCTCGTCCAGGGCGATGATTGCATCTTCGGCGGCTCGCCCGGGGTGAACAGTGATCGAGATGGTGTAGATGAAGGGATCGATGGTCGCGGGGAGGCTGCCGTTCACACCAACGGCGACCTCGCTTTCCACCAAATTGAGATACAGCCGGGAGGTCTTGTTGGAGATTCCACCCCCAAACAAGTTGAGGCCTGTGGGGCCGGAGAGCAGGCTGTCGAGCACGAGGAAGGGAAAGAAATCGGGGTCGGAAGCCGCCGGAGAACGATAACAGGCCTGAATGTAGGTGGTCTCTCCGGGGCCTTCCACGGTCAGGCGGTGCTCACCGCGCAACTCCGGTTCAAGGCGCGTCAGTCGGGGCGGCGTATCCCCCGCAGGCAGAGGCTCGAAGGACTCCCGGAGGCGGGCCAGCATGGTTTCAGTTTCGAAATCGCCGGTGACAACCAGCACGGCGTTGTTAGGAGTGTAAAATGTCTTGTAATGGCTGAAGAGGTCGTCGCGGGTCATGGTGTGCAGATCGGCCATATCGCCGACGATCTCGTGATGGTACGGGTGTACCCGGAAAGCGGCGGCCTGCACCGCCTCCCCCAACTGGAAGTGAGGTTGATTTTCGCTGCCCTGGCGCTCCGAGATGATGACCGTGCGCTCGGAGGCCACCTCGTCGGGATCGAAAACGCTGTTGACCATGCGGTCGGCTTCCAGTCGAAGTGCCAGATCGATCTTGTCGGCGGGCATGGTCTCGAAGTAGGTGGTCCAATCGAAATAGGTGAAGGCATTCCACACCCCTCCGTCGCGGGAGACAGCTTTATCGAGCACCCCCGCGGGGAACTGAGGCGTGCCCTTAAATTGCATGTGTTCCACCCAATGAGAGATGCCGGTGACGCCGGGGATTTCGTCCCGCGAGCCGACCCGGTACCAGACCCAATGGCTGATGATGGGGGCGGTGTGAATCTCCTTCAGCATGATTTGCATGCCGTTGGAGAGATTTAGTCTGGTGATGGGGATTTGCATGAGGACCTCTGATGGGCGAGTTGGCGAGTGGGCGAGTGGGCGAGTCAGCGAGTCGGCGAGTCGGCGAGTCGGCGAATCGGTGAGTCGGTGAGTCGGTGAGTCGGTGAACCAACGTACCAATATACCAATATACCAATATACCAATATACCAATACCAATGTACCAAATTACTCCGTAATCAGCAGCCAGTCACAAATAAAGCCCAGCGACCCCTGACAGATGGGAACTTCTTCCCAGGAATTGTCTGCATTGTAAAGCGGCCAGAAATACGGCGAGAGTACATCTTGCAAGCCGATAAAGGGCTTGTGAAGTTCCGTCTCGCTGAGGGGGATGTCTACAGAGACCACCAGATCAACCGGCACGTCGAGCACTACGGGTATGGTCTGGCTTACGGGGACTGTAAGATTCAATCCAATATAGAGAGGCGTCCCTGCGCGGAGTGTGAGGTCGAGGGGAATGGGTTGGTTATTGAGGATAATGGTAGCATTTTTTATGGGCGTGTCTTGGGTAAGAGTCACTGTGGTGTTTTGAGCCAGCGGTAAATCGAACACTACGGGCATAGTGTCAACCACTTGAATCGTCTCGCTCACCAAAATCTCGGAAGTGATATGGGCCTGATCCATGAGCACGAAGTTGTAATACAACCCGCCGATCAGTTGTTCAGTGATTAGATTTTTTAGTGTGAACAGCTGCCGTCCCAGGAAGACCAGGATAACGATTAGAATCACATTGACACTCATCGAAATCACGCTGGCGACAGTCCAAAACGCCGGCATTATTCTGCCTTGCCATAGAACGGGTGATAAGGAATCCGTCCACGAAGGTTCTGGGTCGGAAGAGGAAGCTGAGTTATCGGAAACTGAATTGTTGGAATCTGATGTGTTCGGCATATCTTGCCTCCTGATTACAAATTGAAATGGACGCTACTGCTGTCTCAATGTCATTAAGTTAAGCCATCGGCGGATCACGGATCCGCCTGGAGCATGGCAGGAAATTCTGTTTTGCTCCTGAAGGGGATGCTGCGCGATGATCCGACAGACACCAATCCTTAACTTAATGACATTGACTGCTGTCTGGCATAAATATACCCGGGGTTGTAGTGAGCTATTCGTTGCCCTTTCCAGCTGGCAGACGACTGCCCCCTTCGCACCCTGTGGGTAGGCTACGCACGGGATGCTTCGCAAAAGCCGTCACTACAAACCAGCGATGAATTTACACTACCCTAAACCTGCTTCCTGGTTTCCTGGTTCCTGGTTCCCTGGTTCCCTGGTTTCCTGGTTTCCTGCTTCCTGGTTTCCTGCTTCCTGGTTTCCTGCTTCCTGGTTTCCTGCTTCCTGGTTTCCTGCTTCCTGGTTTCCTGCTTCCTGGTTTCCTGGTTCCTGGTTTCCTGATTTCCTGATTTCCTGGTTTCCTGATTTCCTGGTTTCCTGGTTTCCTGGTTTCCTGCTTCCTGGTTTACTGGTTTACTGATTTCCTGGTTCCCGCTTCCTGCTTCCCTTCACTCTTCTTTATCAGATGCCTGGGGTGGCAATAGCAGCAAGAATCCTATGGCAATGACAACCTCTCCCAGGACAACGCCTCTGCCCTGCCAGTGTCCAAAGACCGGAATCTGGGGCCAGGGCTGGTAGCCAAATCCGAATACGTCAGCCATCCCGGAGACTACTGCAATCACGTATCCTGTGGCAACCAGACGTAGACCGATATCCGCGGCGACGGTTCTCGATCGCCCGTTCCACAGTGAGGTCAGGCCAATATAACCCCCCATACAGATCACCGCTAAACCGATCAAGAAGACACTAATTTGCACAAAGCCAATTACCGGGCTGCGATCCAACCCGAATAATTCAGGGGCTGCACCCATCAAAAAAATGATGAACCCGATAACAGTGATAATCAGGCCAATACGAGTGTTCCGGCGTCCATTCCGAGTTGGATTCTGAGCCATGCTCGCTACCCTTCTGGCAAATTGCTCTGCAAGAGTTCAAACCAATTCTGCCCCAAAATGGCTGCAATATCAATCTCAGCATACCCTTTTTGGGCCAGAATCGGCGCTAATTTTTGTAGATCAGCGATACTATCGATTTCAGCTGGCGCTTTTTGCAAACCAAATCCCCCGTCGAAGTCGCTGCCGATGCCAACGTGACGGGCATCACCGGCGAGTTGGCAATTATGATCGATCTGGGTGGCAATGTGGCGCAATGTGACTTGCTCGCGTCCGTCACTCGGCGTCCAGCCGGGGACGAGGAAACGATTATATGGCACAACGCCTATGACGCCATCCCGGTCGATCAGTCCGCGGATGACCCGGTTCGAGAGATGACGGTTGCTTCCCGATCCCTTGAGCAGTGCGGCGGCATTGGCATGGGAAGCAATAATTGTGCCGGGGTATTCATCCAGCGATTGCAAAACCGCGGCCTCGTCCATGTGGCTGATATCCAGGGTGAACCCCAGGTCTGCCATGCCCTCGAGCAAGGCGTAGCCTTCTTTGGTGAGCGGGCCTGGCTCGCGGGTGCCGCCGCAAAAGCGCGTCCCCGCCCAGGCTGGGCCGATGATGCGCACCCCACGCACCCACCATTCCTCCAATTCCGAGGGGGTTCGCACACCCTCGGCGCCCTCCATGAGCACGAGTAGCCCCACGGGGTGCGTATCGTCGCTGGCCGGCTCCCAATGTGAAAGCAGGTCCCCCAAATCGACCTGCGTCCGAATCAGGCGGAATTTGTCGGGGTTCTCATCGACCAAGCGATGGTAAGCATCCAGTTGGGCACTGTAGCGCATGTCTGCTTGCGCGGCGTCGACATAATGCTGAGTGTCCCAATCACCCAGTTTTCGGCGAATTGGGGCCGCGAACAATGTCGCGAATATCACCGCTATCTGCCCCTGTTGGTATTCGGGCCAGCCCAGCAGAGTATCGTCATTGTGTATAGGGGTTTCCGTACCGCGTTCACGGTGGCGCGTTTCGTGCGCAGACAGGGTGTAATCGCGTCCGAAGGTGAGCATGTTCCAGGCTAAATCTTGGTGGGCGTCTATGATGATCATGGTGGCGAGTGGGCGAGTGGGCGAGTCAGCGAGTCAGCGAGGCGGCGAGTCGGCGAGGCGGCGAGGCGGCGAGGCGTGGGGGAAGGGTGGGGGTGTGGGGTAACACGTGTCACTCAGTAACTCCTGCGAACT
>JBDRGC010000457.1:0-3880 GCA_043818215.1 Chloroflexota bacterium | reverse complement strand
CCTTGCTCGTCCAGATGGGGGTAAGCCTCGATAAAGGCCGTGATGAGCGCGTCCGAATAGGTGATGGTAGTCGGTTCTGCCACCATCCGGCGCACCGAGGCAATCTGGGCAGCGGTTACAAGTGAGGCCATGATAATAACTTTCGGGCGGGGTTGTTATGCCCCGCCCTGAAGGTTAGAAACTAAAGTCGAATGTATTCGACGTACAGTTTCGCGGCAAGGCCGGCAGTAGTAGCCGAACCCGTGAAGGTCAGATAGGTAGTAGACGTCCACTTGGCAGTAGGACTTTCGGTCTCAGCGACTTGTGCAGCGGGGCCAAAAACGAACTTTCCGCCAACAGTAGCCTGGATAACATCCATCGCCGAGACGATGTCGGAGCACTTCGCCCCAGATGCGCCAATACCAACGTCCAAATTCGCCGCGCCGGTCGAACCAGTGGTGAAATACAGAAAAGCGCGGGTAATACCAATCGTGCAACCTTCGGGGTTGGCGATTTCACCAAGACCAGCATTGGCCGCAGAGGCCGCGCCGGTGAGGTCAATTTCCAACCATCCCTTGAGATCCGCGTCAGTCGAGATTGCTACAGTCATTTCGTTTTACTCCTTTTGGTGGACACTTTTAGAGCATCGCCAGATTTGACATGGAACTGTGTCGCTTCCGTGTCAACTAACAGTCCTTTTGAAATCAAACCTTGCACATCATCTGGCTCAAAAATGTTAAGTTCGATTTCCTGGCCTGCAAAAACTTCTATGCCAGCATGTGAAAAGTCACGAGTAGCCTTTAACATGTTGTCACCTCGTTATACGGATGCGCTTGCGGCAAACAGTCCAGAATTTCCGCCACCAGTGAACGTGCCCATATTGGCTTGAATTGCTCCACGATTGCTGGCGTCCCAGTCGGTAGCTCCAAACAACGCGCAGTCCCGCAAGAATACGCGCATATTCGTGCCATCAAATCCGGCTGGAATAACGAACGCTGAAGCCTGCCCGGTGCCAAGATTGATGAAGTTACAATCTTTGAAAATCAGGTACCGATCAATGGCGGTAATGTCAGTAAATTCGACGAACGCGGCACCACTATTTCCACCCCACATAGTGAAGTTGCAGCCCTTGAAAATATTGCGCGTCGCGGATCCGTCTACCAAGAGCCCAACCATGCCGGTTGCAGCAGCAATGGTGTCCACGCCAATTGTGCAATCGATAAAAGTGTTCTCACTTCCACCATTGAGTTGAAGCGATGCACCACCATCGATGGCTTGAGCAGCATGACCGCCGCCAGCAAAATGCACATTCTCGAAATAGTTACGCCCACCGGTTACGGCGACATTGATCAGGCTCGTTGCATCATTCACACCCTGGAAGATGTAGATGTTTTTGAAAATGCAGCCAGAGCCAGAAACAGTCAGTAACGGGGAGGCGCCAGTCAAGGCAGCCGCCTGGAAGATGCGCGAGCGCTGCCCCACCATCGTGGGAGCGCACCAACCAATAAGGTGAGTGTAACTTTTACTCCAGGTAACTGCGGCCGCCAGCGTGTTGCCGCTGGCGCCAGCCACATAAAGAACTACATCATGTTGATTGGCGACACATAGAGCATAAGCTGCTTCGATACTTGCTAACGGCGCCAGAAAGTTCGTCCCGGGATTCGAGTTGGAGCCACTGGCCGGGTCGACAAAAAAGACCTGGCTATTAGGCCCGCGCGGAATGCCTTGCAGGACGAGAAAATCATTGATGTTACGGGGGAATAGACCCATTGTATATCTCCTTGCGATATTTTCGCTACTTGGATTTACGCGGTCAGTACCGCAAACGGGAACCGGGTTGCATCCACCTCATTCATCATGGTGGGTGGATTCGGCAGGGCAAAGCCCAGGCGCAAAACGGCGCGCAATGCAACCATGTCCTGCTGCGCCAGGTTGTAGATAATAGTGCCTGATCCATCCTGGATAACGGCCTGATCGAGCACCTTATAGGTGATGTCCTGGCGGATAGCGTAGACCAGCTTATCCCATTGGCCGGAGACCAACAGGGACGAACCGGAAACCACACTCCCATCGGTCGGGAAATAGATCGGGGTCCCGTCCAACTCATAACGAGTGGGGTCCTGCATGCTTGTTTTGAAGATGGGCTGACCATCGGCGTCGCGCACGTTGCGCAGCAGGCCCTTCATGGACATATGCGCAACCGAGCCAGTAACCATGAAGCCATCTGCTTCGGGAAGCATGAACAGACCATCGACGCCTGCGGGGGTCTCGCCCAGGATCGCTTCGTACAAATCGGTATACGCTGCAAGCGAGATGGTTTGGGCTGCGGCAGTAGCACCGGCAACGATGCCGGCCGCGCCCAGGTTGGTCGTCCATGTAGCGGGGATGTTCGTGCCATAGAACACAGCAGCAGTGATGGCGCGAGATAACGCGCGCTCGATTTCTGGTCTGACTTGCGACCAGATGTCAAAATCGGCGTCATCCAGGACAGCCTCGGGGATGGGTACAATGACGGCCAGTTCCTCGGCGTCAATGTATTTGTTCTCCCAAGTGACATCTGAGGTCTGCTTGAGACCGGTGTCACCGGAGACGAAATAGGCCGTTGCGAAACTGCCCATGATGGGTAGGCGCCGCTGAGCACGGCTCATGTTCGGCAATCGGCGTGCCAGTTGCATGATTGGATTCATGCTCGGCAGTGAACTGATGATCTCTGCGCTGACTTCCTCGGGGATGAGAGCGGCAGCATCAGCACGGGAAATTACACTTGAATAGGGCATTTCAGTTACTCCTTAGCCGCCTGGCGCTCTGCCAGCAGCGGCTCTAATAAACGCGTTCATGTTTTGGGCCGGCGACGGGGGTTTTCCAGTTCCCACGCCAGCATTAGCTTGTGCTACAACAGCTCCGAATAATTCGGGGGCTTCGGCTTTGATGGCGTCCCAGGTAGGGCGGCCATGTTTGTCGAAGTGGCCTCCGGCGTCTGCCAGCAACCACGCAGCTCGCGGGTTGCGGCATTGAACTTCCGGTCGCATGGCGTCCTCAAGAAAGGTGGCACGGCGTTCTGTCGCTTCGAGCTTCTCACCCATTGCATCCAACGCCTTTCGGGCATCACTGCCCTCCGCCTGGCTCTTCGCCAGTTTCTTGATTTCGTTGGAAAGATCGTCTCGCTCTTTCCTGGTCGCCTTGACCGTGTTCAGTAAACCCTCGGAGTGCTGTTTGTAAAGTTCCTTTACGGTTGCATCTTGCGTCTCGAACCAGGTCTCCCAATTCGCAGGCTCCGGTTTTTCGGGTACTACAGGTGTTACAGGTACTACGGGTACTATGGGTGGAACAACGCTTTCAGGCATCTCGCCTTCTCCTTCTCTGCATCACGCAGGAAATAAAATAGCCCGTTCCTTTTGGGAACGGGCAGTTTGGCAGTTCCGGTTTACGCACGGCTCAAAGAGCGGTGCTGGTGAGCCGATCATTGGGGCTTGCTTGCTAAAGATGATTAGTCTTTACTGGGAAAGTGAATTCGTCTTTCCTTTCGGGCAAGCCCCAAGCTGGTAAAGATCGGGAGATTTTCATCCAGCATTTTTGTGGCCCCTCACCTATCACAGGCTACTCACCACAACTCCATTATACACTACTTTTTGTCAATAGCAAAACGTTTCTCAATGGCAGCAATAACCATCAGAAGCGCACGGCGGACAAGAAGCCAAAACTCGCGGTCATCCACATCGAATACCTTTCATCAACTTGTTGATAATTCGCAGCCACAATGGCGCCTTCTTGCCACGTAGATAATGCTGGTCGCACGCATCCAGACCGGAGACATCCTGTCTGGCATTTCTCGATTCGGAATTGCTGCACCAGGTAGATATGGGATGCATACTATCTGGGGAGGGTTCTCGGAAGTATTGGC
>JBDRGC010000456.1:0-13774 GCA_043818215.1 Chloroflexota bacterium | reverse complement strand
TGTCCCCAGGTAGATAAGATGTGATCTCGGGGGCAATCACATTCATCGAATCCAGAGGCAGCGGGAATAGGCTGTAGTCGGGATATTTGGCTAATATCGCCGAGATACGATAAGCCTCGCCTGCTTCGGAAAGAACAACATTGCGAAAAAACGGCTGTCCCTTGCCAATCGGCAGAGCGACCGTACCGCCGATGATACTATCGGTCTGATCTGCGGGGATATACAGGTCTGTGTTGTCATCCAGGTAGACCGTTTTCTCGGTGATGTCGTGAGATGTGATCACATCACCAATATTCAGGTTGCGGGCTGCGGCCAGGATAATGGTGGTGGCCGGTTTCTGTGCTGCGGCCAGGCCATTCATGGCCATAAAAGCAACCACGAATATGACGATAGAAAGAACTAAGACGAGGGTGTTGATTCCAGCAGATTTAAGTTTCTTGAACATGGGTTACTCCTATATGGTGAAAGTTTGATTAGGGGATTAGTTATTTTGTCCACTCCGCACCACTGTTGCGGATGGATTGTTGGAGAGACACGTTTTCAGAGATGATCTGATCAAGATGAGATATGTCTTGTTGCAGTAATTTGAAGAACGCAACCATGACAAAATCTGTCTTGCCATGCGGGGACTGAAACAATTGTTGGTGAGCTGCCTGAACAGCGATTAGATCGGACATGGTATCCGAGGCGGCCAACGCTTCAGCGGAAACCCTGGGCATATCCACAAAGCAGGTCTGGATCAAGGCAGCCATTTGTCGGACGGTATCTAGATCGACAATGCCTTCGTTCAATGTTTCTGGAAATGTCGGTGGCATTGGAAATGCAATGTCTAGTGACGAGTGGGCTTGAAGTATCTCCTCGGATGTGGCTTGGGGATGTTCGTTGAGATAGTCGAGCGCAATAGAGATACGGATACGACCTTTCGTCAAGGCATCGAGCAGAACTTCCTGCGCCTTGGGGGAAAGGTAAGACACAGTTTCCACGTTGCGTAAGGCAATATGGGGTTGCAGGGCAGGCGGCAGACTTTTGCGTAATTCCTCGCGACGTTTGCGGCGTTCGTCATAAGAAATTGGCATAAAAACTCCTTTCTGGAACGGATAGAGCTGGCAGATATTGGCAGATATGAGAATGTTACCAGAAAACAAGGGGGGGAGGTCGGCTAGTGTCGCGCTTTTAGGTCTCTGGAAACGCCCAAAATATATGAAATGAGACACCGTCAAAACAGGGCGAGATGTTTCCTGGTCGCCTAAATGTCGCGAATCAAAGCCCCCTGAGATAGACAACATAAAATCTATGTATGATATACACGATAAAACGAAATCAAGCGTCGCTAAATAAAGCCACCCTGTTTCACCCCCAAACGCAGCAAACAAGACGCTGGGACGTCTATTTTGCCATAAAGCACGATTTTCACCCCGTTACGCTTCTTTTACTGGTAGTGGTAATATGTTGACTGATGCTTCTCCAAATGATATATCTTTTGTAACTGCTCAGGCTGGCTGGTCTGGCGATTGCCCCCTTACAGGGATGCTGAACGAAAATTTCAACAACATTTATCCCATTCGAGGCACACGCTAATAATGTTTTCTCATTAGAATTAACTCCAACTCCAAGATTCGGTAACCCAAACGCCCGGTTCGTCTTCTCGTAGAACAGGATTGAGGAATTTACCCAGTGCTTCTTCAGCATCCTTATAAGTTCCATAGCCCAACTTGAGAGATTTTGCCAGATGTTTATACCCTCTTGATAATGTACCTGGTAAAGCGGGCACCTCGGAAGGCATCGGATGGGTGTCCCGGGTTTCGAAAGTTGATCGGATAGCATCTTGGAGCAACATGCCATCAATGTTTCCAAATTTGGCAAGTAGCAAAATATCAACGAAATCTTTGACACGCGTGCTTTCCCCGGAAGCATATTGCCGGGTGAGGGCGTGGAACTTTTCCGCTATCTGGTGGGTTATCGGATAACAAGGGACGGTAGCAGGTTCAATACCGGCAAAGGCAAGAATTGACTCGAAAGAAAGCCAATCAAATTCACCTGCAACAAGGTCTCCCACGCCAACATTCACATGGAAGTTTTCAAATAGCCTTCCATCCAGATAACAACGTACCTGGTAAAGGTTACCGCCAAAATCATTTCCCCTTCCATTTTCCGGTTGCTCAACTTCAAAGCTAAACCCATCGCCCAAAACAAGCATCGCTGTTTCAGTTAGGGCCTTATAAATACTTGAAGATAATGAGGACTGCACTGAAAAAACTCTCTTACCGCGGAGAACGCAGAGAACGCAGAGAAAAACCTAAAACCAAGTTTAGGAATTCATGCCAGAATCTGAGCAAAGTTCCGAAATCTTAAACTGATTTTCAAAAATCTCAGCGATCTCCGCGTGCTCCGCGGTGAAATATCCTTTTTTCAGTGGACTCAATGAGGTATTGAAAAGGTCAATGTCTTTGGTTGTGCGTGCTTGCAGCCCCACGCGTAATTGAATCGCTAACCCTCCTTTAAGTACCCAGCTATCTGGTTTGTTTTTGATCAATCGAGAGATAAAACGCTCGAAGGCCACTTGTTTTCGCAGGCGGACGATGGGAATATTGTGCTCAGATTGGATATACCTGATCCTGTCCTCTAATGCCTGCCTGAATGCCCTGCCAGTAGTAGTAACTGCTCAGGCTGTTCAGGTTCGGCAGTTGGCCCCCGGTTGCACCCTGCGGGTATCCCCCAAAGGGACGCTACGCGTAGCTACGCACGAGATGCTTCGCGAAAACTACACCAATGAAGAGCACAAAGCCGACCGGAGCCTGTACTGCGAAGTCCCCGACCGAAGGGAGTGGGGAGCTTGTCGAAATGTTGGCTGAATCAGTCCGCGGAGGTGGATTTTGTGAATTTCGTTGCTGCGACTTAAGTCGCCCGTAGATTAGCCCAGGTTGGCGGATACGTTTTTCCAGCCCTTGGATTGCATACGCTGGGCCAGAATCAGGAAAATCAACATTCCCAACAATGCGATGGCGCCCCCGCCGTACCACATCGCCCTCGGGTTGAGGTTATCGTTGAGATAGCCTCCCACCACCGGGCCAATCCCGGAGGCTACTCCCCAGGTTAGAGAGTAGACGCTCATATAGCGGCCGCGCATATCTGGGGGTGCTAGATCTGCCACGAATGTGATTGCCGTGGGAACCAGAATCAACTCGCCGATTGTCATCACTATCATGCTGGTCCAGAAATCCAAAAACCCATCTCCCATAGCGATACTACCCACACCTGCCGCATAGAAGAAAGCGCCCAGGGCCATCATCAATGGGGGGAAGCGGCGTTTGGTGACCCGCGTGACAAAAACCTGGAACAGCACCACCATTAGAGCGTTGGTCATGGGGATGAGACCGTATTGACTTTCCAACACCTGGAAGTTCTGTTTGGCATACACCGCCAGTAGTACCCAAACGGTGGCTGAGCCAATCTGGATGAACAGGAGAGCGATTGCCACCAGCATGAAGGGTTTATCAGCGAAGATTTTAGCGTAGCTTTTCAATGCCCCTTGTTGAGAGGCCGCGCTGGCAGCTTTGGTTTTGGGGAGCGTTTCTGTGGCGAAGAAGGCAATCAACAAGCTGAAGAAAAATAAGCCAACAGCCGCGATCTGGAAAGCGATGTTGTACGATGCCGAGGCCACAAGGCCGCCAATCGCCGGGCCGAGCGACACGCCGACATTTTTGCTCAACCGAGTCAGGGCATAGGCGTCGGCGCGCTGCTCTGATGGGATCAAGTCGGCCAGCATGGCATCGGTGCCGATCCGGTAGAGGGGGTTGAACAACCCTCGAACAGCCATCAATATAGCAAAGTGCAGCAGTGAGTTGGCCGGGATCATCGCCAAATACGTCAGCCCGGTGAACGCCAGACTGATGACCATAGCCCACTTTCGCCCGGAGCGGTCTACGATTGGGCCGGCTATGAGGGATGCCAGGAGGCCCGTCGCGGCATTTAGCGTTAGCAGGCTGGCGACGGTTGCCATGGGGAGGTCAAGCCGCTCGCTCACGTATATCATGAGAAACGGCCAAATCATACTGGCTCCCAGGGTGCTGATCATCATCCCCCAAAACAGCAGCCAAAATTGAGCCGGATATTGCCCTCGAAAACGAGAAATGCGGTAACGTAAGCGCAGATTTTTAATCATAGAGAAGCATTTTACCACTCGCGGCTCCCCATCAAGTATAATACCGCCTTCTCTATCCTCTACCCTCTACCCTCTACCCTCTGCCCTCTATCCTCTACCCTCTACCCTCTACCCTCTGCCCTCTATGAACAGCCTCATCACCAACGACGACGGCGTCACCGCCCCCGGCCTGCTGGCCCTGGCGCAAGAAATGCGCAAGCTGGGCAATGTGACCATTCTGGCCCCCGACCACAACTGGTCGGCCTCCGGTCACGTCAAAACCATGCACCGCCCCCTGCGGGCGAGAAAAGTCCAGCTCGCAGACGGCACATCCGCTCTCGCCAGCGACGGCGCGCCCTCCGATTGCGTCGCTCTGGCATTATTGGGTCTGGTCGAGGAGAAAATCGACCTGGTGGTTTCGGGCATCAATCCCCATGCCAATTTTGGGCACGATGTGACTTATTCCGGCACGGTCACCGCGGCGATGGAGGCCGTCATTGCCGGGATTCCTGGGATTGCAATTTCCCTCGACTCCCCGGAGAATCATCTTGGGGTGCTGGATTACGGCCCCGCGGCCCGCGTGGCCCGCAAAGTGGCAGTTGCCCTCTTGCAGCAGGGATTTCCCCCGGAGAAGGTCATCAATATCAACGTTCCGTATTTGCCAGATGAGAAAATCAAGGGCACGCGCATCACCCGCCAGGGCCTGCGCGTCTACCGGGATCAATTGCTGCGCCGCGAAGACCCGCGCGGCCAACCCTATTACTGGATCGGTGGCCAGCCTCCCACCGGTGTTCTCGAAGAGGGCACTGACTTTAGCGCTGTCCAGGCAGGGTATGTTTCGATTACGCCGTTGCAGTTAGATTTGACCGCCTACGGGGCGATGGAAGCGTTGCGGGCGTTGGAGCGGTAAGCGTGGAGTGGGGAGGTTGGAGCGGGGACGTGACGAAGTCCCCGAAGTGCAGCGGAGTGGGAAACGTGAAGACGTGACGCAGTGCCCGAAGCGCAGCGGAGTGGGAAACGTGAACTCACGCATCACGCATCACGTTTTCACGTTTTCACGTTTCACGCACATCGTCCCGATGGTTTTACGGGATCACGGATATCTCAACACCCCTTCGATCTTCCTCACCGACGGCCCCAATTGCAGTCTGATCTCGCCCTCTTCGTCCACGCGCAACAGCAGGGGGAATCGCCCAATCTCCCCAGCACCCAGGCTTCCCTGCGCTTCGATTCTGCTATTGACTAAACCATCTTCGATATATTGCGCGCTGAATTGATAGTGTGACTCACTTTCACCGGGGTTGGTGATCACCGCCAGATAATACGAACCCGCCGCAAACGGGCCTGTCACGCTGAGGGCTTGCTCCCACACCAAATCGTCACACCGCCCGCCGGGAATCTCGTTCTCGCCGCACGTGAGTGCCTGCCCCTGCGCGTTCAGCAGACGTATCTCCACACCCGTACCCCCCAACGCCATTTGCAGCACCTCTTCGGATGGCAGGCTGGGGATCACTGGCTCGTACTTCCCAGACCAGCGGGCATGCCCCCGCACCGTCCGCTCGTGGAAAGGCTCCCAGGGCAGCTCGGCGGCCAATCCGCCGGGGTTGCTGTCGATCACTCCGGTGGCGGCGTACATCTTTGCGGGGCGGTTCTCGCGGTTCACCTCGGAAACTAGCGCTACGTGGTCGATTTCCCCGTCTTCACTCCAATCGAAGAACACAATATCGCCGGGCTGGTAGGGCGTTTCGTGGGGAAGCATCTGCCCGGAATACGAAAAATAGCGCCACATATCGTGGGCGTTGCGCGCATCCCGCCAGCGGTAGAAATGCCAGGGGTGCGCCCGGAAATCCTGCTCCAGGGCAAATTGGATGCTGAAATCCACGCCCCAGGTGTAGGCGTCCAAAATCAGGTCGGTGCAGTAACCGGCGCTGAATCCGTGGAACGGCCCGCTGCCGCCGCGCTCGAAACTGTAGGGCATCCCGATATCGAGTTTTGCCTCGCTGAGAACTTCGTCATGCGCATAGCCAAAGTCGATACTGCTTGTGTCCGACTGCGCATCCAGTGAGATCACTGCCGGCCCGAAGCGATAACCCTCCTTAAATGGGACCAGCGTAACCGGCCCTGGGTTGATTCCGTTGATATAAAAATATCCTCCCCCGTCCGTTTTGACCGTATTACCGCGCCCATCCTCCAGCGTGACCAGTGCCAGCGGGTGGCCGGTGGCGTCCATCACTTGCCCGGTCACTACGAAAGATGGCGGCATCTCCCCGCGTTCGTCCCAGGCGTAAACTTGCCGCTCCTGCCAGGTTGTCTCGCTGGCATCGAAAGCCAGCACGCGGCCATCTTGTGAGAGCGTACTGTGTCCGCTCAATTCCCCGCTAAGATTGTAGATGCTGGTTTCTTGGCCGCTGGTCAAGTTTAGCAGTCGAATGTTGTAGCCCTCTTCTTGGGCTGGGGCCAGATATGCCAGGGTTTGCCCATCCCCGGAGATTGCGAAGATGGAATCCATCTCTGGATTGGCCGCGCGGGTACTTGTTTGGGTTTGCCGGTCGCGGATATAAATGCTGGCGCGCGGGGCATATCCAGCGGCTAGATTGGTGGCGATGGAGAGAAAAGCGACTCGCTGTCCGTTGGCTGAAATGACGGGGAAGTCTGTCCATTGGTTAGCCGGGGAGCCATCTGAAGCAACCGGCACGCGCTCGATTTTTGCCAACACGCGATTGAAAATGTATATATCGCTGACATCATAGGAATTATTGGGAGTCAAATTGTTCGCATCCGAGGCGAACACAACCGTGCGTCCGTTGGCGGCTATGATTGGATTGCGGGAGGCGGCATTGCCTTGCTGCCCGTCGTTGTCAACCGAGGCCCGTAATATATGATTGCTGAGACGGTCGAAGATGAAAATATCGGCAGCTGCGTTGGTGTCGTCTTGCACCAGATTGGCTGCCAAAGACGCAAATGCCACATAGCGGCCATCACCGGAAATGGAGGGGGATGCTGATTTGTTGTCGCTTTGCTCCCCCGCGTTGTTCACCGAAACGCGTTCAGTTTCCCTGCTCAGGCGGTCATGCACGAAGATGTCCGCGGCCGCGTTGGTGTCACCCGTGACGAGATTGCTGGCCTCGGACGCGAAAGCCACAAAACGTCCGTTTGCTGAGATGAAAGTTTCTGTGGAAGGGCCGTTGGCCTGTTCCCCTGAGGATGAGAGCGACACCAGTTCTGTATTTCCGGTCAGCCGGTCTTGGACGAAGATATCGGCGATGTTGTTGGTATCCCCCGCGACCAAATTGCTGGCCGCCGATGCGAAAGCCACAAAGCGGCCATCTGATGAAATACTGGGGGAGGCTGACCAGGCATTTCCCAACTCCCCGGCGCTGTTCACCGAAATCGGCGTGATCGTGGCCTGCGTCTGCGCTGCGGTAGGAAAATTTACCACAAAGACACACAGAGCATACAGGCTCATTAAAATTCTTGCGTGCTTCTTTGTGCATAGTGCCTGCATGTGGGGTTGTACCGCTTTTCGCTACCAAAACACCGATTGAATAAAAATTATAGCCGTGATGCCCTATGCTTGTGCAAATGCACAAACAGCATTTTCTCGCTAAGATTTTATAATCCAATCCGCAAGATTGGTCTTCACTCGCTGGAATCTGTCTGAATCAATTTCCCCTATTGCTCCAAGCAATATATCTTCATCAACCACAGCAAGTCGCCCAACTCGGATTACACTCGGTTCTTTCAAACCAGAATCAGAAAAATCCGAATCTCCAATTTGTATTATTTCATCAAACCCCTGGATGTAATGCCGTAATTGGGTTGAAAACATGCAGATTAGCCAATCATCATATTGCCCTGGTAATTTGCCTAATAACAAAGCAGGACGTAGCTTTCCCCGGCGTGAATCTGTTTGCGGGAATTTGAATAAAACGATTTGACCGGGGGATTTCAAGAGAACACAACCTTTAAATCATCCATTGTAAAAGTGGTTGTGTCTTCGTCTTCCATGCCACGCATAGCAGAAGCTAGAGAAAAACTTGACCAGTCGGACTCACCCTGTTGTGCAATTTCACGCTCCGACTTTATCAGCAGATATTCAACAAAATCTAATACTTCTGCTTGAAACGGTGCAGGTAACTTTTGGACATTCTCGTGGATTTTTAGTGTAACTAACATTTGGCAATCTCCAACTGAATAGTAATGAACTTAGTTGTTCTTCAATTTTACCATTCTTTGGAATCGTGTTTCTCATTTGACTTGGCGGCACAACGCTGATTATGCGGTTTTTTGCGGATTCTTTTTAAATAAAATCCGCGTCAATCCGCTTAATCCGTGTAATCCGCGTTCTATTTCGACAAGGAGCTGAATGCTTACATCCTTTGTGGTTAAATCTCTCATAAATTCAACCACGTGGCTGCTTCACGGGGCAAATCCTGCAATGCCCCCACCCGCTGGGTGCATTGGGGCAGCGACCCGGTGAAGGCCGGCCCATAGCGCTTGGTCAGCACCCGCTTGTCAAGCACAACTACCACCCCCCGGTCGGATTGGGTACGGATCAGACGGCCAAATCCCTGCCGGAAACGCAGAATGGCCTCGGGCAGGGCGTACTGGTGGAAGGGGTCTTCGAAGGTTTCCGAGCGGGCCGCGATGATGGGGTCAGAGGGCACATCGAAGGGCAGCTTGACAATCACCAGCACCGAGAGGGCCTCCCCAGGCACGTCAACCCCCTCCCAAAAGGCGCGCGTCCCCAAAAGCACAGCCTGCTCCGCGTTCTTGAAACTCTCCAGCAAGGAATGAGGCGAAGCCCCTCCGCCTTGTTCGTAGACTACGATGCCATGCTCTGCCAATGCGGGGCCGATGGCGTGGGATGTCTTTTTGAGTTGGGCATACGAGGTGAACAATGCCAGAGTCCGCCCGCCAGTGGCCTGACACAGGTGGATCAAGCTGTTATCTATGGCGCGCTGGTGACCATGGTAGTCGCCCGGCTCGGGGATATTGTTGGGGATGTATAGCAGTGTTGAATTTTCGAAATCGAAGGGCGAGCCGAGGGCCAGTTGGTAAGCATCTTCGGCGAATAGACGGCTGCGCAAGTAATCGAATTCGCCCGCAGTTGTCAGGGTGGCAGAGGTCAGGATAACCGACTGTTTCTCGTGCCACAGGTGCTTTTCCATCAACGGGCCGATGTGCAGCGGGGCGGCTTGCAGAGTCAACCCGCGGCGGTCGGGGCGGATTTCGGCCCAATAGATGCGGTCAGACTGGGGATCGAATACCAGGGCTTCGATATTCTCGAACATCTCACCCACCCGCCGGTAAACATTGGTCAGGCGGCTGTAGATGTCTTCGAGAATATCCATCTCGTCAAAGCCATTATCGGTCAGGTCTACAATGGCTTGCGATAGCTGCTCCAGCGATTTGCTCAAGGCTTTGATGATGCCTTGAGTGTCCTCCCAGGCGATTTCTACATCCAGCCAGGCGGGTTGGACGCGTGTGGAGGGGAGAATGCGCACCTGTTGGGCATAAGGCCCCACGGGCCGTCCATCGCGCTGGTCGAAGAGGAATTGGTCGATGGTGTTGAAGAAATTACGGGTCAGATTCTCCAATTGGAAGGTGTTGTCGGTGGCCCGCTCAACCAGATGATCGACGGTGGCGTACGTGCTGGGGCTGACGGAGTCGTGCAACAGTGACAGAAGCCGCCCCAAAATTCCAGAGTTGGCATTGCCCAGTTCGCGCAAAACTCGGATGAAATCGAAGTGCGTGGCCCGGAAGCTCAGTGCGTTGGTGGTAGCCTCTTCCAAGTGATGGGCCTCGTCCACGATCAGATAATCGTAATCGGGCAGCACCCGGTTGCCGGTGGCGATATCGGCCAACAGCAGGGCGTGATTGACGATGATCAAGTGGGCGCTGTGGGCGGATTGGCGGGCTTGATAGAATGGACAGGCTCCGCCGGTATGCTTCAGGCAGTTCTCGGCGGTGCAGCCCTCATCAGCAGCGGATAGCCGCGACCACACCTCCGTCTCGGCTGGCCCGTTGAGATTGAGTTCCCCCCGGTCTCCGCTGGTGCTTCCCTGTAGCCAGACCAGGACTTTGGCGAGGACGCGAATTTCATCAGGGGTTTCCGGCCCCCGCCGGAGAAATATCTCCAGGCGGTGTGGGCAAAGGTAGTTGTTGCGCCCCTTGAGTACTGTGGCCCGCAACTCCAGGCCGAGGGCTGCTTGCAGGTCGGGGATGTCTTTGTTGATGAGTTGGTCTTGCAGATTTATGGTGTTGGTGGAAATCACCACCCGCAGCCCGTTTTGGATCGCCCACAGGGCCGCGGGAATCAGGTAAGCAAAGGATTTGCCCACCCCGGTTCCGGCCTCGACCATCAGATGCTGGCCTTCAGAGATGGCACGGGTTACGGAGCGCAGCATTTCTACCTGTTCGGGACGCTGCTCGTAGTTGGGGAAGTGGTGGGAAAACTCACCGCCATATTCCAGGATGGCAGCCACGTCCTCAACGTCCAGGGGACTGGGCTTGGCAGCAGGTATCAGAGGCGGCGCGGCCCGCGGGGGTCTGGCGAATAATGGCTCAAGGAAGCCTTTGCGGGTCCGGCGGGATGAAACCGTCTCGCGGGAACGGGTGCGCAGGGCTTCGAAGAACAGGCCGTATCCCATCCAATTGGGGACATCGTCGGCCAGACGGACTATCTCGGCCAGCAAATCCAGGGGTAGATTCAGGGCCTCTTCGTACAGCCGCAGGTAGATAGCGTGGGTGGCGCGGGCATCGTCCAACGCACGGTGGGCGTTGGGAAGAATCACCCCCAATGCCTGTGCCAACGCTCCCAGCTTGTACCGCCCGGCGGTGGGCAGCAACACGGCAGCCATCTCGTAAGTATCGAGGGGATCGTTGGCTTGCAAAATACCGTAGCGATTGAGAAAGCCCAGGTCGAAGCGTACATTATGCCCCAGTACGGGTGAATCGCCCACGAAATCTGCCAGGTCTGCGAGTACCGCGTGGATTGTGGGGGCGTCGCGCACCATGGCGTCGGTGATGCCGGTGAGTTGGGTGATATTGGGGGGAATACGGCGTCCCGGGTTGATGAGAGAATGCCATTCGCCTTCGATGCGCTTGGAATTGAAGCGTACTGCGCCGATCTCGGTGATGGCATCCCCCTCGGGATTTAAGCCGGTCGTTTCGAGGTCTAAAGCAACAATGGAAGTCATGGTGTGAATTATACTGTAGAATATTATATTGGGGAGAATGCTTGTTCTAAATTTCTGCTCTGGCAACGGAGGGGCGGAGGGCTGTGAATGGCGGAGACGCCTCCGCTATTCCGCTACAATCCGCTGGCGGGTTCCTTCGCCCCTTCGTTACTCGAACCGCAGCAGATGCACCACATCCCCCAGCGCGGCGGCGAAAATCTCCCCCATGATAGCATCGTCCGCCTGATACGGGCTGCCGAAGACTCCGTCTCCGTAAACTTGGCGGGCTTCCTCGGCTCCCAGCAAACCGGGGACGTGCGGCGGGGCTTTCTCTCCCTCCGGCAGGTCGGCTTTGCCCTTCGCCGAGTTGGTCCAAATAAACGCGCCTGCAGTGATGGCGATCAAGATCAGGCTGGAGATCAGGATGAGTTTGCGTGTCATTATTCTAGACCCTGGCGCATCTTCGAATGAGCTAAACCAGATGAGTTGTCTCTATGGGCAAACGCTCGTTTTATGGCGCAAACTTCAGCAGTTCCGCGCCGGCTATATACCATTGTTCATCGACTTTGACCAATACCAGTTTTGACGTTACACCTGACTTATGTACGATAGCTTTGGCAACGTCGCCTTCGATCTCAATCGAATAGATGTCTATTTCAAACGACTTCGGCGGGAGCGTCGCCGGATCGTGACCTCGATGAGGCACCATCATCACTTGCGGGAATTGCGTTGGGGTCAGGGTTGGGCAGAGTGCTGGTTCGGGTGCCGGGTTTGCTGCTTTGGGTGCCGGATACGCCCTTTCGGTATCGGGTGCCGGGTATGCCGCCGCAGGTTCAGGTTCCCAGGAGGCCGCTTCAGCGATAAACTGCTCACAAGTCTGCGTCGCTTTGGCCGCCAGGTTTTCGTCTACAGGCTCGGGAGTCGGCCACCCATTCGTCTCCCCTTCAAGGATAATCTGTTCCTCCCCTGTTAGTGTCCCGGCGGCTTGCTTGGCCCGCAGATCTGCTATGTACTTGTCGTAATTGTGTTTTCGGCTTTCAATGAGGGTTTGTTTGTAGTCCAGATACCCTACTTGACCTATTCGCAGGGTAACATCCTGGCGAATTTCCTGAATTTGGGCGAGAGCTTCATCGGATATCTCGCCGCCGCGCGGGTCGTTGATGTAAACCGTGTCGAACTGGTTCGTGTCGAAGGTATACTCCGCTTCGATATCTATCCTTCTGGCTCTCAAGATGGTCTCTCTAACCGCCTGAGCATCGGCGGAAGGTTCGATCTCGGCAGGGCTGATGTCGAAAGGAAGGTCGACTTTGCCCTTCGCCGAGTTGGTCCAAATCAGCGCGCCCGTGGCGATGGCGATCAAGATCAGGCTGGATATCAGGATGAGTTTGCGTGTCATGGTTCTAGAACCTGGCGCATCTTCGAATGAGCTAAACCAGAAGAATTGTCTTGATGGACAGATGATCGAATTAAAATTCTGCCTTCAGTAATGTTACATCGGCAATATACCATTGCTCATCCACTTTAACTAACAAATACTCATATGTTCCTACCCGATTATGCACGACAGCCCTGGCCACATCACCTTCGATCTCGATTGAAGAGATGCTCATCTCAAACTCTTCCGGCGGGACCATCTCCGGTGGGTAGCCCCGGTAAGGTACCCTGAAAGGGTAAAATTCTGGAAAA
The DNA here is from genome assembly GCA_043818215.1 of Chloroflexota bacterium. Classification (GTDB taxonomy): domain Bacteria; phylum Chloroflexota; class Anaerolineae; order Anaerolineales; family UBA11858; genus JBDRGC01. The sequence continues at coordinate 766 of JBDRGC010000456.1, read as the reverse complement.
GGGTAATGTTCTGCCCCAGAGGTTTGTGTTGGACATACCACGGGTGCGGGTTTCTGTTCGGGTTGCGGGTAGGCGGCATCGGCGTCGGGTTCCGGATATGCTGCCGTGGGTTTGGGTTCGGGTACCCAGGCCGTGACCTGGGCGATGAAAAGCTCACAAGTCTGGGTCGCCAGGGCCGCCAGGTTTTCATCCACAGGCTCGGGAGTCGGCCACCCGTACGTGTCCACCTGGAGGATGAGCCGTTCCTCCTCTGTCAGTTTCCCGGCAGACTCCTTGGCCCGCAGTTCTGCCATGGAGTCTTCGTAAAGGTGTTTCAGGTTTTCAATGACCGCCTTCTTGTAGTCCAAAATACCTACCTGGTCTTTCCGGATGGTAGTATCCTGGCGAATTTCCCGGATTAGGGCGAGGCCTTTGTCGCTTAACACGCCTCCACGCGGGTCATTGATGTAAACCGTGTCGAACTGGCTCGTGTCGAAGGTATACTCCGCTTCGATTCTTATTCTTCTGGCTCTCAAGATGGTCTCTCTTATCGCCTGAGCATCGGCGGAAGGTTCGATCTCAGAAGGACTGATGTTGAAAGGAAGGTCGGCTTTGCCCTTCGCAGAGCGCGTCCAAATCAACGCGCCTGCGGCGATGGCGATCAAGACCAGGCTGGATATCAGGATGAGTTTGCGTGTCATAGTTTTTTCTCCTTAGATTCAAGGCTAGCATGAGGTTTGCACGCGGTGGAGGCAACTGCATAATTGAAAAATCCTACCCACGCTAT